>JAQGMS010000230.1 GCA_028292245.1 Ramlibacter sp.
TTCGACGCCCTGGTGGCGGCCAGCGGCAAGTGCCTGGAGGGCGTGCCCGGCATGGGTTTCGTCTTCATCCGCAAGGCGATCCTGGAGAGCTGCGCCGGCCGCAGCCAGTCGCTGGCGATGGACCTGCACGACCAGTACACCTACATGGAGAAGACCGGCCAGTGGCGCTTCACGCCGCCGACGCACGTGGTGGTGGCGTTGGCCGAAGCGGTTGCGCAGTTCGAGGAAGAGGGCGGCCAGCCGGCGCGCCTGGCGCGCTACACCCGCAACTACCAGACGCTGATCCATGGCATGGCGCGGCTGGGTTTCATGCCCTTCCTCGACCCCGAGGTGCAAGCGCCGATCATCGTCACCTTCCACGCGCCGGGCGATGCGCGCTACGACTTCAAGACCTTCTATGCGTCGGCCCGGCAGCGCGGTTTCATCCTGTATCCCGGCAAGCTCACACAAGTAGAAACTTTTCGCGTAGGCTGTATCGGGGCGATCGGCCCGAACGAGATGGAACAGGCCGTGCAGGCTGTGGCTCTGGCGCTCGAAGATATGGGCATTGCTTCTGGGGAGCCTGCGATTTGAGGATTGGTTCGGACGCTAAGAAATTTTGAACGCAGAGGACGCAAAGGTTACGCAGAGGACGCAGAGAAGTCATTTTGTATTCCTCTGCGTTCTCTGCGAATCCTCTGCGACCTCTGCGTTCAAAAATACCGAGGAACACAAAAGTAATGGCCACAGCAAAAGTCCATCCCGCACTAGCCAAGATCCGCAAGTCCGGCGCCAACAAGGTCAAGGTCGCCTGCAGCGACATCGACGGTGTGCTGCGCGGCAAGTATCTGCACAAGGACAAGTTCGAGGGCGCCGCCGACCAGGGGCCGGGCGGCGGCTTCGGGTTTTGCGACGTGGTGTTCGGCTGGGACTCCAGCGACAACGTCTACGACAACACGCAGGTCACCGGCTGGCAGCACGGCTTTCCCGACGCGCTGGCGCGGCTGGACCTGGACACGCACCGCAACGTGCCCTGGGATGGCGGCATCGATTTCTTTCTCGGCGAATTCATCAACACCGACGGCAGCCCGTACGCCGTGTGCCCGCGCCAGACCCTCAAGCGCGTCTTGAAGCGCGCGGAGAAACTCGGCTTCCAGGTCATGACGGGCATGGAGTACGAGTGGTTCAACTTCATCGAGACGCCGCAGAGCTGGGCTGCCAAGAAGGGCGTGGGACCGGAGACGCTGACGCCCGGCATGTTCGGCTACTCGCTGTTGCGGGTGAACCAGAACCGCGAGTTCTTCAACGCGATCATGGACGAGATGCTGGCCTTCGGCGTGCCGATCGAAGGGCTGCACACCGAAACAGGCCCCGGCGTCTATGAAGCGGCCCTCGGATTTTCCGAAGCGCTGGCGCAGGCCGACCGCGCCATCCTGTTCAAGACCGGCGCCAAGGAAATCGGCGCCCGCTTCGGCATCATGCCCAGCTTCATGGCCAAGTGGAACTCGCAGCTGCCCGGCTGCTCGGGCCACATCCACCAGAGCCTGTCGGACGGCAAGACCAACCAGTTCTACGACGGCAAATCGCCGCGCAAGATGAGCAAGCTGTTCGAGAGCTATGTCGCCGGCCAGGTGGCGTGCCTGATGGAATTCGCGCCGATGTTCTGGCCCACCATCAACAGCTACAAGCGGCTGGTCGACGGCTTCTGGGCGCCGGTCAAGCCGACCTGGGGCATCGACAACCGCACCGCGAGCTTTCGCGTGATCTCGGGCGGCGTGAAGTCGACGCGGCTGGAAACGCGCTGCCCCGGCGCGGACGTCAATCCCTACCTGGCGATGGCCGCCGTGATCGCGGCCGGGCTGTACGGGGTGGAGAAGGGCCTGAAGCTCACCGCGCCGCCGATCACCGGCACCAACCAGGGCGCGGAGAACATCCCGCGCGCGCCGCGCACGCTGGTCGAGACCACCCGCAACTTCAGCAACTCGAAGATCGCGCGGGATTTCCTGGGCGACACCTTCGTCGAACACTTCGCCGCCACCCGCGACTGGGAATGGCGCCAGTGGCTGGACGGCGTCACCGATTGGGAATTGAAGCGCTACTTCGAGATCATCTGACAGCGCACCATGGAAATCCGCCGCCTCGGCCCCGACGACGCCTCCGACTACCGGGCGCTGCGAATCCGCGCGCTCTGGGAATTCCCGGAGGCGTTCACGTCGAGTTATGACGACGACGAGAAGCAGCCGATCGAGGTCTGGGAGACGCGGCTGGCCGGCGAACAGTCCATGTTCTGGGGCGCGTACCAAGGCGGACAGCTGTGCGGCATGGTCGGCATGGAGCGCGAAAGGCGCGCCAAGAACCGCCACAAGGCCACCGTCATCGGGATGTACGTCTCGCAGGAATATTTCGGCACCGGCATGGGCCGGGCGCTGATCGACGCGCTGCTTGCGTGCGCGCGCGAACTGGGCATCGAGCTGCTGGTGCTCACCGTGACCGAAGGCAACGAGGTCGCCACCAATTTCTACGAGGCGGCCGGCTTCCGCTCGTTCGGCATCGAGCCGGGCGCGATCAAGGTCGACGGCCGCGCCTACGCCAAGAATCACATGTACCTGGAACTGACCCCATCATGAGCATTACCGGTTTTTCGTTTCCCACCGCTATCCGCTTTGGCGCCGGCGCGCGCAAGGAGGTGGCCAAGCACCTGCAGTCGCAGGGTCTGAAGCGCCCGCTGATCGTCACCGACAAGGCGTTGGGCGCGCTGCCGGTCCTGGCGGAGTTCAAGGGCCATTTGTCCGGCCTCGATGTCGCGGTGTTCGCCGGCGTGTTCGGCAACCCGACAGCCAGCCAGGCGATGGCGGGCGCGCAGGCGTACAAGGACCACAAGGCCGACTGCGTGATCGGCTTCGGCGGCGGCGCGGCGCTGGACGTGGCCAAGGTGGTGGGTATCGCCGCCACGCATGAAGGCCACATCCTGGAATACGTGTGGGACCACCCCAAGGTCCGGCCGATCGACAAGGAGCTGCCGTACTTCGTCGCGATGCCCACGACGTCGGGCACCGGCTCCGAGGTGGGGCGATCCGCCGTCATCAGCGAGGACGACACGCACCTGAAGCGCATCGTCTTCAGCCCCAAGGTACTCGCCAAGATCGTATTCGCCGACCCGGAACTCACGCTCGCGCTGCCAGCCAATGTCACCGCCGCCACCGGCATGGACGCGCTGACCCACAACATCGAGAGTTACCTTTCGCCCGCCTACCACCCGCTGTGCGACGGCATCGCGCTGGAAGGCACCCGCATCGCGGCCCGCTCGCTGGTCAAGGCGGTGCAGGAGCCCGGCAACCTGGAAGCGCGCAGCGACATGATGATGGCCTCGATGATGGGCGCCATCGCGTTCCAGAAGGACCTGGGCGCCGTCCATTCCTGCGCGCATGCGCTGGGCGCCGTCTGCGACCTCCACCACGGGCTGGCCAACGCGCTGATGATCGATACCGTGCTGGCCTGGAACTACGAGGCCGCGCCGGAAAAATTCGACGAGCTGGCCCACGTGTGCAAGGTGCAAGGCGGCGCCAAGGAGTTCGTACCCTGGCTGCGTGCGCTCAAGGCGCGGGTCGGCATCACCGGCAAACTGGGCGCGCATGGCGTCAAGCGCGACCAATTGCCGCGGCTGGTGGAAATCGCCGTGGCCGACATCTGCCACCAGACCAATCCGCGGCCCGTGACGGCGGCCGACTTTCAGCGCCTGTTCGAGGAAGCCATGTAGTGGACACGCCCCACACCGTACGCCTGAAGATCGGCATCTCGGCCTGCTTCATGCACGCCGACCCGGCGCGCCAGCTTTTCACCGGCAAGACGCTGCAGTACGTCGAGCAGTCGATCGCGCATTGGGTCATGTCCACCGGCGCGCTGGCCGTGATGATCCCCAGCCCCACTGGCGCCACGCAACGCGGCGACGTGACGCTGGACCATTACGCGCACTGGCTCGACGGCCTGGTGCTGCACGGCGGCGCCGACGTCTCGCCGCTGAGTTATGGCGAGCAGCCGCTGCTGCCCAAGTGGGGTGGCGACAAGATCCGCGACGAGTACGAGATCGACCTGGTCGCGGCGTTCGAGCGCCACGCCAAGCCGGTCTTCGGTGTCTGCCGCGGCCTGCAACTGATGAACGTCGCCTATGGCGGCACGCTGTTCCAGGACATCGAGACCCAGATCCCGAAGGCCTTGCGCCATCGCGACCCGGTGGTTTACGACAACAATTTTCACGGCGTTGAAATCGCGCCGGGTTCGCGGCTGGCGTCGCTGTACCCGAAGGGCGCCCGGGCCAAGGTCAACAGCATCCACCACCAGGCGATCAAGGACCTGGCGCCGGGCTTCGAGATCGAGGCGCGCAGCCACGAGGACGGGATCGTCGAAGCGATCCGCCGCAGCGACAGCAGCAAGCCGTTCCTCGCGGCCGTGCAGTGGCACCCGGAATTCCATCGCGCCGATTCGGACACCATCGACGACGGGCCGTTGCTGGAGGATTTCCTTGCCGCCGCCAGCGCCGCCAGAAAAAAGCAGACGACACCATGAGCCAACTTGCCATCCACAATCCCGCCAACGGCGAACAGATCGCCGCTGTTCCGGCCGACGACGCGGCTTCGGTCGCGGCCAAGACCGCGCGTGCGCGCGCCGCGCAGCCGGCCTGGGCGGCGCGGCCGCTGGCCGAGCGCAAGGCCTGCATCGAGCGATTCCGCGCCTGCGTCGTGCGCGACCTCGAATCGCTGGCCGCCACCATGACGCGGGAAACCGGCAAGCCGATCAAGATGTCGCGCAACGAGCTCAACGGCCTGCTGGGCCGGCTGGACTTCTTCGTCGGCATGGTCGAGCCGGTCACCGCAACCGAGACCGTGTACGAAGAAGGCGGCATGAAGGAGCGCATCGAGCACGTGCCGCTGGGCGTGGTCGGCAACATCTCGGCCTGGAACTATCCCTGGTTCGTCGGCTGCAACGTGATCGTGCCGGCGCTGCTGACTGGCAACGCCGTGCTGTACAAGCCGTCGGAATACGCCACGCTCACCGGGCTGGAGATCGCGCGGCTGTTGCACGAGGCCGGCGTGCCCGACGACGTGTTCATCGCGCTGGTGGGCACCGGCCCGGTCGGCGCCGCGCTGCTGGAGCAGAAGATCGACGGCCTGTTCTTCACCGGCTCCTACGCCACCGGCGCGCGCATCGCACAGGCGGTGGGTTCGCGCTTCATGAAGCTCCAGCTGGAACTGGGCGGCAAGGACCCGACCTATGTCTGCGACGACGCCGACCCCAAGGCCGCGGCGGAATCGCTGGCCGATGGCGCGATGTACAACACAGGCCAGAGCTGTTGCTCGGTCGAGCGCATCTACGTGCACGAAAAAAATTACGACGCCTTCGTCGCCACCTTCGTCGACACCGTCAAGGGCTTCAAGACCGGCGACCCGATGAGCGAGGACACCTACATCGGCGCCATCACGCGCGCGCCACAGCTGGACGTGCTGGACGCGCAAGTCGCGGACGCGAAGGCCAAGGGCGCCAGGCTGCACACCGGCGGGCAGCGCCTGCCCGGCCCGGGTAACTGGTACGCGGCCACGGTCCTCAGCAACGTCGACCACGGCATGGAAGTGATGAAGGAGGAAAGCTTCGGCCCGATCATCGGCATCCAGAAAGTGTCGGGCGACGCGGAAGCGGTGCGGTTGATGAACGACACCCGCTATGGCCTGACAGCCGGCGTCTACACCCCCGACGGCAAACGCGCGCAGGCCCTGATGTCGCAAGTCAACGCCGGCAGCCTGTACTGGAACTGCTGCGACCGGGTCAGCCCGCGCCTGCCCTGGAGCGGTTTCGGCGATTCGGGCGTCGGCCTCACGCTCTCCACCTACGGCATCGAAGCGTTCACCCGGCCCAGGGCATGGCACCTGCGCAGCCCGTGAAGCCGCAGCTCACGCTGTTCGACCTCGACCACACACTGCTGGCCGGTGACAGCGACGTGCTGTGGTGCGATTTCCTGATGGACAAGGGGCTGATCGATCGCGCCTCGTTCGCCGCGCGCAACGCGGACATGGAAGCGCGCTACCGCGCGGGCACTGTGGGCATGCAGGAGTTCGCCGACTTCTACATCGGCACGCTGGCCGGCAAGACGCCGGCCGATTGCGAGGCGCTGCGCCGCGAGTTCCTGGCCCAGGTCGTGGTGCCGCGCATCCCCGACGCAGCGGTGAAGCTGGTGCGGCAGCGCCTCGAAGCGCATGAGCTGGTGGTAATGACCACGGCCACCAACCGCTTCATCACCGAGCTGACGGCGGCGCATTTCGGCATCGAGCACCTGCTGGCGACGGAACCCGAGGTCGTGGACGACCTTTTTACCGGGCGCTCGAGCGGCACGCTCAACATGCGGGAGGGCAAGGTCGAGCGGCTGCATCATTGGCTGGACGCGCGGGCGGAGAGCCTGGACCGGTTCCACAGCACGGCCTACAGCGATTCGATCAACGACCTGTCGCTGCTGGAGGCCGTGGACGAACCCGTCGCCGTCGACCCCGACCCGAAGCTCGCCGCCATCGCGCAGGAGCGGGGCTGGCGGGTGCTTCGGCTTCATTGAGTGGACCGCAGCGTCAATCCAGGCGCTTGAGGATCTGTTCCAGCACCTTGCGCTTGTCGGCGCAGCGCGGTTCGTCCCAGCACGCCTTGAAGACCTTCAGCACTTCGCCCGAGCGCGAGATCGTGACCTGCCAGGGCCGCTGCAACAGCACCACGTGCACGTAGCTCGCGAAAGCCTCGGCGAAATCGTCACCCGGATTGGTGGCCGCGTACAGGGACGGGAAACTGGTCTTCTCCAGGTTGGCATAGGTCGCCACCATGTCGGCGGCGGCAAGCTTGGCGCCGAAGTAATACGCGACGTTCTTGCGCTGCGTGAAATCCGCGTCGAAGACCGTGATGTAGCTGTCGTGTTCCCGGTCCACTTTCCACGAAAGGTCCGAAAAGCGGTAGCTGGCCGAGGCCGGGAGGTCCTTGGGCGCGATGTACCACGGGGGATGGATGTCGCTGCCGATCGCCAGCACGTGGCCGAGCTCGTGCAGCAGGATGTACTGGATCGCGTTCTTGCGGTTGTCCTGCGCGCCGTCCTCGATCCGCGCGTCGAGCCGCAAAGGCTCTTGGGCGTGGAACGGCGTGTTCTCCTTCCAGCTGGCCCAGGCATTGGCGGTGCGGCTCCTGAGCACTGCCGCGTCGAGAACGACGAAGCCGGCCACCGGCTTGCCATCCGCGTCCTTCACGTGGTCGGTGAAGCCCGTGCCACCCAGGCTCTCGACGAAGTACAGGCCGATGAGGCGCTCGCCGATCAGTTGGCTGATCCGCGGCGGCAGCTCCGCCAGCGCGCCCCTCACGTCGTCCAGGAAAGCGGCGTCCAGCTCGGCGGCGCGCGGGCGCTCGGGAAAGCCGTTGAAGATGTTGTCGAGCGTGAGGTATTCGACAAGTTGCGGCGGGGCCGCAGCGATGCGTTCCGCGAGTGGGCTCGTGAAATCGGCCTTCCACCCATCCAGCCGGTGGGTGGCATGGCTTTCCATCGCCTTCCAGGCACATTGCTTGTCGGTTTCGGCACATGGAAAGGCGGGTGCACCCTGGGCCTGCGCCGCCGGTGCCAGAAAAATCGCCACCGCCGCGAGTCCCGCTCGAAGAGTCATGTCCACCTCCATCCGCCCGATTTTGCGCCCGGCGCGCGCAAACCCCTAGTGCTGTAATGTGGCTTTCCAGAATCCGGAGTATGAGATGTCCGCACGCGACGTGATTCCCAGTTCGTTGGCCGAGCAGATCGACGCCGCCGCGCGAGCGGTGGAAGCCCAGGTAATTGCCTGGCGGCGCGATTTGCATGAATACCCCGAACTGGGGAACCGCGAGTTCCGCACCGCCGGCATCGTGGCCGCGCATCTGCAGAAATTGGGCCTGGACGATGTGCGCACGAAGGTCGCGCACACCGGTGTGGTCGGCGTGCTCAAGGGCGCCCTGCCGGGGCCCACGGTGGCGCTGCGCGCCGACATGGACGCCTTGCCGGTGACCGAGCAGGTGGATCTTCCGTTCGCGTCCAAGGTGCGCACGCAATGGAACGGCGAAGAGGTCGGCGTGATGCACGCCTGCGGCCACGATTGCCACGTCGCCATCCTGATGGGCGTGGCGCAGGTGCTGGCCGGCCTGCGCTCCCAATTGCGCGGGACCGTGAAGTTCATCTTCCAGCCGGCCGAGGAAATGCCGCCTGCCGGCGAGGAAGGCGGCGCCAAGCTGATGATCGCGGAAGGCGCGCTGGAGAACCCGGTGCCGCAGGCCATCTTCGGGCTGCACGTCACTTCGCGGCTGGCGGTCGGCATGGTGGGCTACCGGCCGGGCCCGACGATGGCGAGCTCCGACCGCTTCAGCATCACCGTCCACGGCAAGCAGACCCACGGCGCAGCGCCCTGGCTGGGCGTCGACCCGATCGTCACCGCCGCGCAGGTGGTGCTTGGGTTGCAGACCGTGATCAGCCGCGGCACCGACATCACCCGCGAACCGGCGGTGGTGACCGTGGGCATGATCAGGGGCGGCGTGCGCGAGAACATCATCCCGGACAGCGTGGAGATGCGCGGCACCATCCGCACCTTCGAGGAAACCATGCGCGACGAGATCCACGAGCGCGTGACGACGCTGGCCGAGTCGGTCTCGCGCGGCTCGCGCGCCGGCTGCACCGTGTGCATCGAGAAGAACTATCCCGTCACCGTGAACGACCCCGCGCTGACCGAGGCGATGGTGCCGACGCTGCAGCGGGTGGCCGGGCCCGGCAAGCTCGAACTGGTGCCCAAGGTGACCGGCGCCGAGGACTTCTCATTCTTCCAGCGCATCATCCCGGGGCTGTTCTTCTTCGTCGGGGTGACGCCCAAGGAGATCGAGCCGGCCAAGGCGTATTCCAACCACTCGCCCAGCTTCTTCGCCCATGAAGACGGCCTGCTCATCGGCGTGCGCTCGCTCGCGCACCTGACCTGCGACTTTCTCGAATCGCGCAAGCCTGCCGGCTAGATCCACTTGCCGCCGCGCAGCTCGCGCGTGAGCCAGGCGCAATAGACCGGCGCGGCGATCAGGCCGGCGATGCCGAATGCGGCTTCCAGCACCAGCATGGCCGTGAGCAGCGCGTAGGTGGGCACCTGGATGCGGCCGCCGACGATGCGCGCGTTGAGGAAATACTCGAGCTTGTGCACCACCACCAGGAAGCCCAGCGAGGCCACGCCGAGCAGGGGCGACACGGTCAGCGCCGCGAGCGCGATGGCGGCGTTGGAAAGCAGGTTGCCGACGATCGGCAGCAGGCTGGCGAAGAAGCTGAACGCCACCAGCGTCGTGGCCAGCGGCACGTGGTAGCCCAGCGCCGGCAGGACCACCAGCAGGTACAGCGCGGTGAGCGCCGTATTGATCAGTGAAATCCGCAACTGCGCGGCAACCACGTCGCTGAACGCCAGCGCCAATTGCTGCAGCCGGTCCTGCGCCAGCTGCAGCACCGGCGGCGAGGGCTGGGCCGAGAGCGTCGCAGCGCCCGCCATGAGGCCGATGGCCAGCCCCACGATCAGGTGGACGAATACATGCAAGGCGTGCCGGCCCCACTGCTGCATCTGTCCGGCGTGCGACCGGAGCCACCCCGAGATCGCTTCCTGCATGGCCGCCGCCGAATCGGGCAGCCGGTCGGCCAGCCATTGCGGCGCCGTGGCGCGGACCTGGTCGAGCGTGTCGGCCAGCAACTGCAGCAACTTCGCCAAGCCGCCGCTCGAGGCGCTCAGCAGCAGCTCGAAGCCCTCGAACAACGCGACGCCCACCAGGCCCAGCGCCAGGATCGTCAACAGCGCCGCCAGCGGGCGCGACCTCCCCGATGCCGCGTGGGCTCGCGATTTACCGCGGACCCATCGGTACAGGACGAAGCCGCCCAGCGCGGCCAGCAGGCTCGACAGCAGCTGCAGCCACAGCACACCCAAAAGCGCCAAGGCGGCGATCACCACGCTGCGCAGGTGTAGGTCGGCTAATGCGGGGGGCTGCGGCTCGATGGGCGGGCGATCGGTTGGGGTCACTCCAGGATTCTGCACGCTCGGCGCCCTTCGCAGGGGCGCGCCCCGCAGCTTGTAAGATAGCTCTTGCACACGAGGGCTCGCCATCCGGCCGCCCGCGACAGGAAGGATAGCGACATGGCCCTGATCATCGTCATGGAAGACGATGCCAGCACACGGATGCTGGTCGCCTCCGTCCTGAAGAAGGACGGCCACGACGTATTGACCGCCGAAGACGGGTCGCAGGGGCTGCAGCTGGTCGGCCCCCGGCGGCCCGACTTGATCATCAGCGACGTCCAGATGCCCGGCATGAACGGCTTCCAGATGCTCGCGGCATTGCGCGCCGACCCAGCCAATGCGTCGATCCCGGTCATCCTGCTCACCTCGCTGCAGGAGCGCGCCCACATGCGCATCGGCATGACCACCGGCGCTGACGACTACATCACCAAGCCGTTTCGACCCGGCGAGTTGCGCGAGGCGGTGGCGGCCCAATTGAACAAGCGAACCGTGCAGGCCAACCTGCAGGCCCTGGTGGTGGACGCCGCGGTGCAGCAGGCGCTGGTGGAACAGAAGCACCAATTGGCCAAGCTGTACGAGCAGAGGCTGGCCGCCGAGCTGAGCGAGCGCTGGCCCGAGGGCGGCAACGGCGCCGGCGACGAGCGGCTGGCCAGCGCCACCGTGCTGTTCGTCGACATCCCCAACTACGCCACCGTGGCGCAGAAGCTGGACTCGCAGGAGCTGGCCGATTTGGTCAAGAAGTTCTACGGCAGCGCCAACGACACCGTGCACCTGTTCGGCGCGCGCCACATGCGTTTCGTCGGTGAAGGGCTGTTGGCGGTGTTCGCCGCCGACACCGACACCCATACCGTCAACCACGGGCTGCGCGCCGCGCGGGCGGCGCTCGGCCTGGTCGATTCCACCCGCGGCATCCACGACTACCTGGAGGCGCGCTATCCGGGGCGCAGCCTGCCGCCGTTCGAAGTGAACGTGGCGCTTCATACCGGGGCGGTGGCGCTGGCACTGCTGCAGGACCCGCTGCACGGCGGCCCGGCGCAGACCCTGCCGGTGGGCGACGCCGTCAGCGCCACCATGCTGCTGCAAAAGCAGGGCCGCGCGCTCGGCTGGCACATCATCGCCAGCGTGGCCGCGCTGCGTGCCGTGACCGGCGCTGTGAAGACCGGCGCGCGCGCGATGGTGGAGCTGCCCGGCCGCAGCCTGCCGATGGATTCGGTGGAGCTGGTCGGGCTGGCGCTGTGAAGCACCCCTCATGAGAATGTTCTCGCTGCGCCGCATCCTGACGGCGAGCCTGGTCTTGCTGGCCACGGTGCCCGCATTGCTGGTGCTGTGGCTGATGGCGCGCGCCAGCACGCAGGCGGTGGAAGACCTGGCCGGCAAGATCCTGACGCAGGTCGCCTCGCTGGTGCAGACCGGCACGGAGGCGCATGTGCAGCAGGTGCACGACGTGCTGGACGGCGTGTTCCCCGAGCGCCTGGCCGGCGCCGAGCTGGAGCGCGCGCGCAATTGGCTGCGCAACCCGGGGCAGTTCGAAGCCATGGCCTTCGCGCTGACGCGCCAGTCGCCCGCCGTGCCGGTGCTGCACTTCGCCAACCTGAACGGCGAATACTTCGGGCTGGAACAGAAAGCCGACCAGGACGCCACCATCGGCATCCGCAAGCCCGATGGGCTGGGGCGGGTGTTCTACAAGGCACGCTTTCCGGGCGACCGCTCCAAGCCGATCGATTCGGAGATCCGCAACTTCGAGCCGCGCAGCACGCCCTGGTATGCCGGCGCGCTGGCGGCCAAGGGCCGAGTCTTCACGCCGGTGCAGGTGTCGCCGGTTCGCAAGCAACTGATGGTGAGCCTGTCGCAGCCGGTCTACGACCCCGACGGCGGCGCCGCTGGCGTGTTCGGCGCCGACCTGTACCTGCAGAACCTGGCCGACGTGCTGCGCACCCAGCGCATCAGTTCGCGCGGCGCCGCCTTCGTGGTGGACGAGAAGGGCTTGCTGGTGGCCAGCTCGGCCGGCGATGCCCTCTTCACCGGCACGCCCGGGCAGTTCCAGCGTACCGGCCCGCAGGCCAGCATCAACCCAGTGATCCGCGCGAGCTTCGCGGCGCTACAAGCCTTGTGGGCCAGCCGCAGCGAGGACACCGTCGCCACCAACACCGCGCTGCAGCGCCTGCCGATGGCGGGCGATTCGCTGCTGATGGTGCAGCGGCCGTTCGGCGAGGCGCTGGGACTGCGCTGGACGCTGGTGGTGGCCGCGCCCGAAAGCGACTTCACCGCCGACATCAACCGCGCCT
The DNA here is from genome assembly GCA_028292245.1 of Ramlibacter sp. Classification (GTDB taxonomy): domain Bacteria; phylum Pseudomonadota; class Gammaproteobacteria; order Burkholderiales; family Burkholderiaceae_C; genus Ramlibacter. The sequence goes on from JAQGMS010000230.1 coordinate 12,329, forward strand.
TGAAGATTTCGCTGGCCGCGATGGTGTTGCTGATCCTGCTGGGCACCTTGATTGCCTTCTTCATCGCCAAGGGCATCGGCCGGCGGCTGCGCGGCCTGTCCACCGCGGCCGAGCAATTGGGCCGCGGCGAGCTGCCGGTGATCGACGCCCGCACCCGCATCTACGAAGTGCACAAGTTGTCGGCGGTACTGCACGACAGCGCGCAGCAGCTCGCAACTTTCCGCGAACGGGTGAAAGCCGACGCCCAGGCACTGCAGGAAGCCAACGAGACGTTGGAAGCGCGGGTCGAGCAGCGCACCTCCGAGCTGGCCGCATCGCGCGAAGAGGCGCTGGCAGCGGCGCGGGCCAAGGCGGCCTTTCTCGCGACCATGAGCCACGAAATCCGCACGCCGCTGAACGGGGTAGTCGGCATGAGCACGCTGCTGGCCGAGACGCCGCTGGACGCCGAGCAACGCGACTACCTGCAGACGATCCGCCTGTCGAGCGACCAATTGCTGGCGGTGATCAACGACGTGCTGGATTTCTCCAAGATCGAATCGGGCAAACTGGAACTGGAGATCGAGCCGGTGAGCGTGCGCGGCGCGGTGGAAGAAGCCTGCGACATCGCGGCGCCGCGCGCCCGCGAGAAGGGGCTGGAGCTGATCATCGACGTCGCCGACGAAGGCCCGAACGCGGTGCCTGCCGCCATCAAGGGCGACGTGACGCGGCTGCGCCAGGTGCTGATCAACCTGATCAACAACGCCGTCAAGTTCACGCCCAAAGGGGAGGTGGCCGTGCACGCACGGCGCCTGCATGCCGACGACGGCAGCGGCAACTGCGTGCTGGAGTTCCGCGTCACCGACAGCGGTATCGGCATCCCGCCCGAGCGCGTCGGCTCGCTGTTCGAGGCTTTCACGCAGGTCGATGCGTCCACCACCCGCAAGTACGGCGGCACCGGCCTCGGTCTGGCGATCTGCAAGCGGCTGGTCGAGCTGATGGGCGGCACGCTGGGCGTGGAGAGCGAGCTGGGCAAGGGCTCGACCTTCTGGTTCACCGTGGTGGCGCCGCCCACCGCGCTGGCGCCCAACCTGGGGATCACCGACGCCGGCCTGCTGGGCGGGCGCCGCGTGCTGGTGGTAGACGACCACGCGACCAACGTGCGCATCCTCACGCGCCAATTGCAGCTGTGGGGCATGGAGGTCGCGGGCACGGACTCCGGCGCGCAGGGCCTCGAGTGGATGCAGGGTGCCCCGCAGCCGCCCGACATCGTCATCACCGACATGCACATGCCGGACATGGACGGCGTCGCGTTCGCGCGCGCGCTGAAAGCCGACCCGCGCTGGCGCAACATCCCGATCGTGCTCCTGAGCTCGGGCTTCATGCCGGCGGCCGACGAGAGCGCGCAGTTGTTCAACGCCCGCCTGCTCAAGCCGGCGCGCCAGACCCAGTTGTTCGAAACGCTGGTGCGCTGCATCTCGCCGAACGCCGGCGAGGGCGCGCGCTCGGGCGGCGTGCCGGTCGACGCGAAGAAGCACATCACGGTGCTGGTGGCCGACGACAACGCCGTCAACCTCAAGGTGGCCTGCGCGATGCTGGCCAAATTGGGCTACGACATTCTCACCGCCACCGACGGCCGCGAAGCCGTGGAGGCCGTGGCCCACGCCGCTGCCGGCGGCAAGCGGATCGGCGCGGTGCTGATGGACGTGAACATGCCGGAGGTCGACGGCCTGCAGGCGACGCGGCAGATCCAGGCGGCCTGGGGCGCGCAATCGCCGCCGATCATCGCGCTGACCGCGGCGGCTTCCTCCGAGGACCGCCTGCGCTGCGAAGCGGCCGGCATGGACGACTACCTCACCAAGCCGTTGCACGTGGCGGCGCTGGCACAGGCGCTGGAGCGCTGGGTCGCGCAGGGCGCGGCGCGCCACGACAGCGCGCCACCAGCGCCTGCGGCGCCCGCTCCCAAGGCCGCGCCCGAGGCGCCGCTGATGGACTACAGCCGGCTCGAGGAATTCAAGGAATTCGACGACGACCAACTCACCATGACCCGCGAGGTGATCGGCCTGTTCCTGTCGGATACCCCGGCGCGGATCGATGCGATGGACCAGGCGGCGCAGGCGCAGGACGCCGGCGCGTTGTCGCGTGCCGCTCACGCGCTCAAGGGCGGCGCGAGCAATGTCGGCGCCAAGGCGATCCAGCAGCATGCCGATGCGCTGGAGGCCGCGTCGGTGGACGGTTTTCCCGCCGACGCGTTGCAGCGCGTCGCCAAGCTGCGCGAGCTGTGGGAAGACACCCGGCAGGCGCTGGCCGCCTGGGGCTGAGTCAGCCGACCTGCCGGTCGTCCGCGTAGCACCACAGCCAGTTTTCGCCCGGTTCCAGCGAACGGATCACCGCGTGCCCCGTGGTTGCGTTGTGCCGGGTGGCGTGCCGGTTCTTCGAATCGTCGCAGCAGCCGACATGGCCGCAGTGCACGCACAGGCGCAGGTGGACCCAGCTGTCGCCCAGGGCCAGGCATTCCTGGCAGCCGGCGGAAAGCGGTGCATGAATCGTCGCGGGCACATGGGAACAGGGTTTGATCGGCACGAAAAATCTCCTCAAGGCGCCGTTGAAGTCTGGGTGGCGGCCAGCCGCTGGTGAATCATGGCCACCGCGGCCGCGCCTTCGCCGATGGCGCCGCCCACGCGCTTGACCGAGCCGCTGCGCACGTCGCCGACCGCAAACACACCGGGGACGCTGGCCTCCAGCGGCGCGGGCGCGTGGTCCTGGCCCGGCGCGTCGGCCTTGTCGCCGGTCAGCACGAAGCCCTGCGGGTCGATGGTCACGCCGCAACCCCGCAGCCAGTCGGTCTCGGGGTCGGCGCCGACGAACAGGAACACGTTGCGCAACGGCGCGTCCTGCTCCGTGCCTTGCAGGCGGTCGCGCCAGGTGACGCCGCTCAGCCCCTCGGCCGCGTCGCCGTGCAGGCGCGTCAGTTCGGTGTGCGGCTTCAATTCGATGTTGGGCGCGGCCGCGATGCGGTCGATCAGGTAGCGCGACATGCTGGCGGCCAGGCTGGGGCCGCGCACCAGCATATGGATCTTGGCCGCGTGTTGCGACAGGAACACCGCCGCTTGCCCGGCCGAGTTGCCGCCGCCCACCAGGGCCACTTCGGTCCTGCTGCACATCTTCGCCTCCAGCGCCGAAGCCCAGTACCAGATGCCCCGGCCCTCGAATTCCGCCAGCCGCGGCACCTCCGGCCGGCGGTAGCGCGCGCCGCTGGCCACCACCACCGTGCGGGCACGCAGGCGCCGCCCGTCGGCCAGCGTGAGCTGCAATTCACCGGCTGGCCGGCGGCTGCAGTCCAGCGACTGGACTTGCGCCGGTATCAGCATCTGCGCGCCGAACTTCTGCGCCTGCACATACGCGCGTCCGGCGAGTGCCTGGCCGGAAATGCCGGTGGGAAATCCCAGGTAGTTCTCGATCCGCGCGCTGGCGCCGGCCTGCCCGCCGAACGCCCTGCGGTCCAGCACCAGCACCTGCAAACCTTCCGAGGCGGCATAGACCGCGGTCGCCAGGCCCGCGGGGCCGGCGCCCACCACGACGACATCGAACAGTTCGTCATGGGCCACCGTGTCGACCATGCCGATGCAGCGAGCCAGTTCGCCTTCGGTCGGGTTGCGCAGCACCGAGCCGTCCGGGCAAACGGCGAGTGCCTCGCCCGGCGCCGCGCCGTATTGCTGGTGCAGCGCGGCCGCGTCGGCGTCGCTCTCGATGTCCAGCACGTGGTTCGGATAGCCGTTGCGGTCCAGGAAACTCTGCAGGCGCAGCACGCCGGCTGAACGCGGATGGCCGATCAGCACCGGTCCGGCGGCCGCCGACTGCAGAATCGCGACCCTCCGCAAAATCAGCGCGCGCACCAGCCGCTCGCCGAGGTCCGCTTCGGCGATGATCAGTGCGCGCAACTGGTCGGCGCGCAGCAACAGGGCTTCCACTTCCTCCTCCGCCACGCCGTCCGCCAGCGCGGGGGCGCCTGAGAGCTGCCCGACTTCGCCGGTGAACTGGCCCGGGCCATGGCGTGTGATCGGCACGCGATGGCCCATGCCGTCGCGCAACGTGGCCGACACCGCGCCCCTGAGCACCACGAAAAGGCCGGGGCTGGATTGGCCCGCAACGTACAGCCGCTCCCCCGTTTTGAACTGCGCGAGCGTGCCGAACCGCTGGATGCGCGCGATCTCGGCGGCGGAAAGTGTGGGGAACGTCTGGTCGCGGCGGCTCGCGTCCACGGCAGGCGGAAGATCGATAGGGCGCGACGTTTCCATGGCGTTCCAGCTACGCATCAAGTCCAACGGAGTATGCGCGCCGCGCTCTGGAAGAGGCTGGCACAGCCTTTGCATCTCGTCTTGGATACAAGATTGGATGCTCGAAGATGGTGCAAGCCGTGGTCCCCGCCGATTTGCTCGCCCGCCCGCCGGTTCTGCCGGGCGAGTTGGCGGCTGCGGCCTGGATCGCCAAGCTGGATCGGCCGCGCGCGGTCAGCCAGACCGGGCCACTGGCCGGCCTCAGCTTCGCGGCCAAGGACAACATCGACGCAGCGGGCATGCCCACCACGGCCGGTTGCCCGGCCTTCGCCTACCAGCCCGCGACTGACTCCACCGTGGTGCACAGGTTGCTTGCGGCTGGTGCGCAGCTTGCAGGCAAGACCAACCTCGACCAGTTCGCTTGCGGCCTGAACGGCACCCGCTCGCCGTATGGCGCGGTGCCCAACGCGTTCAATCCCCGCTATGTGTCCGGCGGATCGAGTTCCGGCTCCGCCTACGTGGTCGCCACCGGCCAGGTCGATTTCGCACTGGGCACCGACACCGCGGGTTCCGGCCGCGTGCCGGCCGGCCTGAACAACATCGTGGGCATCAAGCCGTCCAAGGGCTTGATCAGCGCGCGTGGCGTCGTACCGGCCGCGCAAAGCGTGGACTGCGTCTCGATCTTCGCGCGCACCGTGGGCATGGCGGCCCGGGTGCTGCAGGCCACGATGGGCCACGACGCCGGCGACCCGTATTCGCGCCGACTCGCACTCGCCACCCAGCCCTGGGGCAACGCGTTTCGCTTCGGCGTTCCCTCGCAGCTGGAGTTCCACGGCGATGCGTTGTCGCAGGCGGCCTTTCGCGAGGCCGTGGGACGCCTGCGCGAACTGGGCGGCACGCCCGTGACCATCGACTTCACGCCGCTGGCCCAGGCCGCCGCGCTGCTCTATGAGAGCGCCCTGGTGGCGGAGCGCTACGCGGCCATTCGCGGCTTCTTCGACGCGCACGAGAACGAGGTGGTCGAGCCGGTGCGCGGCATCATCGCCAGCGGCCGCGGCTACAGCGCCGCCGACTTGTATGAAGCGCAGGCCCGGCTGCAGGCGCTGGGCCGGCAGGCCGCGGCGATGTGGCCGTCGATCGACGTGCTGCTTGTGCCCACCGCGCCGACGCACTACACGATCGCGCAGATGCAACAGGACCCGGTCGCGCTGAATCGCAATCTCGGGGCGTACACCAACTTCGTCAACCTCCTCGACTACGCCGCGATCTCGGTGCCCAGCGCGATGCGGCCCGACGGCCTGCCCTTTGGCATCACGCTGGTCGGGCCCTGCGGCAGCGACTGGCAATTGGCCGACCTGGGCCAGCGCTATCACCACGCGACGGGGCTGGCGCAAGGCGCCACGGGCGAGGCGTTGCCGGCGCCGCAACCGATTCCGGGGCTGAATGAATCGGCCACGGTAAGAGTCGCGGTGGTCGGCGCGCACCTCTCGGGCATGCCGCTGAACGGCCAGTTGACCGAACGCGGCGCCACGCTGACAGCCAAAGCCGAGACCGCGCCGCACTACAAATTCTTCGCGCTGCCCGGCACCGTGCCGCCCAAGCCCGGGTTGTTGCGCGTCGCGCCGGGTACCGGCTCGCGCATCGCTGTCGAAGTGTGGGAGATGCCGATCCAGCACTACGGCTCGTTCGTCGCGCTGGTTCCCGCGCCGCTGGGCATCGGCACGCTGGAGCTGGCCGACGGCAGCAGCGTGCAAGGCTTTCTCTGTGAAGCCCTGGCTACCGCCGGTGCGCAGGACATTTCTCACTTCGGTGGCTGGCGTGCCTACGTCGCCTCGCTGCAGCAGCAACAGTAAATCCGTTCGCACCATCCACCCCAGCAGGAGAGTCCCATGAGCAACCCGAAATCCCGATCCGCCGCCATCTCGCGTCGTGCTGTCCTGCAGACGGGCGCCGCCGGCGCGGCGCTGGCGGTGCTCGGCGCGCCGCGAATGACCCGCGCGCAGGCCACGCCGAAAATCCGCGTCGGCTACTGGCCGATCGCCGCCGGCCTGCCGTTCTACGCGGCTGTCGAGAAAGGCTATTTCAAGGAAGCAGGCCTGGATGTCGAGGCCATCAAGTTCGCCGGCGCCCAGCAGATCATGGAAGCCATGCTGTCGGGCCGTTGCGACGGCAGCGCCAACGGCACCGGGTCGGCCAACCTCGCCGTCGGCGAGATCGCCGCACCCGGCACCTTCAAGATCTTCGCCTCCAACCCCAGCAACGTGAAGAACGTGCTGGACCAGTTCCTGGTGCCCATCGGCAGCACGGTGAAATCGATCTCTGAGCTCTCGGGAAAGCGGGTCGCTTCAGGACCGGGCATCCAGAACGTCACGCTGGCCAAGACCGTGCTGGAACGCGCGGGCGCCACCGGCGTGACGGTGATCGAGCTGCCGATCGGGCAGCACGTGGCGTCGCTCGCGGCGGGCCAGGTCGATGCCGTGTACACGCTGGAGCCCACCGGCACCATCGGCCGCCTGAACGGCACCACGCGCATGCTCGAAGCCGGCGTCATCGCCAAATACATCCTGGGCGACCCGATGGCGCCGTGGTTCGGCGGTTCGGCGTCGCTGAAGTCGGAGTTCGTGCAGAAGTACCCGGCCGAGGCGAAAAAATTCGTCACCGCCTACGCCAAGGGCATCGCGCTGGTACGCAGCAACCCGGCCGATGCACGCCAGTACCTCAAGGGCTACACCGCCATCGAAGGGCCGCTGACCAGCGAGGTGCCGTTGGCCGCCTACACGCTCTACAACGAGTTCACGGCCAAGGACATCGCGCATTTCCAGAAGTTCTTCGACCTGTTTTCCGAGAAGGGCATCTTCCCGTCGCGCCTGATGGTCGACACGATGCTCTACAAGGGCTGAACATGCTGGCCC
>JAQGMS010000232.1 GCA_028292245.1 Ramlibacter sp.
GGGGCGGCGGTGGCGGCGGCGGACGCGGCCCCAACAAGGAAGGCCAGCGCAACCAGGGCCAGGCGGGCCAGGGCGGCGGCAATGCCGGTGGCGGCGGCGGGCAAGGCCAGCAGCGGCGCAAGAACCAAGGCGACCGAGGCGCCGACCGGGGCGACCGGCAAGGCGGCGGCAACGCCCAGCCCGACCCGATGAAGACGTCTTTCGGTTACATCGGCGCGGACAGCTTCACCCGCCAGCGGCAGGGACAGGGCCAAGGCGGCCAGCGCCGCGGAGGCGGAGGCGGTGGTGGTGGCGCGGGCGGCGGGCAGCGCCGCGGCGGCCGCGGCCGCTAAAGCGGAGCGACAAGGGGCCCGGCTGTCGCTTGTCATCTGCAAAGGCTAAAATTGCGGGCTTTGCCGAAACTTCCGCACCCCGGCAAGACCCTAAAAAACTTCAAGCTCAGGAAAATTCAAATGGCTATCGAACGCACCCTCTCCATCATCAAGCCCGACGCCGTGGCCAAGAACGTCGTCGGCCAGATCTACGCCCGCTTCGAAGCAGCCGGCCTGAAGGTCATCGCCGCCCGGATGGCGCACCTGTCGCGCGGCGAGGCCGAGCAGTTCTACGCGGTGCACAAGGAGCGTCCCTTCTTCAAGGACCTGGTCGAGTTCATGATCTCCGGCCCAGTGATGATCCAGGTGCTCGAAGGCGAGAACGCGATCCTGAAGAACCGCGACCTGATGGGCGCGACCGACCCCAAGAAGGCCGCCGCCGGCACCATCCGCGCCGACTTCGCCGACAGCATCGACGCCAACGCCGTTCATGGCTCCGATGCAGCGGAAACCGCCAAGGTCGAAGTGGGCTTCTTCTTCGCCGGCATGAACGTCTATTCCCGCTAGCGCGGGAATCCCCCATGCGATGACGGCCAACCTTCTCGACTTCGACCTGGAGGGTCTGGCCGCATTCTGCGAAAGCCTGGGAGAAAAGCGCTTCCGCGCGACCCAGCTGTTCCGCTGGATCCACCAGCGTGGCGCGCGCGAGTTCGACCAGATGAGCGACCTGGCGAAATCGCTGCGCGAAAAACTCAAGACCAGCGCCCGCATCGAGGGCCTGGCGGTCATCTCACAGCATGAATCCGCCGACGGCACCATCAAGTGGCTGTTCGACGTCGGCGCCGGCGACGCCGTCGAGGCGGTGTTCATCCCCGAGGACGACCGCGGCACGCTGTGCGTGTCTTCGCAGGCGGGCTGCGCCGTCGGCTGCCGCTTCTGTTCCACCGGCCACCAGGGCTTTTCGCGCAACCTGACGGGTGGCGAGATCGTTGCCCAGCTCTGGTTCGCCGAGCACTTCCTGCGCGGCCACCTCAAGCGCGACGAACGCGTCATCTCCAACGTCGTGATGATGGGCATGGGCGAGCCGCTCCAGAACTATTCGGCCCTGGTGCCGGCATTGCGCGTCATGCTGGACGACCACGGCTACGGCCTGTCGCGCCGCCGCGTGACCGTGTCGACCTCCGGCGTGGTTCCGATGATGGACCGGCTGGGCCTGGACTGCCCGGTGGCGCTGGCCGTGTCCCTGCACGCGCCCAACGACGTGCTGCGCGACAACCTTGTGCCCCTGAACAAGAAATACCCGCTGGCCGAACTGTTGGATGCATGCAACCGCTACCTCGAGCACGCGCCGCGCGATTTCATCACCTTCGAGTACTGCATGCTCGATGGCGTCAACGACCAGCCGGAGCACGCACGCCAGCTGGTGGACCTGCTGCGCAGCCATGGCGGGCAGGGGGTCTCGTGCAAGATCAACCTGATCCCTTTCAACCCGTTTCCGCAATCGGGCCTGACGCGTTCGCCCCACAAACAGGTGCTGGCGTTCGCGAAAATCCTGAGCGATGCTGGTATCGTCACCACTGTGCGCAAAACAAGAGGGGACGACATCGATGCAGCCTGCGGACAGCTGGCCGGCGATGTCAAGGATCGCACGAGGGTCGATCAACGGATCGCCCGGCAGCGCACCGTGATGCTGAAACAGGTGCCGGCGCAGGCGTCCGGCCCGAAGGAGCGAACACCATGACGAGCCCCGCCACCGCGGCCCGGGACCCGGGAAAGATCCTGGCCTGGGCCTGGCTTGCCGGCACGTTGCTGCTGGCCCTGGGGGGCTGCGCATCGGCGCCGGCGGGCGACGTCGGATCCTCCCGCGACATCGTGACCGAATCGGACGAGCCCGAAGCGCGCAAGCGGGCGCGCATCCGGATGGAACTGGCCGTGGGCTACTTCGAGCAGGGGCAGACCAACGTCGCCCTGGACGAGCTGAAGCAGGTGATCGCCTCGGACCCCACTTTCCCCGACGCCTACAACCTGCGCGGGCTGATCTACATGCGGCTGAACGACATGCGCCAGGCCGAGGACAGCTTCCGGCGCGCGGTGACCCTCAATCCCCGCGACGGCAACGTGCAGCACAACTACGGCTGGCTGCTATGCCAGCAGGGCCGCTACGAGGAATCTGCACGCGCCTACGACGCGGCGATGGCCAACCCGTTCTATGCCGGGCGCGCCAAGACCCTGATGGCGCAAGGCGTGTGCGAGGCCCGCGCCGGCCGCACGGCCGAGGCCGAGCGCAGCCTGGCCCGCTCCTATGAACTGGACGCAGCCAATCCCGTCACCGGCTTCAACCTGGCGAACCTGTTGTTCCGGCGCGGCGACTTCGTGCGCTCCCAGTTCTACATCCGCCGCCTGAACAACAGCGACGCTGCCAATTCCGAGACGCTCTGGCTCGGGGTCAAGGTGGAACGCAAGCTGGGCGACCGTGTGGCCATGGTGCAATTGGCCGATCAACTCAAAAAACGCTTCCCGCAGTCCCGCGAGGCCACCGCGTACGAACGGGGGGCCTTCGATGACTGAGCGCTGGGAACAAGACAGTGGCGCTGCGTTGGTCGCGCCGCCTGCTGCCGACGGCGTGACGGCGGGCGCGCTGCTGCGCCGTGCCCGCGAAGCATCGGGCCTGCATGTCGCGGCCCTGGCCGTGTCGCTCAAGGTGCCGGTGCGCAAGCTCGAAGCCCTCGAAGACGACCGCTGGGACGTGTTGCCGGATGCTGTGTTCGTGCGGGCGTTGGCCTCGAGCGTCTGCCGCAGCCTGAAGATCGACCCGCAACCAGTGCTGGAGCGGTTGCCGCAGACCTCCGCGCCGCGGCTGGTGCATGACGGCGACGGCATCAACACGCCGTTCCACGCGCCCAGCGACGGCGCGGCGCCGACCTGGTTCGACCAATTGACCAAGCCGGTCTTCCTGGCCGTCTTCGCGCTGCTGCTCGGCGCCTTGGTGCTGATCCTGCTGCCGGCGACCCAGCAGGAAAAGGAAAGCAGCCTGACGACCGTGAACAATGCGGAGACGGCGGCCCCACCGCCGGTGATCATTCCCGCGCCGGCTCCGGCGGCGACGCCGGCCCCGCCCGCGATGGCCACAGTGCCGTCCGCGGGGATTTCGCCCGCCGCGGCGGCTCCCGCCCCGATGCCGAGCGCCGCCGCGGCAACCATTACGACGACGGCGGCTGCGCCACCGCCGGCCGCAGCGGCCTCGTCCACTACTGCCCCGGTGGCCGTCGCCGCCGCCGCGCCCGCCAGCGGCATCGTGGTGTTCCGCACCAAGGGCCCGTCCTGGGTCGAGGTGACCGATGCCAAGGGCGTCGTGGCGATGCGCAAATTGCTCGAGGCCGGTGAGGCCGCCGGTGCCTCCGGCGCGTTGCCGCTGCAAGTCACCATCGGCCGGGTCGACCATACCGAGGTGCAGGTGCGCGGCAAGGCGTTCGACCTGCGCCCGGTTTCGCGCGACAACGTGGCGCGTTTCGAGGTGAAGTAGATGAGTCCTGAAGAACCCTGCCTGCCGATAGAACCCGCCTCGCCCAAGGCGCGCAACACGCGCCAGGCGCGCGCCGTTTGGGGCCAGCGCGTCGTCACGATCGGCGGCGACGCGCCGGTGCGCATCCAGTCGATGACCAACACCGACACGCAAGACCCGATCGGCACCGCCATCCAGGTCAAGGAACTGGCAATCGCCGGTTCCGAGCTGGTGCGCATCACCGTCAACACGCCCGAAGCCGCGGCGCAGGTGCCCTACATCCGCGAGCAGCTCGATCGAATGGGCATCGACGTGCCGCTGATCGGCGACTTCCACTACAACGGGCACCGGCTGCTGACCGACTACCCGGCCTGCGCCGAGGCATTGTCGAAATACCGCATCAACCCGGGCAACGTCGGCAAGGGCGACAAGCGCGACAGGCAGTTCGGCCAGATGATCGAAGCGGCGATGCGCTGGAACAAGGTCGTGCGCATCGGCGTGAACTGGGGCAGCCTCGACCAGGAGCTGCTGGCGCAACTGATGGACACCAACAGCGCGCGCGCCGAGCCGTGGGACGCCAAGTCGGTGATGTACGAGGCGCTGATCACCTCAGCCGTCGAATCCGCAGGCCGCGCGGTCGAAATGGGCATGGACGCCAACCAGATCATCCTGTCGTGCAAGGTGAGCGGCGTGCAGGACCTGATCTCGGTCTACCGCGAACTGGCCAAGCGCTGCGACTACGCGCTGCACCTGGGCCTGACCGAAGCGGGCATGGGCACCAAGGGCACGGTGGCTTCGAGCGTCGCACTCGGCATCCTGCTGCAAGAGGGCATCGGCGACACCATCCGCGTTTCGCTCACGCCGGCACCCGGCGAGGCTCGCACGCAGGAAGTGGTGATCGCCTCCGAAATCATCCAGTCGCTCGGCCTGCGCAGCTTCGTGCCCAGTGTCACCGCGTGTCCCGGCTGCGGCCGTACCACCAGCACCACCTTCCAGGAACTGGCCAAGCAGATCGACGACTACCTGCGCGCCCAGATGCCGGTCTGGCGCGCCAAGTATCCCGGGGTCGAGAAGATGAAGGTGGCCGTGATGGGCTGCATCGTCAACGGCCCGGGCGAGAGCAAGCATGCCGACATCGGCATCAGCTTGCCTGGCACGGGCGAGGCACCTGCCGCGCCGGTGTTCATCGATGGCCAGAAGGCTCTCACGCTGCGCGGCGACAACATCGCCGCCGAGTTCCACCAGCTCGTTGAAAACTACATCGAAAAGCGGTTCGGCCACCAGCAGGTCGCCGAGCACGCCTGACCCCAAAAGACATGGCCGAGAAACTCAGTGCCGTCAAAGGCATGAACGACATATTGCCCGCCAGCGTGCCGCGCAAGGAAGTGCTGCCGCGCTCGGCGACCTGGCAATGGTTCGACGACGTGGTCCGCCGCGTGATGGTCCGCTACGGCTACCAGTACATCGTCACGCCGGTGGTCGAGCCCACCCAGCTCTTCGTGCGCGGCCTGGGCGAGGTGACCGACATCGTCGAAAAAGAGATGTACTCGTTCACCGACTCGATGAACGGCGACAAATTGACGCTGCGGCCCGAAGCGACGGCGGGCATCGTGCGCGCGGTGGTCGAGCACAACGCCCTCTACAACGGGCCTTTGCGCATCTGGACCGCGGGCCCGATGTTCCGGCACGAGCGGCCGCAAAAGGGCCGCTACCGGCAGTTCCACCAGCTCGACGTCGAGGCGCTGGGTTATCCCGGCCCGGACGTCGACGCCGAACTGATCCTGATGGGCCGCGCGCTGTGGCGCGAACTCGGCTTGGCCGAGGGCCAGCACTACCGGCTGGAGATCAACACGCTGGGCGAGCCGCAAGAACGCCGGGCCCACCGGGCCGCCCTGATCGAGCACTTCGAGAAGCACCTCTCCGTGCTGGACGCCGACGCGAAGAACCGGCTGCAGTCGAACCCGCTGCGCATCCTCGACACCAAGAATCCGGCGATGCAGGAGGTGGTCGAATCTGCGCCGAAGCTGATCGGCTTCCTGGGCGAGGAATCGCGCGCCCATTTCGAAGGGCTGTGCAACTTGCTGGAACGCGCCGGCCAGCCGTACCGCGTCAACCCGCGGCTGGTGCGCGGCATGGACTACTACAACCGCACCGTGTTCGAGTGGACCACCGACCACCTGGGGTCGCAGGGCACGTTCTGTGGCGGCGGCCGCTATGACGGGCTGATCGAACAGATGGGCGGCAAGAGCGCTCCCGCCATTGGTTTCGGGCTCGGCATCGAGCGCCTGCTGCTGCTGGTCCAGGAGCTCGGCCTGCAGGGACCGGACTTCGCGCCGGCCGTTTACTGCATCCTGGCGACGGACGATGCGCTCCTGCATGCCATGCCCGTGGCAGAGGCGTTGCGGGGAAGCGGTGTCGACGTCGTCATGCATGCCGGTGGCGGCTCGTTCAAGAACCAGTTGAAAAAGGCCGACGCCAGCGGCGCGCGCTATGCGCTGATCTTTGGCGCCGACGAACTGGCGCAGGGCATGGTCACGGTGAAGTCGCTGCGCGACGGCGCCGGAGCCCAGGTGCAGCGCCCGTTGGCCGACCCCGCCGCCTGGGCGGCCACCCTCAGGGCCTAGTCCCCGGCGCCGCATGGCGGGCTCACTACAATCGCAGGCTGCACGCAGGACAACACAACACAATGGCAAATCAACTCGACCTCGAAGAACAGGAGCAGCTTGACGAGCTCAAGCATTTCTGGAACGAGTACGGCAACCTCATCACCTGGACGCTGATCGCCGTCTTCGGCGCGATCGCGGCCTGGAATGGCTGGCAATACTGGGAACGCACCCAGGGCGCGCAAGCCGCCCTCATGTACGACGAGGTCGAACGCGCCGTGCAAGCCGGCGACGCGGCCCGGGTGGAGCGCGCCTTCTCCGACATGAAGGACAAGTTCGGCGGCACCTCGTACGCGCAGCAGGCCGGCCTGCTAGCCGCCAAGACCTTCGTCGCCAAGGGCAATACCGACGGCGCCAAGACGGCGCTGGCGTGGGTGGCGGACAAGGCCTCGGACGAGGGCTTGCAGGCGGTTGCGCGCCTGCGGCTGTCCGCCATCCTGCTGCAGGCCAAGGCCCATGACGAAGCGCTCAAGCAGCTTGCCGGCGAATTCCCGAAGGAATTCGAGGGGCTGGTGGCCGATCGGCGCGGCGACATCTACAACGCGCAGGGCAAGAAGCTCGAGGCCAAGGCCGAATACGCCAAGGCGTTCAAGGCGCTGGACGAGCGCGCCGAGTACCGGCGCCTGGTCGAAGTCAAGCTCAGTGCTCTGGGCGTGGATACGCAACAGCTTGCGGCCCCGGCCGCCGGGGCAGCTTCGGGAGGCGCCAAACCATGATCTACCAAGCCGGCGTTTGCGCCCGCACCGTATGCGCCGCGGCGCTTGCGGCCGTCCTGGGCGGCTGCTCGCTGCTGCCCAATTCGATGCCGTCTTTCCTGACGTCCATTTTCGGCAGCAGCGGCGAAAAACCCAAGCCCGCGGAACTGCAGCCCAACCCTTCCCTGATCGCTGTGCGCCCGGCGTGGACGGCGCGGATCGGCGAGGTCGGATTCCCGCTGGCCGTCAACGCCAGCGGTGGCTCGCTCGCCGTGGCGGCGAGCGACGGCAGCGTCGCCGTGCTCGATGCCGCCACCGGCCGCGATCTCTGGCGGGCCAGCGCGGGCGCACCGATCGCCGCCGGCGTCGGCAGCGATGGCAACCTGGTGGCGGTGGTCACTCGCGCCAACGAACTGGTCGCCTTCTCGGCGGGCAAGCAGGCCTGGCGCCAGAGCCTGTCCGCCGGCGGCTACACGGCTCCCTTCGTTGCCGGTGGGCGGGTGTTCGTGATGACCGCCGACCGCGCTGTGTCCGCGTTCGACGGCCAGACCGGCCGCAAGCTGTGGACCCAGCAGCGCGCGGGTGAAGCGCTGGTGCTGCGCCACCCCGGCGTGATGCTGGCCGTGGGCGACACGCTGGTGGTGGGCCTGTCGGGCCGGCTGGCCGGCCTGAACCCGGGCAACGGCAGCATCCGCTGGGAAGTGCCGCTGGCATCGCCGCGCGGCATCAACGACGTCGAGCGCCTGGTGGACCTGGTGGGCAGCGCCAGCCGGGTCGGCGAGACGGTGTGCGCCCGCGCGTTCCAGGCCAACGTCGGCTGCGTCAATGCGGCCCGCGGCACCCTGCTGTGGACCAAGCCAGCCAACGGATACGAAGGCGTCCATGGCGACGCCCAGCAGGTGTTCGGCACCGACGCCGACGGCAAGGTGGTCGCCTGGAAGCGCGATAGCGGTGACCGTGCCTGGGTCAGCGAAAGCCTGCTGCATCGCGGCCTGACGGCTCCGCTGGCTTTGGGCCGCTCCGTCGTCATCGGCGACAGCACGGGCCTGGTCCATATGCTGTCGCGCGAGGATGGCAAGCTGCTCAACCGCCTGACGACCGACGGCTCCGCCATCGCGGCGGCGCCGATCGTGGCCGGCAATACCTTGGTGGTCGTCACGCATAGCGGCGGCATCTTCGGGTTCATCCCCGAGTGATTCTCCAAGGGCGGTTCCAGTGAAACCCGTGCTGGCCCTGGTGGGCCGCCCCAACGTCGGCAAGTCGACCCTGTTCAACCGCATGACCAAGTCGCGCGACGCGATCGTCGCCGACTTCGCCGGGCTGACGCGCGACCGGCACTACGGCAACGCAAAGCACGGCAAGCACGAATTCATCGTCATCGACACCGGCGGCTTCGAGCCCACGGCCGAGAGCGGCATCTACATGGAGATGGCCAAGCAGACCCGGCAGGCGGTGGCCGAGGCCGACGTCGTGATCTTCGTGGTCGACGCGCGAGGCGGACTCTCGGCCCAGGACTACGACATCGCCAAGTACCTGCGCAAGCTGGGCAAGCCGACCGTGCTGGCCGCCAACAAGGCCGAAGGGATGACCGACGGCGTCAAGCTGACCGAGTTCTACGAACTGGGGCTGGGCGAGGTGCATCCCGTTTCCGCCGCGCACGGGCAAGGCATCCGCAGCCTGGTCGACATGGCGTTCGAGCCGCTCAACCTCCCCGACGAGGAAGAAGAGGGCGAGGCGCAAGACACCGGCGTCGTCAAATTGGCGGTGGCGGGACGCCCGAACGTCGGAAAGTCAACGCTCATCAACACCTGGCTGGGCGAGGAGCGCCTGGTCGCATTCGACCTGCCGGGCACGACGCGCGATGCCATCTCGGTCCCGTTCGAGCGCAACGGCCAGAAGTTCGAGCTCATCGATACGGCCGGGCTGCGCCGGCGCGGCAAGGTGTTCGAGGCGATCGAGAAGTTCTCGGTGGTCAAGACCTTGCAGGCGATCGAATCGGCCAATGTCGTGCTGCTCCTGCTCGACGCGACCCAGGGCGTGACCGACCAGGACGCGCACATCGCCGGCTACATCCTGGAGAGCGGCCGCGCCGTGGTACTCGCGATCAACAAGTGGGATGCGGTGGATGAGTACCAGCGCGAGCAGGTGCAGCGGCAGATCGAAACCCGCCTGCCGTTCCTGAAATTCGCGCCGCTGCATTTCATCTCGGCCATCAAGCGCCAGGGCCTGGGACCGGTCTGGACGGCGATCGCGCAGGCGCATCGCTCGGCCATGGTGAAGATGCCCACGCCGGTGCTCACGCGGCTGCTGCTGGAGGCGGTGCAGTTCCAGTCCCCCAAGCGCGCCGGCATGTTCCGCCCGAAGCTGCGCTACGCGCACCAGGGCGGGATGAACCCGCCGGTCATCATCGTGCACGGCAACTCGCTCGAGCATGTGACCGAGGCTTACAAGCGCTTCCTGGAAGGGCGCTTCCGCCAGGAATTCAAGCTGGTGGGCACACCGTTGCGCATCGAGATGAAGTCCTCGCGCAACCCCTACGCCGACAAGGAATAGAGGGCTTGGCCCTCCCGCGCGCCCCTGTTTTGTGCGCGTGCTCTTGAAGCGGCAAAAACCGGACCCAGCTGGGCTGGGAATCACCCCCCGGCCTACTTACGCGGCGCACTTGCTGTGGTAAGGTGGAGTTTCCAACAACACTTCCGAAAACGGAACACGGAGAATATCGTGAGCAACAAAGGGCAGTTACTACAAGACCCATTTCTCAACACCTTGCGTCGCGAGCATGTGCCGGTGTCGATCTACCTCGTCAACGGCATCAAGCTGCAAGGCCAGATTGAGTCTTTCGACCAGTACGTTGTACTGCTGCGCAACACCGTGACGCAGATGGTCTACAAGCACGCCATCTCCACCATCGTGCCGGGGCGGGCAGTGAATTTCTCCGCGGCCGAAAGCACCGAAGCCGGCGCGGCTTGAACGCTCGTCCTTGTCCGCACCGCCTGAAAGCCCCCTAGCGCCCACCATCCTCGTGGGCGTGGACCTGGGCTTGCCCCATTTCGACGCGCAGCTGGAAGAGCTGGGTTTGCTGGCGCAGACCGCCGGCCTCACGCCGGTCGCGCGCATCACCTGCAAGCGCAAGGCGCCGGACGCGGCGCTTTTCATCGGCAAGGGCAAGGCCGACGAGATCAAGGCGCTCGCCGCCGAGACCGGTGCCACCGAAATCCTGTTCGACCAGGCGCTCAGCCCGGCCCAGCAACGCAACCTCGAACGCCACATGGAGTTCCCGGTCAACGACCGGACCTTGCTCATCCTTGAAATCTTCGCCCAGCGCGCCCACAGCCACGAAGGCAAATTGCAGGTCGAGCTGGCGCGGCTGCAATACGTCAGCACGCGGCTGGTGCGCCGATGGTCCCACCTGGAGCGCCAGACCGGCGGCGCGGGGGTGCGCGGCGGCCCGGGCGAAAAGCAGATCGAGCTGGACCGCCGGATGATCGGTGACGCCATCAAGCGCACCCGCGAGCGGCTGGAAAAAGTGAAGAAGCAGCGCCACACGCAACGCAGGCAGCGCGAGCGGCGCGGTTCTTTCAACATCTCCCTGGTCGGCTACACCAACGCCGGCAAGTCGACGCTGTTCAATGCCCTGGTCAAGGCACGTGCCTACACAGCCGACCAGCTGTTCGCCACCCTGGACACGACGACGCGGCAACTCTACCTGGCGCCTGCGGAAGGCAGTACCGAATTGGGCCGCTCGGTGTCGCTGTCCGACACCGTGGGTTTCATACGCGACCTGCCGCACGGCCTGATCGACGCTTTCCAGGCGACCTTGCAGGAAGCCGCCGATGCCGACCTGCTGCTGCATGTGGTCGACGCCGCCAATCCCAACCACCCGGAGCAGATCGCGGAGGTGCAGCGCGTGCTGCACGAGATCGGCGCCGGCAACGTGCCGCAGGTGCTCCTGTTCAACAAGACCGACGCGCTGGCCCCGGAGCAGCGGCCCCGCCGGCCCAGCGATCTGTTCGAGCTGGAAGGCATCCCGGTGCCGCGCCTGTTCGTCAGCGGCCGCACCGCGGACGGCTTGCCGGCGCTGCGCCGGCAATTGGGCACAATGCTGCAACCAGAGAGAAACACAAGCGCATGAATCCAGATTCCAGTGGCCTTCGATGGGCGGGGCTGAAAACCCGGCTCAGGGGTCTGTTCAACCTGAACGACCCGCGCTGGGGGCGCGGCGACAAGCCCTCCGAGAACAACAACAAGCCCGACCCGCAAAAGCCTGAAGGCAACGGCCGGGGGCCCAACCAGGGCCCGCCGGATCTGGATGAACTCTGGCGCGACTTCAACCGCAAGCTTGGCGGCCTGTTCGGCGGCAAGGGCCGCCGTCCCGACAACAACGGCGGCGGCTTCGGCGGCGGCGGCAATTTCCAGCCCGACATGAAAAGCGCGGGCATCGGCGCCGGCCTAGTGGCCGCGGTGGTCGTGCTGATCTGGCTGGGCACCGGCTTTTTCATCGTCCAGGAAGGCCAGCAGGCCGTGATCACCCAGTTTGGCCGCTACAAGGCCACCGTGGGCGCGGGCTTCAACTGGCGCCTGCCGTACCCGATCCAGCGCCACGAGCTGGTGTTCGTGACGCAGATCCGTTCGGTGGACGTCGGCCGCGACACCATCGTCAAGGCCACCGGACTGCGCGAATCGGCCATGCTGACCGAGGACGAGAACATCGTCGAGATCAAGTTCGCGGTGCAGTACCGGCTCTCGGACGCGCGTGCCTACCTGTTCGAAAGCAAGAACCCGTCCGAGGCGGTGGTGCAGGCGGCCGAAACCGCGGTGCGCGAGACCGTGGGCAAGATGAAGATGGACTCAGCCCTGTCCGAAGAGCGCGACCAGATCGCCCCGCGCGTGCGCGTTTTGATGCAGACCATCCTGGACCGCTACAAGGTGGGCGTCGAGGTGGTGGGCATCAACCTGCAGCAAGGCGGCGTGCGCCCGCCCGAGCAGGTGCAGGCGGCGTTCGACGACGTGCTCAAGGCCGGCCAGGAACGCGAGCGGGCCAAGAACGAAGCCCAGGCCTACGCCAACGACGTGATCCCGCGTGCCGTGGGCGCCGCCTCCCGCCTGACGCAGGAAGCCGATGCCTACAAGGCCCGGGTGGTCGCAACCGCGCAGGGCGACGCGCAGCGCTTCAAGTCGGTGCTGGCGGAATACCAGCGGGCGCCGCAAGTCACCCGCGACCGCATGTACATCGACGCCATGCAGCAGATCTACACCAACGTGACCAAGGTCATGGTCGATTCGAAGCAAGGCTCCAACCTGCTGTACCTGCCGCTGGACAAGATCATGCAGCAGGTGTCGCAAGGGGGCGCCGCGATCGACCCGGCCGTGCCGTCCGCCGGCGCGCCGTCGTCGGCCGCGATCCCGTCCGGCGCCGCCGCGGACTCCCGCACCCGCGACAACTCGCGCACGCGCGAGCGCGAAACGCGATAGGGAGAACAAGAAAATGAACAGAATCGGATTCGTCGTCACGTCGGCCCTGGTAGCTCTCGCGCTGCTCAGCTCGATGCTCTTCGTGGTCGACCAGCGCCAGTTCGGCGTGGTGTATGCCCTGGGGCAGATCAAGGAAGTGATCACCGAGCCGGGGCTCAATTTCAAATTGCCGCCGCCGTTCCAGAACGTCACCTACATCGACAAGCGCCTGTTGACGCTCGACAGCCCGGACACCGAGCCCATGCTCACGCTGGAAAAGCAGCGCATGGTGATCGACTGGTACGTCCGCTGGCGCATCACCGACCCGCTGCAGTACATCCGCAACGTCGGCCTGGACGAAGCCGCCGGCGCCAACCAGCTCAATCGCGTGGTGCGCAACGCCTTCCAGGAAGAGATCAACCGGTTCACGGTGCGCGAGCTGCTGTCGGTGAAGCGCGAACAGCTCATGGCCGACGTCAAGCGCGAAGTGCTGACGGTGGTCAAGGGCGCCAAGCCCTGGGGCGTGGACGTGGTCGACGTGCGCATCACGCGCGCCGACTACGTGGACGCGATCACCGAGTCGGTCTACCGCCGCATGGAGGCCGAGCGCAAGCGCGTGGCCAACGAACTGCGTTCCACCGGTGGCGCCGAAGGCGAGAAGATCCGCGCCGACGCCGACCGGCAGCGCGAGGTGACCATCGCCAACGCGTATCGCGACGCGCAGAAGGTCAAGGGCGATGGCGATGCGCAGGCGGCCGCGATCTACGCCGAGGCATTCGGGCGCGATGCGCAGTTCGCGCAGTTCTACCGCAGCCTGGAAGCCTACAAGGCCAGCTTCAACAAGAAAAGCGACGTGGTGGTCCTCGACCCCTCCAGCTCCGAGTTCTTCAAGGCGTTCCGCGGCAACGTGGGCGCGCAGTCGGCCCCGGCCAAGAAGTAGGCGCGCGCGGCTTGGACAGCGACCTGTTCTGGTCCGCGCTGGCCCTGGTGCTGGTGCTCGAGGGCCTGTTTCCTTTCCTGTCGCCGGGCGGATGGCGCCGCACGTTTCAGAAGCTTCTGAGCCTGCAGGACGGGCAACTGCGCTTCTTCGGCCTGTCCAGCATCGTGCTCGGCCTGGTCCTCCTCTGGATAGTGACGTAGCTCGCCGCTTTCTGGATTCGGGTCCTTGTCCCCGCGTTCTGGGCCCCGCGCGAGTTCTGTAAAATACTGTTTTTAACAGCGCCCCAAAATCATGTCCGCCTGGGTCCTGCCGGATCACATCGCCGATGTATTGCCTTCCGAGGCCCGGCACATCGAAGAGCTGCGCCGGGAGCTGCTCGACACCGCCCGCGGCTACGGCTATGAGCTGGTGATGCCGCCGCTGCTGGAGCACCTGGAGTCGCTGCTCACCGGCACGGGCGAAGCGCTGGACCTGCAGACCTTCAAGCTGGTCGACCAATTGTCCGGCCGGATGATGGGCCTGCGGGCCGACACCACGCCGCAGGTCGCACGCATCGACGCCCACCTGCTCAATCGCCAGGGCGTGACGCGCCTGTGCTACTGCGGCCCGGTGCTGCACACCCGGCCCGACCGCCCACACGCAACGCGCGAGCCGCTGCAGTTCGGCGCCGAGATCTACGGCCATGCCGGCCTGGAAGCTGATCTCGAGGCGCTGGTGCTGGCGCTGGACTGCCTGAAGGCGACCCAGGTCGGAAATTTGACCGTCGACATGGCCGACGCCCGGATCGTGCGCTCGCTGCTGGCGGGCGTGCCGGTCGATGCGGCCGCGTTGGGTCGCGTCCATGCCGCGTTGGCAACCAAGGACGCGAGCGAGCTGTCGGCGCTGACGAAGAATTTCCCCTCCGCCGCGCGTGAAGGCTTGCTGGCCCTGGTCGGCCTTTATGGCGACGGCAAGGTGCTGGCCGAGGCCGAGAAGGTGCTTCCGCCCAGCACCGCGCTGCGCGAGGCGCTGGCTCACTTGAAGTGGCTGGCCGGCCACCTGCAGGGGGCGAAGGTCAGTTTCGACCTGGCGGACCTGCGTGGTTACGCCTATTACAGCGGTGCGCGGTTCGCCGTCTACACCCCCGGCGCCAGCGATGCGCTGGTTCGGGGCGGCCGTTATGACGAGGTTGGCGCCGTGTTCGGCCGCAACCGACCGGCCGTGGGCTTCAGCCTGGACGTGAAGGAACTGGTCTCGGTGGTCGCCAAGCGGGCGCTCAAGGCCGCTATCCGCGCGCCCTGGCTCGACAGCGGCCCTGCCGCGAGCGAACTGCGTGCCGCCATCGCCGCATTGCGAGGTGACGGCGAGACGGTGGTCTGCGTGCTGCCGGGCCACGAAAGCGAAGTGGACGAATTCCATTGCGACCGCGAGCTGGCGCAAAGCGCCGGCCAGTGGGCCGTCAAGCCTCTCTAATTTTCTCTTTTCCGGAAACGACTTGTGATGACGAAGACAAAGGGCCGCAACGTGGTCGTGGTCGGCACCCAGTGGGGCGACGAGGGCAAGGGCAAGCTGGTGGACTGGCTGACCGAGATGGCGCAGGGCGTGGTCCGCTTCCAGGGCGGCCACAACGCCGGCCACACGCTGGTGATCAACGGCGTGAAGACGGCGCTGCACCTGATCCCCAGCGGCATCATGCGGCCGGGCGTGAAGTGCTACATCGGCAACGGCGTGGTGCTCTCGCCCGCCAAATTGTTCGAGGAGATCGAGGGCCTGGAGAAGGCCGGCGTCGAAGTGCGGTCGCGCCTTCGCATCAGCGAGGCCTGCCCGCTGATCCTGCCGTTCCACTCCGCGCTGGACATCGCGCGCGAGACGCGGCGCGAGCAGGGCGGCACCGAGAAGATCGGCACCACCGGCCGCGGCATCGGCCCGGCGTATGAAGACAAGATCGCGCGCCGCGCCCTGCGCGCGCAGGACCTGAAGCACCCGGAGCGCTTCGCCGAGAAGCTCAAGGAAGTGCTGCATCTCCACAACTTCGTCCTCACCAAGTACCTGAACGCGCCGGCCGTGGACTACCAGGCGGTGTTCGACCAGGCGATGATCCATGCCGAGCTGCTCAAGCCGATGCTGGCCGATGTTTCGCGCGAGCTGAACGAGGCGCACCTGCACGGCGACAACCTGCTGTTCGAAGGCGCGCAGGGCACCTTGCTGGACGTCGACCACGGCACCTATCCGTACGTCACGTCGAGCAATTGCGTGGCCGGCAACGCGTCCGCCGGCGCCGGCGTCGGCCCCGGCATGCTGCACTACATCCTGGGGATCACCAAGGCGTACTGCACGCGCGTCGGCGGCGGGCCGTTCCCGACGGAGCTGGATTGGGCCACGCCCGGCACGGTGGGCCATCACCTGTCGACCGTGGGCGCCGAGATGGGCGTCACCACCGGCCGCTACCGCCGCTGCGGCTGGTTCGATGCCGCCTTGCTCAAGCGCTCCGCACAGGTCAACGGCTTGTCGGGCCTGTGCCTGACCAAGCTCGACGTGCTGGACGGCATCAAGGAACTGCAGCTTTGCACCGGCTACAAGCTCGATGGCGAATACACCGACATCCTGCCGCTGGGCGCCGACGAGATATCGCGCTGCGAGCCGGTCTACGAGATGATGGAAGGCTGGACCCAGAGCACCGTCGGCGTGACGCAATACGACAAGCTGCCGGTGAACGCGCGGCTGTACCTGCAGCGCATCGAGCAGGTGACCGGCGTGCCGATCGATATGATCTCGACCAGCCCGGACCGCGACCACACCATCATGATGCGGCATCCGTATCTGGCTTGAGCAGGAGACAGACCGAATGTTGACCGAAGACGGCAAGCACCTATACGTCAGCTACGACGAGTACCACAGCCTGATCGAGAAGCTGGCGATCAAGGTGCACCAGTCGGGCTGGCAGTTCGACACCATCCTGTGCCTGGCGCGCGGCGGCATGCGGCCGGGCGACATCCTCTCGCGCATCTTCGACAAGCCGCTGGCCATCATGTCCACCAGTTCCTACCGCGCCGACGCCGGCACGATCCAGGGCCACCTGGACATCGCCCGCTACATCACGACGCCCAGGGGCGAAATCGCCGGCAAGGTGCTGCTGGTCGACGACCTCGCCGATTCCGGACACACCCTGCATGCGGTGCTGGACATGCTGCGCACCAGCTACCAGCCCATCACCGAGCTGCGCAGCGCGGTGATCTGGACCAAGGGCCTGTCGAAGTTCACGCCGGACTACTCGGTGGAGTTCCTGCCCACCAATCCCTGGATCCACCAGCCGTTCGAGGGCTACGACGGCATGGGCGCGGAGAAGCTGCTGGAGAAGTGGAAGGTCTGACAGCGGCCGATTGGCCGGCTACTGGCGGGTCAATACCACGGGTGTCGCCTCGGACGTGCCGCTCAACGTGCCCTTGAAAGTCCGGTCGTCCACCCGGCCGGCCTTGATGGTGCGATCCTGGCAACCCGTGAGCGATTGCGAATAACGCGCGGTGATGGTTACCTGGCCATCGGCTGCGGGCTCCACGACCACCGGCGCGCGCAGCTCATCGCACGGATCGAGCTTGCCCCGTCCCCGGACCTGGCGCTGGAAAATCTTGTAGAAACCCGCGTCGCCTTTCAACTCGAGCTCGGCTTCGCGCTCGTTGCCTCCGGCGCCTGTCCACTTCACGCTCCACTTGCCGTCGAGCGGCGCGCTGGCCTGCGAGAAAGCGGCACCCGCGATCCAGAGTGCGGGAAGGAGAACTAAGAGGCGATGCATGGGGCGCTCCTGGTGAAGCTGGCGCCACGATCATACTTATTGCCATGGCGAAAGCCATCCCCCGAGGAGCGTATTACCATCACCTGATGGCGCCTCCCACACCCACCGACCTCATCCACCATCCCTACGTCCCGCCCCGGGGTTTCGCGGCCCCGCAGCCGGGCGTCTTCAAGGCCTCCACCGTCATCTTTCCCAACACCGCCACGATGCGCGCGCGGGATTGGAAAAACAAGAACGGCTATACCTACGGCCTGCACGGCACGCCGACCACCTTCATGCTGGAGGAGCGCATCGCGACGCTGGAAGGCGGCAAGCATTGCGCCTTGCTGCCCAGCGGGCTGGCGGCGATCGCCAATGTCAGCATGGCCCTGCTCAAGAACGGCGACGAGGTCCTGATCCCCGACAACGCCTATGGCCCCAACAAGGCGCTGGCCGACGGCGAATTGAAGAACTGGGGCATCAGCTACCAGTTGTACGACCCGATGAACCCGGCTGACCTGCAAGCACGCATCGGCCCGCAGACAAAATTGGTCTGGCTTGAAGCGCCGGGTTCGGTGACGATGGAGTTCGTGCCGCTGCGCGAACTGGCGCAGGTCTGCCGCGAGCGCGGCGTGACGACGGCGCTGGACAGCACCTGGGCCGGTGGCATCGCCTTCAACGGCTTCGACGCCGGCGCCGACATCGTGGTGCACGCACTTACCAAATACCCCAGCGGCGGTGGCGACGTGCTGATGGGTGCCGTGGTGACGCGCGACGACCAATTGAACCTGGACATCAAGCTCACCCACATGCGCGTGGGCTGGGGCGTCGCCGCTAATGATGCGGAGGCCGTGCTGCGCTCGCTGCCGACGCTGCCGCTGCGCTATCACGCGCACGACGTTGCCGCGCGTGAGCTGGCGGCGTGGCTGCAGGCGCGGCCGGAAGTCACGCAGCTGTTGCATCCGGCGTTCGAGGGCTCGCCGGGTCATCAGCACTGGCGCGCACTGTGCGGCGCCAAGGAGGAGGGCAGCGGCATCGATGCCGGCGGCGCGGCAGCGGGCCTGTTCTCAATCGTGTTCGACGAGTGCTACAGCATGGACAAGGTCGATGCGTTCTGCGACACGCTGAAGCTGTTCAAGCTCGGCTATTCCTGGGGCGGGCCGATCAGCCTGGTGGTGCCCTATGACATCGCCTCGATGCGCAGCTCGCGTTTCGGGCCGTGCCCATACAAAGGCGCTCTGGTGCGCTTTTCGATCGGCCTGGAGGCCGTGGAGGACCTGCGCGCCGACCTCGAGCAGGCGCTGGGCGCGTTGGCCTAGCCAGCGGCTACCCGGCGGCCTCTTTATCGCTTACATTGGCGCCATCGACAGACAGAAACGGAAGGCCCTGTGGCTACACCCAATTACGGATACGAAAAGCGGCAGAAAGAGCTGGCCAAGAAGCGCAAGAAGGAAGACAAGCTCAAGGCCAAGGCCGACCGCAAGCAAGGCGGGCCGGGGGAAGGCGATGCCGCATCCGATGAGCCGGGGGAGCCGGGAAGCCAGCCGCCGAACACGCCGGCTCAGTCCTGATTCAAAGTCCTGCCAGAATTTCGCGCGCCAACTCAGCCATGGATTGCGCCGACCGATTGGTCGGCGCAACTGTTTTGGCGCCTGCATAACCGTCGAAATTGCGTCTGATCGACGATGCGTAGCCTGGGTCGTAGTGCTTGAGCAGCAGTTCGCGCACCACCGCTTCGGTCTCGCCCGCGGCGACTTGCGCCTGCCAGCCCTGCACCACGGCCTTGCCGCGCAGTTCAGTCAATGCGCCCAGCCGGTCGCAAAAGAGCGCCTGGTCCTTCACGAAGAAATCGTAGTCCTCCATCAACAGGGCCACGCGTTCATCGTCGGGCAGTTCCAGCCGCAGGCAGGTGCTCGAACGCATCCGCTCGATCAAGGCATCCGGCACCGCCAGGTTGCCGACCTTTCGGCTTTCGCTCTCGACGAACACCGGACGCGCCGCATCGAACAGGCGCAACTGGTCCCACACCAGCGTGTCGAATCGCTTCTGGCCGGGCTGCGGCTGCCCCGGGACCATGCCCAATACCGAGCTGCGGTGGCTGGCCAGCGCTTCCAGGTCCAGCACCTGCGCGCCGGCTTCGGCCAGCGCATGCAGCAATCGCGTCTTGCCCGAACCGGTGGGTCCGCAGACCACGCGGTAGTCGAACTTCGCGGCCAGTTGCGGCAATGCCGCCAGCACCGCCGTGCGGAAGGCCTTGTAGCCGCCCTCGATCACGCTGACCTTGAAGCCGATTTCGCCCAGCACCAGCGCCATCGCGCCGCTGCGCTTGCCTCCGCGCCAGCAGTAGACCAGCGGCTGCCAGTCGCGCGGCTTGTCGATCACTTCGCGTTCGATATGGCGGGCGATGTTGGCCGCCACCAGCGCCGCGCCGCGCTTTCTCGCCTCGAACGGGTTGACCTGCACGTAGAGGGTGCCGATCAACTTGCGCTCTTCGTTGTTCAGCGACGGCCAGTTCAGCGCGCCGGGCAGGCGGTCCAGCGCGTATTCGTCCTCGCTGCGCGCGTCGATGACCGTGCCGAACTCGCCGAGCCGCTCGATCGCCTCGCCCGCCGGCACCGGCCGCACGTTCACGAACGAGCCACTCCGCCGGCCGATGCACCAAGCAATTTCTTCAACTCGGGCCAGACGTTGTCCAGGATCAGCGGATGCGCCTCTTCGCGCGGGTGGATGCGGTCGGCCTGGAACATCTTCGTCGGGTCCGGGCCGTCGGCCACGCCCTTGAACATGAACGGCACCACCGCCGCCTTGTTGGCCTTGGCCACCACCTCGAACAGCCCGGCAAAGCGGTTGGCGTAATCGGAACCATAGTTGGGCGGCACCTGGATGCCCACCAGCAGCACCTTGGCGCCGGCCTTCTGGGCGGCCTGCGTCATTTGCGCGAGGTTGTCCTGCGTCATGCCCAGCGGCAGGCCGCGCAGCGCGTCGTTGCCGCCCAGTTCGAGCACGACGATGGACGGCTTGTGCTGCGCCAGCAGGGCGGGCAGGCGCGAGCGGCCGCCCGACGTCGTGTCGCCGCTGATGCTGGCATTGACCACCTTCACGGGGCTTTTCTGCGCCGCCAGCCGCTTTTCCAGCAGCGCCACCCAGCCGGTGCCGCGCTTCAGGCCATACTCGGCGGAGATCGAGTCGCCGACCACCAGGATGACGCCGGGCGCGGCGGCCCCGGCCGGCACCAGATAACCCCCAGCTAATGCGGCCGCGATAAAGTGGCGGCGGCTCCAACTTCCAGCAAACATGTCCGATCCCATCATTTCCGTCGAGCACGTGCACAAATCGGTCACCGACTCGACCGGCACTCTCGACATTTTGCGCGATATCGATTTCACCCTGGCGCCACGCGAGACCGCGGCCATCGTCGGCGCGTCCGGCTCGGGCAAGAGCACGCTGCTGTCGATCATCGCCGGGCTGGACACGCCCACGCGGGGCACCGTGCGACTGGCCGGCAGCGACCTGTTCGCGCTGGACGAGGACGAGCGCGCCGCCCTGCGGGCGCGCCAGGTCGGCTTCGTGTTCCAGAGCTTCCAGTTGCTGGGCAACCTCACCGCGTTGGAAAACGTGATGCTGCCGCTGGAACTGGCGGGCCGCAAGGATTCGCGCAAGGCCGCCGGCGAGATGATGGCCCGGGTCGGCCTGGCGCAGCGGCTGGGCCACTATCCACGCGTCCTTTCGGGCGGTGAGCAGCAGCGGGTGGCGCTGGCGCGCGCCTTCGTGGTCCAGCCGGCGGTGCTGCTGGCCGACGAGCCCACCGGCAGCCTGGATTTCGCCACCGGCGAGACGGTGATGGAGCCGATGTTCGACCTGAACCGCGAGCAGGGCACGACGCTGGTGCTGGTGACGCACGACCGGGCGATTGCCACGCGTTGCGAGCGGCGCATCACCATCGAGGCGGGCCGCATCGCCGACTGACGTGCTTGGGGCGCGGGGATAATCCCCCGATGTCCTCCCCCAAAGTACTGTTCGGATTCCACGCCGTCGGCGTGCGCCTGAAGACCGCGCCCCAATCCATCATCGAGATCTACGCCGACCCGTCCCGGAAGGATGCGCGGATGCGGCAGTTCCTGGACCGCGCCAATGAGGCCGGCGCCCGCTTGATCGAGGCCGACGGCATGCGGTTGGCCAAGTTGGCCGGCAGCCACGGCCACCAGGGCGTCGCGGCGCGCGTGCATCCGCTGCCGGCTTTGAACTCGCTGGACGACCTGCTGGACGGCATCAAGGAGCCGCCCTTGCTGCTGGTGCTGGACGGCGTCACCGATCCCCACAACCTGGGCGCCTGCCTGCGAGTGGCCGACGGCGCGGGAGCCCACGCCGTGATCGCGCCGAAAGATCATGCCGCGGGGATCAACGCCACGGTGGCGAAGGTGGCTAGCGGCGCGGCCGAAACCATTCCGTACTTCATGGTCACCAACCTGGCCCGCACCCTGGGCGAGCTGAAGGAGCGCAGCATCTGGTGCATCGGGACCAGCGACGACGCGCCCCGGACGATCTACCAGGCCGACCTGAAAGGGCCGGTGGCGCTGGTGCTGGGGGCGGAAGGAGCCGGCATGCGCCAATTGACGCGCAAGACCTGCGACGAACTGGTGGGCATCCCGATGCGCGGCGCCGTGGAAAGCCTGAACGTCTCGGTGGCCAGCGGCGTGTGCCTGTACGAGGCGCTGCGGCAAAGAACATGAACGCGCCATGACCCAAGAGGTCCATGCCTGGCTGCGCGCGGCCAAGCGCATCGCCGTGCTCACCGGGGCGGGCATGAGCGCCGAATCGGGCGTGCCGACCTTTCGCGACGCGCAGACTGGGCTTTGGGCGCAGTTCGATCCCATGCAATTGGCAACGGAGGAAGCCTTCCGCGCGAACCCGTCGATGGTGTGGGGCTGGTACGCCTTTCGCCGCGAGATGATTGCCCAGGTCGACCCCAACGCGGGGCATCTCGCGCTCGCGGCCTTCGCGCAGCGCCACCCCGGCCGGCTGACGCTGATCACGCAGAACGTCGACGGTCTGCACCAGCGAGCGGGCAGCGCCGGCGTCCTGGCCCTGCACGGCAACATCTTGGAAGACAAGTGGCTGGACATCCCAAAGCCCTGTTGCGACGCCGATTCGGCCGCGGCAGGCAACCCTCCCTATTGCAGCGGCTGCGGCAACATGCTGCGCCCGGCGGTCGTGTGGTTCGGCGAAGCGTTGCCGCTGCAAGCACTGGACGCGGCCCAAGCAGCGGCGCGCGAGTGCGATCTGATGCTCGTGGTGGGCACATCGGGCGTGGTCTATCCGGCTGCCGGCCTGGCGCGCACCGCGGCGGGCAAGGTGGTCATCATCAATCCCGGGCCCACCGAACTCGACGACGCAGCCGATGCCGTGCTGCGCGGCAAGGCGGCG
This sequence comes from Ramlibacter sp., assembly GCA_028292245.1. Taxonomy (GTDB): domain Bacteria; phylum Pseudomonadota; class Gammaproteobacteria; order Burkholderiales; family Burkholderiaceae_C; genus Ramlibacter. Next base: position 22,735 of record JAQGMS010000232.1, read on the forward strand.
CAACTGCTGCCGCAACTTTTGGAGGATTGAAGCCATGCGTGACCTGAAATCTTTGGCGGGCCCGGCGATTGCCGCGACCGCGGCGGCGGCAGTCCTTGTCCTGGGCTCGTGCACGCAGGAGCAGCAGAACAAGATCAGCCGCGACATCCAGAACTGGACCGGCACGAACGGCGTGATGGAAGTCTATGCCGGCGACAAGCTGGTGCGGCGCTTCCTGAAAGTGGACAAGGTCAGCACCGCGCTGGGCACCGACGACAAGCAGCCGCGCGCATACCGCTATGGCTACGGTATCCTGGACGAAAACCTGAACTTCATCGCCGACCCGGGCGAGAAGAAGGTGTATTTCGAAGTGAGCGACTTCAGCAACTACGTGTTCTTCGAGAATCCGCATTGAGACTGGCCTGGATGCCAGTGTGAACGCTCGATCCGTCACGGCGAGCTGACCTGAAAGCTGGCGATTGGTGAACACTGAATGCCGCCAACAGAGTTTTTTGCCGCCTGCACGGCCACTCACAAGACCGAGATCGGCACATGATTGACCAGACATACATTGACAGGCTCCGCCGGAGGCCCCACTGACCACGTCATCGCTTCTTTGGGGCGTGCTGTTCGGCTCCGTCGGCCTGGGCTATTTCGTGTACGGCAAGAGGCAGAAGGCGGTTGTGCCGCTCGTCTGCGGCCTGGTCCTGATGGTCTTCCCCTATTTCGTCTCCAATACGGTTGCGATGGTGGTGCTGGGTCTGGTGTTCATCGCCATCCCGTACTTCTTCCGAAAATAAGCGGCTGCGCGGCCCGTTGTAGCATCGCGCAATGGCATCCAACAGGAATTGATCATGTCCACCAACACCGTCCGCCTTCACCGAGTCATCCGCGCCAAACCGGAGCGGATCTACCGCGCCTTCCTCGACGCCGATGCGATGGCCAAGTGGCTGCCGCCGAACGGCTTCACCGGCAAGGTCCACCAGATGGACGCCAAGGTCGGTGGCAGCTGGCGGATGTCGTTCACCAACTTCACGAGCGGCCACAGCCACTCGTTCGGCGGCAAGTACCTCGAGCTGGTGGCCAATGAACGCCTGCGGTATACGTCCGTGTTCGACGACCCGAACTTGCCGGGAGAGATGCAGACCACCGTTTCGCTGAGGCAGACCGCCTTCGGAACCGAAATGAACGTCGAGCAGGAAGGCATCCCAGCGGTCATCCCCGTGGAGGCGTGCTATCTCGGCTGGCAGGAGTCGCTGGTGCTGCTCATCAAGCTGGTCGAAGCCGAGGTTCCCAACTAGCGGCGCGGCGCAGGCAAGATGTTTTCCCACATTTCAGTGAGCGTCGGTGACTTCGACCGCGCATTCGGTTTTTACTCGGCGCTGATGGAGTGTCTCGGCGTCGAGCTTCGTTTCTGCCAGCGGGACAAGCCATGGGCCGGCTGGCACAGCGCGGGACGGGCGCGCCCCTTGTTCGTGATCTGCCGGCCTTTCGACGGACAACCCCATGATCCGGGCAACGGGCAGATGGTTGCCTTCATGGCGGCAGACCGGGCGCGAGTCCGCCTGGCCTATCAAACCGCACTTGCGCACGGCGGCCGGGATGAAGGTGCGCCGGGTCCGCGACCTCATTACCACGCGGACTACTATGGCGCGTACTTTCGCGATCCGGACGGCAACAAGATCTGCGTTGCCTGTCACACGGCGGACCGCGATGCCTGAGCGGGTCTTCGTCTTCGGGACCTTGAAGGAGGGCTTTCCGAATTTCGCCACGAACAAGGGGGCGCGTGTTCCTGGTGACTTCATCACGGTGGAGCGGTTTCCGCTGTACCTCGTGGGCGAGCGGTTCTCGCCGTGGCTCATCGCGGCCCCGGGCACGGGCCACCAGGTCGCCGGCCAGGTGTTCGAGGTCGACCCGGCCGCGCTGGCGCGGATGGATGCGCTGGAGCGAATCCACGAAGCGGATGGGTATCGGCGGATTCCGGTCGACGTGGTGGCCCGCGCAACACCCGCAGGTCCGCGGCTCAGCGTCTTCGCATATGTGAAGCCCAGCGACCAGCTGGCCATGTCCGAGGTACGCCTCGGACCGCTTGCCGAATACACGGCCGAGCATGCGGCGCTGTACACGAAACGTGCTTTGACGTAACTGCCGCATCCGGTCAAGAATATCGGACCAAGGCCACCATCATGACCACACGCGTCGCCTCCTGCAGCTGCGGACAGCTCACCGCAACCACCACCCAAGAGCCGGTTCGAGTGTCGGTATGCCATTGCCTTGCCTGTCAGCGCCGCACCGGCAGCGTGTTCGGCGCGCAGGCGCGCTTTCGCAAGGAGGGCGTCACCATTCGCGGCAATTCGAAGCAGTACGTGCGCACGGGCGACGCGGGCAGCACCATCGCGTTCAATTTCTGCCCGGCCTGCGGGGCGACGGTGCACTACACGCTCGAAGGCCGGGAGGAGGCCGTTGCCATCCCGGTAGGCGCCTTTGCCGACCCCGGTTTCCCGGCGCCTTCGTTTTCGGTGTACGAGGAGCGCATGCACGCCTGGGTGGGCCTGCCCGATGGCGTCGAGCACATGGCGTGATGGCGGGCGAGGTCGATGACGACCCTCGTCCGCCTCGTGCCCATCGCACTTTCCGATGAAGCGGAATTCCTCGCGGCCGTGGCGCACAGCCGCAAATTGCATCGGCCATGGGTTTCGCCACCGACGGCGCCCGCCGAATTCCGGACGCTCGTCGAGCCGGCGCAAGGCCCGGCGAACTCGACCTTTGTGGTGCGGCACGAGAGCACCCATGCGCTGGTCGGCTTCATCAACATCAGCAACATCATCAGAGGGTCCTTTCACAGCGCCTTTCTCGGCTACTACGCTTTCGCCGGGCATGAGCGGCAAGGGCTGATGCGCGCCGGCCTGGCGCTTGCAATCCGCACGGCGTTTGCCGAGTTGAAGCTGCACCGGCTGGAAGCCAACATCCAGCCGGAAAATCTCGCATCGATCGCCCTGGTCCGCTCCTGCGGCTTCGCGTTGGAAGGCTATTCGCCGCGCTACCTCAAGATCCGCGGCCGTTGGCGCGACCACGAGCGCTGGGCGATACTGGCGCGCTGATGGAAAAACCGATGCTCACGCTGGAGCCGCAGATGGCCGCGCATGCCGGCGAGATGTTCGCCCTGCTCAGCGACCCGGCCATCTACGAACACGAAAACGAGCCGCCGGTTTCGCTCGACTGGCTGCGCGACCGGTTTGCCAGGCTGGAATCCCGCCAGTCGCCCGACGGCCGCCAGCTCTGGCTCAATTGGGTGATCCGCCTGCCTTCCTCGGAGCTCGCCGGCTATGTTCAGGCAACGGTGCACCCCGGCGGGCGGGCAGCCATTGCCTACGTGCTTGCCAGCCGGTATTGGGGCCGCGGGTTGGCGCGCCGGGCGGTCGAGGCTATGCTGGGCGAATTGGGGAAGCGCTACCAGGTCGGCACGTTGTCGGCCGTCCTCAAGCGCGCGAATGTCCGGTCGCTGCGCCTGCTGGAGCGGCTCGGTTTTGCCCTGGCGACACCCGAACTGCATGCGGCGCTGGAAGCCGAACCCGATGAAATACTGATGATCCGCGACCTGTAAGGAGACACCATGCTTTCCGTCGAATCCATCCAGCAGCTGCTGGACCCGCTGTTTCCCGGCCTGATCGGCGTGCGGGTGGTGGAGCTCGCACCGGAACGCGTGCTGGCCGAACTCACGGTGCGGCCCGATCTCTGCACCACCGGCGGCATCCTGCACGGCGGCGCGTACATGGCCTTTGCCGACACGCTGGGCGCCATCGGCACGGTGCTCAACATGCCGGAAGGCAAGCGCACCACCACGACCGACTCGAGCACCAAGTTCATCAGCGCGGCCAAGGTCAACACGACCATCGTGGGTGAGTGCACGGCGCTGCATCGCGGCCGCACGACGATGGTCTGGCAGACCGCCATCAAGTCCGCCGAAGGCAAGCTTTGCGCGGTGGTGACGCAAACCCAACTGGTGCTGTGATGGGCCCCTCCGTTGCGCGCGGCGGCTGTCTTTGCGGCGGCGTTTCATTCACCGCCGGCCTGCCGTCCAAATGGGTCGCGCATTGCCACTGCACGCGCTGCCGGCGCGCGCATGGCAGCGCTTTCGTCACCTGGGTCAGCGTGGGTGCGGCGCAGGTCGAGATCGACGATCCGTCGCAGTTGCTGCGCTGGTACGAAGCGCCGGAGGGCGGCAGCCGCGGTTTCTGCTCGAAGTGCGGCAGCCCGATGTTCTTCAAGGCGCCGGCCTGGCCCGGCGAGCTGCACATCGCGCGGGCCCTGTTTGTCGACCCGGTCGACCGGGAACCCCAGGTGCACGCGTACTACGACACCCACGTCGACTGGGCGCCGGTGGGCGACGATCTGCCGCGCAAGCCGGCGCCTTGAGTCCGCAACCCATGTACGAATCGAAATCAGAACCGCTGCTGACGCCCGCGCAGTTCCTGCGGCGGCTTTCGCTGCACGCGGCCTTCGCGCTGGCGTTGCTGGTGGGCTCGCTGGGGATCGGGATGGCGGGCTACCACTTGCTGGAGAACCTGCCCTGGCTGGACGCATTCCTGAATGCGTCCATGCTGCTCGGCGGCATGGGGCCGGTGAATCCGCCGCAGAGCCCGGGCGGCAAATTGTTCGCGGGCCTGTATGCGCTTTACGCGGGCCTGGTGTTCCTGGTCACGGTCGCGCTCGTGTTCTCGCCGATCGTGCATCGCCTGATGCACAGGTTCCACTGGCGCCAGGACAGCTGACTATACCCAGCCGTTCCACCCCAGCACCGCGCCGGCGCCCAGCAGCCACAGCAAGTGCAGCCTGGTGCGCCACACCACCATCGCCGTGACGATGGCCACCAGCCAGATCGGCCAGTTGCGCGCGGCGTAGTTGCTGCCCGTCGCCAGGATCCAGCCGGTGGAAACCAGCAGCGCGATCACGATGGGCGCCATTCCCTGCTTGAAGGCGCGCACGGCACGCAGCTCGCGATTCACGTGACCCCAGCGCGCGGCCAGGTAGGTGAGCGTGGTGCTGGGGATCATGATCCCCGTCATGGTCACCAGCATGCCCACGAAGGCAGTGGGCAGGCCGCCCGCGTTCAGGCCGACATTCCAGCCGAGCAGCGCGATGAAAAGGACGTTCGGCCCGGGCGCGGATTGCGCGATGGCGATGGAGGCGCTGAACTGCGGGTCGGTCAGCCAGCCCGTTTCCTTGACCAGGTAGCGGTGCATGTCCGGCGCCGTGGTGATGGCGCCGCCGATGGAGAGCAGCGACAGCGACAGGTAGTGCATGAAGAGGGCGAACCAGTCGGCGCCGGACATCGTGATGCTCATGTCCCCGCCTTCCCGATCTTGCGGTAGGTCAGCACGCACGACAGCCCGCCCAGCCCGAACAGCACGAACGCCAGCGGCCAGCGCAGGATGACGATGCCCGCGAAGGTGGCGGTGCCCAATGCAATGCAAGCCGGAACGCCCAGGGGATGCCGCCTGAGCGCGCTCATCAACTTCAGGCCGGTGGCCGTGATCAGCCCTGCCGCCACCGCACCCATGCCGCGCAAGGCGCCGGCGACTTGGGGGTTGTCCGCGAATTGCGCATAGATCAGTGCCAGGCCCAGCACCACCAGCAGCGGAACGGCCAGCATGCCCGCCAACGCGACCATCGCACCGCGCAGGCCGAAATAGCGGTCGCCGATCATCAGGGACAGGTTCACCACGTTGGGGCCGGGCATGATCTGCGCGACGGCCCAGTCCTCCACGAACTCCTCGCGCGTCATCCAGCGCTTCTTCTCGACCAGTTCGTGCTGCACCACGGCCAGCACGCCGCCAAAGCCCTGCAAGGCCAGCAGCGTGAACGAGAAGAACAGGTCGGAAAGGGAGTTGGGCTGAGGCCTTCTTTCGGCTGGCACCTCGGTGGGCGCCTCGGGCGATTCAGTCATGCGGCGATTATCGTCCCGCATCCTTTCATCTCGCTGGCAGTCGGGTACTCGGGGGCCGGGTCGCCAGCCACAATCCCGCGCCAATCAGCGCGAGTGCGATCAGCGCGGTGGGCTCCAGGCCTTCGCCGAGCAATGCCCAACCCAATAGCGCAGCCGTCACCGGGTTCAGCGCCAGGAAAACCGTCACCCGGGTCGGCGACTCGTGCTTGAGCGCATACAGCCACCAGAAATAGCCGATGCCGCTGGAAACACCGATGAATGCGATGGCCGCCCAGGCCTGCGCGCTGAACGTGGCGACGCGCGCCGGCCAGTGTTCGGCGAGCGCCAGCGGCGCCAGGAACAACACCGACGCCAGCATCGCGAAGGCCGACACCGGCACCGTGGGGTAGCGCTGCAGGTAGGGCCGGTAGAGCACGCTGCACAGTGCTCCGGTGCAGGCCGCGCCGGCCACGGCCAGCTCGCCCCACCAGTGGCCGGCCTGGGGCATGCCAAGCTTGGGCGAGAGCGACACCGCGACGCCGGCGATGGAGAGCAGCACACCCGATGCGAGCGGCAAGGTGACGCGTTCCCGCCCCAGCGTGGCCGCCAGCAACAGCGTCAGCAGCGGAAACAGGCTGAAGATCAGCGCCGCTTGCGCCGCGCCGATGTGCTGCAGCCCGAAATTGAGCAGCGCGATCAGGATGCCGAACTGGCCGATGCCCAGCGCCGCCATCGCCAGCAGGTCGAGGCGGCGGGTGTGCACCGCGGGCTGCGGTGTGGTTGCGACAGCCGTGGACGACAGCGCGCGCCAGGCAAACGGCAGCAGGCAGCCAAAGCCGATGGCGTAGCGCAGCATCGCCAGTGTCAACGGAGACACCTCGCCGACCGCGAGGCGTGAAGCCACGATCGCGGCGCCGACCTGCACGCCGGTGGCCGCCGCCGCGAGCAGGGCGAGGTTTATAGCTTCAGCTCCCAGGTCTCGCTGACAAGCTGCTGGCCGAAAGCCTTGCCGGGCTCGCTCTTGACCAGCGTGAACCCGCGCGACTTGTAGATGGCGCGGGCCGCCAGCAGGTTGCTTTGCGTCCACAGCACCATCTTGCGATAGCCCTTGTCGCGCGCGAAGGCGATGCACTCGTCGGTCAGGCGCGCGCCCAAGCCATGGCCGCGCGCGCCGGGCGTGAGGATCAGCAGGCGCAATTGCGCCACGGTGGCGGAGCGGCGCACCGCGAAGACCGAGCCGACGCGCTCGCCGTCGATCTCGGCGATCCAGCCTTTTTCCCAGGCGGGATCGAAGTTCTCGATGTACCCGGCCGCGATGCCGGCGACCAGGCTTTCGAATTCGGCGGTGAAACCGTATTCGCGCGCGTAGATCTCGCCGTGCTGCATCACCACCCAGCCCAGGTCGCCGGGGCGCGGGTCGCGCAGCACGATGGTGCGAGTGGCACCGCTCTTTGGCGCGTCGAGCAATTGCTGCACCGTTGCCATCGCGCCGATCAACTTGTCACGCACCGGAGCCGGCAGCGGGGCCAGCAGTGCCGAAGCTTCATCGCGCGACTTCTGCTGCAGCGGCGCGAAGGCGGTGTGGCCGGCTTCGGTGAGCTGGAGCAGGCTTTGCCGGGCGTCGGCAGGGGAGGGCACGCGCGCCAGCCAGCCGCGCGACTCGAACCGGCGCAGGATGCGGCTCAGGTAGCCGGCGTCCAGCGCCAGGTCGCGCCCCAGCTCGGTGGCCGTGGGCTGGTCGCGATGCGCCAGTTCGTACAGCACGCGCACCTCGGTGAGCGACAGCTCGCTGCCCAGGTAGGGGTCGAGCACGCCGATGCGCTGGGTGTAGAAACGGTTGAAGCCGCGCACGGCCTTGACATGGGCCGTGGCGACGGGAGCGGCAGGTGGCGGCATGCCTGACATCGTCAGGCAATTGATTGCCTAAGTCAAGTAATCAGGCTCAATACACCGGCTGGTGCCGGCGGATGGCTTCCTGGACCTTCGCCGTGAGCGCGAAACCGGGGCCGTACTTGTCGGCAAGCTGCGCCGCCCGCGTGCTGAACGCGTCGATGCCGGTGCCGTAGATGAACTGCATCGCGCCGCCTGTCCAGGCCGGAAAGCCGATGCCGAAGATCGAGCCGATGTTGGCGTCGTGCACCGTCGTCAGCACGCCTTCGGACAGGCAGCGCGCGGTTTCCACCGCCTGGCGGTACAGCAAGCGGTCTTTCAGGTCCTGCATGTCCCACTTCACGCCGGGCTTGCCGAACAGGTTCTTGAGTTCCGGCCAGAGGAATTTCTTCGCGCCTTTCTCCTCGGGGTATTCGTAGAAGCCGGCGCCGGCGGCGCGGCCATTGCGGTCGAACTCCTTGACCATCCGTTCGACCAGCAATTCACCCGGCGTGGCGATGTACGTGTCGCCGTCCGCACGGAAGTCGGCCCGGGTCTGGTCCAGCACATGGACCGAGAGCGAGAGGGCGGTTTCGTCCAGCACCGCGAGCGGCCCGACCGGCATGCCGGCCTGCAGGCCCGCTTGTTCCACCACCGCGGCGGGAATGCCTTCACCGATCATCGCGGCGCCTTCCATCACGAAGGTGCCGAACACCCGCGACGTGAAGAAGCCGCGCGAATCGTTGACCACGATCGGGATCTTGCCGATGGCTTGCACGTAGTCGAAGGCGCGGGCCACGGTTTCATCGTCGGTCTGCTTGCCGCGGATGATCTCCACCAATTTCATCTTGTTGACGGGGCTGAAGAAATGGATGCCGACGAACTTGGCGGGCCGCGCGCTGGCCTTGGCCAGGCCGCTGATCGGCAAGGTGGACGTGTTGCTGGCGAAGAAACCGCCTTCGGCCAGCATCGGCTCGGCCTCCTGCGTCACGCGGGCCTTGAGTTCGCGGTTCTCGAACACCGCTTCCACGATCAGGTCGCAGCCGCGCAAGGCATCGGCGGAATCGGCCGGCGTGATGCGCGAGAGCAGGGCGGCCTGGTCGTGCGGGCTCATCCGGCCCTTGTCGACGCGCGGCTGCGTGATCTTCACGCTGTAGGCCTTGCCGGCTTCGGCCTTGTCGATCGACACGTCCTTGAGCACCGTCGCCACGCCGCGGCCGGCCTGCACGTAGGCGATGCCCGCGCCCATCATGCCGGCGCCGAGCAGCCCGACCTTCTGCGGCTTGTAGCGCGGCACGTCTTTCGGCCGCGACTGCCCCGACTTGATCGCGTTCATGTTGAAGAAGAACGTGTTGATCATGTTCTTCGCGATCGGGTTCACGATCAGCTTGGCCAGGTAGCGCGACTCGATCCGCAGCGCGGTTTCGAAATCGACCTGCGCGCCTTCCACCATGGCCGCCAGCGCGTATTCGGGTGCGGGATACAGGCCGCGCGTCTTTTGCCGCAGCACCGCCGGCGCCACGCTCAGCATGGCGGCGATCTTCGGGTCGCTGGGCGTGCCGCCCGGCATGCGGTAGTTCTTGTCGTCCCAGGGGTGATGGGCCGGCGCCGCACTGCCCTCGTGCTTGTCGATCCAGGCCAACGCGGCCGGCCGCAGCGCCGCGGCGTCGGGCACCAGTTCGTGCACCAGGCCCAGCTCCAGTGCCTCGCGCGGCGAAAAGAGCTTGCTTTCCAGGATGTAGGGCTGCGCGCCCATCAGGCCGAGCAGGCGCGTCATCTTGGTGATGCCGGACCCTCCGGGGATCAGGCCGAGCGTGATCTCGGGCAGTCCGAACTGGATCTTCGGGTTGTCCACAGCCACGCGGTAGTGGCCCACCAACGCGACTTCCCAGCCGCCGCCCAGCGCCGCGCCGTTCAGGCAGGTGACGACGGGCTTGCCCAGCGTTTCGAGCGTCCGGAAATTCTTCTTGGTCTGCTCGATCTCGCGGAACACGCGCGGTGCGTCGGAGGCCTGCAGCCGCATCGTGCCCTTGAGGTCGGCGCCGGCGAAGAACGTGTTCTTGTTCGACGCCAGCAGGATGCCGCGGATCGCATCCTTGTCCTTGACGACCTGCGCCGTGACCTCGGTCAATTCGGTCTGCCAGGCGTCGCACATCGTGTTGACGGCCGAGCCCTCCTCGTCGAAGGTGATGGTGGCGATGCCGTCGCCAAGTGTGTACTTGATCGTTTTCATTGCTTCAGATCCGCTCCACGATGGTGGCGATGCCCATCCCGCCGCCTACGCACAGCGTGGCCATGCCGTAGCGCAATTTGCGGCGATGCAGCTCGTCGATCAGCGTGTTCAGGATCATCGCGCCGGTCGCGCCCAGCGGATGCCCCATCGCGATGGCGCCGCCGTTCACGTTGACCTTGTCGTGCGACACGCCCATTTCCTTCATGAACCGCATCGGCACCGCCGCGAAAGCTTCGTTGACCTCGAACAGGTCGATCTGGGCTATGGTCATGCCGGCCTTCGCCAGCGCCTTGCGCGCGGCCGGCATCGGGCCCGTCAGCATGATGGTGGGGTCGGCGCCGGAAAGCGCGGCCGCCACGATGCGGGCTCGCGGTGTGAAGCCGTGAGTCTTGCCCGCCGCCTCGCTGCCGATCAGCACGGCAGCCGCGCCATCGACAATGCCCGATGAGTTGCCGGCGTGGTGTACGTGGTTGATGCGCTCCACCTGCGGGTAGCGGCTGATCGCGACCTGGTCGAAGCCCATCGCGCCGAGCTGCTCGAACGCCGGCTTCAGCGCCGCCAGGCCTTCCATCGTGGTGCGCGGCTTGATGAACTCGTCCTGGTCCAGGATGGTCTGGTCGAGGAAGTCTTTCACCGGCACGATCGATCCGGCGAAGAAGCCGCCTTCACGCGCCCGGGCGGCGCGCTTCTGGCTTTCCATGGCGAAGGCATCGACATCTTCGCGCGAGAAGCCTTCCAGCGTGGCGATCAGGTCGGCGCCGATGCCTTGCGGAACGAAGGCCGTCGCCGCATTGGTTTCCGGGTCTTGTGCCCAGGCGCCGCCGTCCGAACCGATCGGGACGCGGCTCATGCTCTCCACGCCGCCGGCAACCACCAGGTCTTCCCATCCGGAGCGCACTTTTTGCGCGGCCATGTTCACGGCTTCCAGCCCGGAGGCGCAGAAGCGATTCAATTGAACGCCGGCGCAGCGATAGTCCCAGCCGGCTTTGAGCGCGGCCACCTTGGCGATGACCGAGCCTTGCTCGCCGATCGGCGAAACCACGCCCATCACGACGTCGTCCACTTGGCCGGTGTCGAAGTCGTTGCGGCGCTGCAGGTCGCGCAGCACGCCGGCCAGCAGGTTGACCGGCTTCACTTCATGCAGGCTGCCGTCCTTCTTGCCCTTGCCGCGCGGGGTGCGAATGGCGTCATAGACATAGGCTTCGGTCATGATGTGCTCCAGGGCTGGCGGGGAAAAAGCCAGTATATTCATTTCACCAAGCAATTGCTCTGTAAAAAGGCGGCCGCCCATGATCGAACGCACTCTCTTCACCGCCGACCACGAGTCCTTCCGCGACAGCTTCCGCCGCTTCATGGAAAAGGAGATCGCGCCGCACCACGACGATTGGGAAGAGCAGGGCTACGTGGACCGGGCGGTCTGGAACAAGGCGGGCGAGAACGGCTATCTGTGCGCGACGCTGCCCGAGGAATATGGCGGGTCCGGCGCCGACAAGCTCTATTCGGTGGTGCAGATGGAAGAACTCGCGCGCGGTGGCTTCACCGGCATCGGCTACAGCCTGCACAGCGAGATCGTCGCCCCCTACATCCTGCACTACGGCACGCCGGAGCAGAAGAAGAAATACCTGCCGAAACTCGCCACCGGCGAGATGATCGGCGCCATCGCGATGAGCGAGCCGGCGGCGGGCAGCGACCTGCAGGGCGTCAAGAGCACCGCGATCAAGCAAGGCGACGGCAGCTACCTGCTCAACGGCAGCAAGACCTTCATCACCAACGGCTGGCATGCCGACCTGGTGATCGTGGTGGCCAAGACCGACCCCGCTGCCGGTGCGAAGGGGACCAGCCTGTTGCTGGTGGAGCGCGGCATGAAAGGCTTCGAGCACGGCAAGCTCCTGAAGAAACTGGGCCTGAAGGCGCAGGACACCGCCGAACTCTTCTTTGACAGCGTGCACGTTCCGGCAGAGAACCTGCTGGGCGGCGAGGCGTTCCAGAACAAGGGCTTCATCTGCCTGATGGAGCAATTGCCCTGGGAGCGCATGCAGATCGCAGTGACGGCCGTCGCTTCGTCGCAAGCCGCGATCGACTGGACTGTGCAATACACCAAGGAGCGCAAGGTGTTCGGCCAGCCGGTGGCGTCATACCAGAACACGCGCTATACGCTGGCGGAGCTGCAGACCGAAGTGCAGATCGCGCGCGTCTTCGTCGACAAGTGCCTGGAGCTGGTCTGCCGGGGCAAGCTCGACACGGCCACGGCCAGCATGGCCAAGTACTGGACCACCGATTTGCAATGCAAGGTGATGGACGAGTGCGTGCAATTGCACGGTGGCTACGGCTACATGTGGGAGTACCCGATCACCCGCGCCTACGCCGATGCCCGGGTGCAGCGGATCTACGGCGGCACCAACGAGATCATGAAAGAGGTGATCACGCGCGCCATGGGGCTTGGCGCGAAGTAGCCCGACTGTTTGACAAGCCGGAAAACGCCGCTATACTGAACCGATTGGTTAAGTGTCAATTCGATACAGAAAGGCGACCGATGAATTACACAGGCAGCTGCCATTGCGGCAGGATCAAGTTCGAGGTCGAAGGCGAGATCGGCACCGCCACGTCGTGCAACTGCTCGATCTGCCAGCGCAAGGGAACGTTGATGTGGTTCGTGCCGCACGTGCGGCTGAAGCTGCTGACACCGGATGACGCGGCCGCCACATACGTGTTCAACAAGCACGTCATCAAGCACCGCTTCTGTCCCTTGTGCGGGATGCACCCCTACGGCGAGGGCGTCGACCCCAAGGGGAACGCCATCGCCGCGATCAACATCCGCTGCCTGGAAGGCATCGACCTCGAAAGCATTCCGGTCCGGCACTTCGACGGCCGTTCCCTATAAAGGACAGGAGTCAACATGCAGATCACCTCGAAAATCATTCCCTGCCTCTGGTTCGACACCCAGGGCGAGGACGCGGCTCGTTTCTATACCGAGCTGTTTCCCAATTCGCGCATCACCCACACCGCGCGCTACGGCGAAGCCGGCAAGGAAATCCACGGGCGCAAGCCCGGCAGCGTGATGACCGTGTCGTTCGACCTGGCCGGGCAATCGTTCACCGCGCTCAACGGCGGCCCGCACTTCAAGTTCAGCGAGGCGGTTTCGTTCCAGATCATGTGCGACTCGCAGCAGGAGGTCGATCACTACTGGAACGCGCTGGCCGCCGACGGCCCGGTGGAGGCGCAGCAATGCGGCTGGGTGAAGGATCGCTACGGCCTGTCGTGGCAGGTAGTGCCGAAGGCGTTCATCGAGATGATGAAGTCGACCGACAGCGCGAAAGTCGAGCGCATGTTCGGCGCCATGATGAAGATGAAAAAGCTCGACCTCGCCGCGCTGCAACATGCATTCGACGGCAACTGACCAGGAGAAAACCATGGGCAACCCGGTAGTTCATTTCGAAATTCCCTACGGCAACCGCGACCGCATCGTGAAGTTCTACGAGCAGGCGTTCGGCTGGACCATGAACAAGCTTGGCGAGGACATGGGCAACTATGTCGTCGCCATGACTTCCACCGAAGACGGCCCCAAGGGCCACCGCGGCGCCATCGACGGCGGCTTCTACGAGCGCAAGGCCGACTGGCCGGACCAGTACCCCTCGGTGGTCATCGCCGTGAAGGACGTGAAGGCGGCGATGAAGAAGGTCAAGGAGGCCGGCGGCGAAATCCTGGGCGAACCGATGATGATCCCGGGCGTCGGCGACTACGTCAGCTTCCGCGACACCGAAGGCAATCGCCTGAGCCTGCTGCAGCCGTCGCCGAACATGTGACGGCGATGCCCATCGACGATGCCGCAGTCCTCGACCAGGTGTTCTGGGCGCTCTCGGACGCCACCCGGCGCGAGGTGCTGCAGCGCCTGGGCGACCAGGGCGGCGCCACGGTGACGGAGCTGGCGCGGCCGCACGGGATGTCGCTGCCCGGCTTCATGAAGCATCTGCGGGTGCTGGAGGATGCCGGGCTGGTGACACGGCTGAAGGAGGGACGCGTGGTGCGGTGCGAGCTGGCCGCCAAACCGATGCAGGAGGCCGCGATGTGGCTGTCCCACTACGAAAAGTTCTGGACCGGGCGGCTCGACGCGCTTGGCCGCTATCTCTATCACCAGGAGGAAGTGAACCCATGGCCCAGAGCCCCATCGGCGAAAAGCCCAGCCTCAGCATCAAGCGCCACTACGCCGTCGCGCCCGAAAAAGTCTGGCGGGCCTGGACCGAGCCGCAAGCGCTGAGCCACTGGTTCGGGCCGGGCGACACCGAGTCGGTGACGCGCGCCGAGCTCGACGTGCGCACGGGTGGCCGCTATCACATCGCTTTTCGCACGCAGGATGGCGAGGAGCACGATGTGTCGGGCATCTACCAGGAGGTTGAACCGAATCGCAAGCTGTCCTTCACCTGGGCCTGGAAGAGCACGCCCGAACGCGTGTCGCTGGTGACGATCAAGCTGCGCGCGGCGGCCGGCGGCACCGACCTGGACTTCCGCCACGACCGCTTCTTCGACCAGCAGGCCCGCGACAACCACGAGCGTGGCTGGACCGGCACCTTCGTCAAGCTGGACCATTTTCTCGAGACCTGATCCGCCAACCCAAGGAGAACCCTATGGCCCGTTATATCGATGGATTTGTCGTTCCCGTTCCCACCAAGAACCTCGATGCCTACAAGCGCATGGCGCGCAAGGCCGGCAAGGTCTGGATGGAGCATGGAGCACTGGAGTACATCGAGTGCCTTGCCGACGACGTCAAGCCCGGCAAGGTCACTTCGTTTCCGCAAGCGGTGAAGCTCAAGCCGAGCGAGACCGTGGTGTTCTCCTGGATCGTCTACAAGTCGCGCGCGCAACGCGACAGCGTCAACAAGAAGGTGATGAAGGACCCGAGGCTGGCTTCGATGATGGACCCCAAGACCATGCCGTTCGACGGCATGCGCATGTTCTGGGGCGGCTTCAAGACGATCGTCGAACTCTGACCCCCTGGCCTGTGGCCGCGATGGTGCGGTGCGGAAACTCGACAGTCACGTTCGGCTACTACTGATGCGTTTGTATCTCGTCGAGTACAAATGGCTGTGGCACGCTCGAGGCAATCCAATTCCCTCGCCGATCCATGAACCTCGTAGTCGCCTCCCGCCATGATGGCCCCCTCATAAGCTTCGATGTCCGGGGCCACTGGCACAACGGCGACGCCCTGAAACTGGCCTATATGGTCAAGGCGGCAGTGGCGCGGCTGCGGCAAGACCATGTCCTGATCGACCTGCGGCATGTGGATACCCCGCCCGACGCGGACGGCAAGTTCCTCATCTGCGACCGGCTGCGCCGGGCGCTCACGTCGAAGACCCGGGTGGTCCTGCTTGGCGCGCCCGAGCTGGTGGACGGCGACGCCACGCCCCTGGGCGCGCGCCAATGCCCCGACATCGCGCTGTTCGGCGCTGAACACGACGCTCTCGACTGGCTCAACCTGCACTAGGCCTGCTGGGCAGAAAAAATCCCTCGGGTTTTGGAGCCGAGGGATTGAAGAGCCGGGGGAAGAAACTTGAAAAAAACCCGGCTGTGTGATTGGAGTCACCGATCGCCCCCGGGTTCCCTTCTCCCGCCAATCAAAAACACGTGAATTTGTCACGCGTGGCCGCCGGGTACACCGGTTCCATAACCATGCCCCTAGCCTGTTTGCTGATGTCTCTGTAGGATTGCACTTACAAGAGGCCCCAGGCCCGGCGACTTCCGTTTCACGGCAAAAAAGCAACAACACCCAAGCCGCGGCGATCGCCGGTAGCGCTTCTCCGTTCCCGTCACCGAAAGACCCAACATGTCGGATTTATCGCCGAGCCCCCAGACACCTCCGGAAGCCGCCGCTCGTGCGTCGGAGCAGGCTTCGCGCAGCCTTTGGCAGTCGCTGAAGAAGTTCGCGGCCCGCCTGCAGGACTGGTTCGTCATCCAGTCGATGACGATGAAGATCGTCGTCGTTTCCATGGCCGTGCTGATCCCCGCCACAGCCGTCTACTCGGTCACCCTGATGCACAAGCAGGCGCTGGTCACCGAGGAGGTCAAGACCATGACCGCGGCGGCCGAGCAGCCGGGCGAAGCCACCTGGACATTCGACCGGAAGCTGCCGGTCGTGTTCGGCACCGGCTCGGTCCTGAGCTTCCTGGAAACCACCCCGGTCGAGCGCATCACCGTGATCTACAAGCCGCTGATGTGGAACGTGTCGGAGCGCTTCATCCTGATCGAGTCGCAAGGCAAGCAGTACGCGTACTACCCCAGTGACATGGAAACCAAGATCTTCGCGGACAAGGCGGTCACGGCCGCGTGGGGCGGCAAGCTGAGCTTCGTGCCGCGCGCCGACCTGGACAAGGCCAGCATCGAGATGCTGGAGCGCCTGGACAACCGTTTTGCCGGCGCCCGTCCGCAGTCCGAAAAGGACGGCTGGAAGGCCGGCGTGAGCGGCGCGCTGTCGGCCGCGCTGACCCTGGGCCTGCTCGGCTTCCTGGCCTTCCACCTCAAGGGCCAGTTCAAGTCGCTGCGCTTCATCGAGCCGGGCCAGGTGCAGGGCTCGATCAAGGATTTGGTGGGCATGGACGACATCAAGGCGGAAGTGCGGCAGATCAAGGACCAGTACGAGCGGCGCGCCGAGTACGCGGAGTACGGCATCAACAAGCCGTTCAACGTGATGTTCAGCGGCCCCGCCGGCACCGGCAAGACCAAGCTGGCCAGCTACCTGGCCAAGGAACTGGACCTGCCCATCCTGTTCCACTCGGCGGCCAACCTCGAGACCGGCTTCGTCGCCGGCGGCTCCAACACGCTGGCGCGGATCTCCTCGATGGCCAAGCGGCGCAAGCGCTGCATCGTGTTCCTGGACGAGGCG
>JAQGMS010000435.1 GCA_028292245.1 Ramlibacter sp.
GGGCGGCTGCGCGATCGCGGTTTGCGACAGGCTGATCTTCAGCACGAAGCCGAACGGCACCAGGAAGAACAGCACCATCCACAGATAGGGCGCGATCGCCGCGACGCGCGCCGGCCTTGCGAAGATGCGGCGGGCGCTCATTGTTCCAGCACCACGCAATCGTCCGGCGTGAACCACGCCACCACGCGCTGGCTGGCATGATAGGCATCGAGATCGATCCGCGCGGTGTTGGCCATCGACGACCGCACTACCGCGCCGGACTCGAGCTTGACCTTGTAGGTGGTGACGCCGCCGAGATAGGCGACCTCGGTCACGACGCCTTCCAGCCGGTTGATGGCCTGGGCATTGCCCGCGTCGGACACAGGGCCGCGCCGCGACAGTTTTACCTTCTCGGGGCGGATCGCCACGCAGACCGGCGATTTCGTGATCGGATGGCGCGGCTCGGCGACATAGACAATTCCGGCGTCACGCGTCGTGATGGCCAGCCGCGGCACGATCGCGATCCGGCTGTTCTCATCCGGCTCGATCTGACCCTCGAGGATATTGACGTCGCCGACGAACTCGGCGACCCAGCGCGAGGCCGGTGCCTCATAGAGTTCGCGCGGCGTCGCGACCTGCTCGAGGCGGCCATTGTCCATCACGCCGATCCGGTCGGCCATGGTCATGGCCTCTTCCTGGTCGTGGGTGACGATAATAAAGGTCATGCCGAGCCGCCGCTGCAACTCCATCAATTCGGCCTGCGTACTCTCGCGCAATTTCTTGTCGAGCGCGGCCAGGGGTTCGTCCAGCAACAGCACGCGCGGGCGCCGCGCCAGCGAGCGCGCCAGCGCCACGCGCTGCTTCTGGCCGCCGGAGAGCTGATCGGGCTTGCGCTTCTCCAGGCCCTCGAGCTTGACGAGCGCGACCAGCTCGGCGACGCGGGCATCGATATCGGAAGCTTCCATGCCGGCGCGCTTCAACCCGAACGCGATATTATCCTTGACGCTGAGATGGGGAAACAGCGCGTAGTTCTGGAACATCATGTTCACAGGGCGCTGATGCGGCAGCACCTGCGCGATGTCCTGGCCGTCGAGCAGGATGCGGCCTTCGTCCGGGGTCTCGAAGCCGGCCAGCATGCGCAACAGCGTGGTCTTGCCGCAACCGCTCGGACCCAGCAGCGCAAAAAACTCGCCGGCGCGGATGTCGAGCGACAGCCGGTCGACCGCCCGCAGCACTCCGAATTTCTTCACCACCGCGTCGATGCGCAGCAGCGGAATGTCGACCGCCTCGGCCTGCGGTTCGGATTTCGGTAATTCGTCAGCCATGATCCTCACCAGCCCACTGTCCGATCTACGCCAATGGCTGATCGAGCTCAACCTTGTCCCCCCTCCCATCCAGCGAGAACAGCCGCCATCATTGACTCTACGCCGACAGAACCGGCAGCTTGAAGCCCCGGGGAAACGCAGATGCAACGCCGACAATTCCTGCATGGGCTGCACCGCCCGCATCGAAGCGGCCGGCGTTCAGCCGCCCCGCGCACAAGCTGGTCGGCCAATCCTATGTCGGCAAGATATTGGTGCTGGATACCGCCAAGGGCGGCGTCGCCACCGCCTGGATGCTGCACGAGATGAAAGCGCGAGGCATCGTGCCGCTGGCGCTGGTCTTCAATTCCGTCAATCCGATTCTGGCACAGGGGGCGGCACTTGGCGATGTATCGATGCTGGCCGGGTTCGACGAAGACATCGCCGCCGCAATTCCGAATGGCGCCGAGGTGGAAGTGAACCCGCAGGCGGGCGTGCTGACGCTGATCGGTAGCGAAGCCTGAATTCGCGCTGCGACGCCGGTCCCCGCGCGGCCGGTTTTGCATGGCACAAATCCGGTGATTAGCGGGGATAATTGCAGCGGCGCCATCGCCCGCACTTCAATTTCGCGGCCCGTCGCGCAGGATACGCCACGCAACCATCAGCATGAAGGTGTGACATGCTCCTTCGTCCCGGCGATCTGGCAAACCGGATGTCGGGCATTGCGCCCGAGACATTTAAGCTGCCGATCGATGCCGCTCGCCGCAAGGCCCGCGAGATTCTCGATCAGTGTCCGCAAGGCGGCTACACGCCGGTGGTCGAGAACTGGCGGCAGCTTTCCGACGGCCAAATCGAATTCACCCTGCGGCATCTGCCCTCCGCGGACTGAGCGGCCGCCGATAATCAAACGCCGCCCGGCGTGACGTAGCAGTACACATAGCGGCCCGGGCTCAGGAAGATGATCCCGTGACCGGTCGGGTTCGACTGGTCGTATTTCAGCTTGTGGTTCGGAACCACGATCCTTGTGCCGACATCGACGTGCTTGCGGCGCAGCGGTTCGTCGGGCCGCGGATCGGTAATGATGGCGACATATCGGTCGCCATCGAGTTCAAACACGTCGGCCCAATACGCGTCGGCTTCGCCGCAGCAGGAAGCGGAGGGATTGTCGGGCTGCATCAACGCCTGGTACCACTCGCGGATACTCGAATCTCCCGCTTCCCATTGCCCGAGATCGCGGGCGTCAGCTACGCCGATCAAGCAACCGAACGCTGCACCGAGGACGAGGCGTCGCATTGCCGCACTCCTGAGTTGCCCAGCCTGATAATTTCAAAGCAATGTTCGTGCCGCGAATCACCTCGATGTGATATGCTGCGATGGAAGCAATCGGCGCGGTGCCGAACCGATCGGCCGCACCGTGTTTCGTCGTGCGTATTCGCAATCTACGCGGTGGCGTCACGCCGCCGCGGTGGCCATGAACGCCGCAAGCGCCTCGCGGCCCTCCGATGGCATGGTCAGGCCGAGCTTGGAGCGCCGCCACAGAATGTCATCCGGAAAACGCGCCCATTCGCGCTTCATCAGATAGCGCACCTCCGCCGCCGTCAGTTCCGGCCCAAAGCTCGGGCCGAGGTCATCCCGGCTTTTGGCCTCGCCGAGGACGGCTTCCAGCCGCGAGCCATAGGCGCCGACCAGACGCTGAGCCTCGTTCTCGGCCAAAAACGGCCAGCGCTCGCGCGCGGCATCGACCATGGCGTCGAA
>JAQGMS010000245.1 GCA_028292245.1 Ramlibacter sp.
CGCGCACTACGGCGACACGGCGGCGGCGCTGCTCGGGGCACCCGTCATGATCGGCGGCGTCGCGGGCGACCAGCAAAGCGCCCTCTTCGGGCAGGCCTGCTTCACCGAAGGCATGGCGAAGAACACGTATGGCACCGGCTGCTTCATGCTGATGCACACGGGCGGCCTGTTCCAGGAGTCGAAGAACGGCCTGCTCACGACCAGCGCCGCGCAGGTCACGGCGCAGACCGAATTCGCGACCGAGGGCAGTGTCTTCGTCGGCGGCGCCGTCGTGCAGTGGCTGCGCGATGGGCTGCATGCGATCAAGGGCAGCGCCGAAGTCCAGGCGCTGGCAGAAAGCGTGCCGGACTCGGGCGGCGTGATGCTGGTGCCGGCGTTCACGGGCCTGGGGGCGCCGTACTGGAAGCCCGACGCGCGCGGCACCATTACCGGCCTGACACGCGGCACGACGGTCGCGCACATCGCGCGCGCCGCGCTCGAAAGCATCGCCTACCAAAGCTGCGCGCTGCTGCAGGCGATGAGCCGCGACGCGGTGGCGGCCGGCGCTTCGCCGGTGAGCGAGCTGCGCGTGGACGGCGGCGCCTGCGTGAACGACCTGCTCATGCAGTTCCAGGCCGACCTTCTCGGCATCGCGGTCGTGCGGCCGGCCGTCATCGAAACAACGGCGCTGGGCGCGGCGTATCTCGCCGGGCTGGCGGCCGGCGTCTACCGCAGCACGGGCGAACTGTCCGCCTTGTGGCAGGCGGAGCGGCGCTTCACGCCCGCGCTCGATGCGGGCCGCGCCGCCGAACTGATGGCGCGCTGGGAACATGCGGTGCGGCAGGCCACGCTGGCCTGATTCGGGGAAAGCGCGCATTCCGCCCGGTGCCGGGGCTGCAGCAAAATGGCGGCTTCGCAGCCAGGGGAATACCGCCATGAAACGTACCTTCGTCCTCGCCGCGGCGCTCGCGGCCATTGCATCCGGCGCCGGCGCGCAGCAGCTCAAGCCGGGCCTGTGGGAGATCAACAACAAGATGCAGGGCGCCGGGATGGATGACCGCAATGCCCAGATGCAGCAGCAGTTGGCCAACATGCCGGCCGACCAGCGCAAGATGGTCGAGGAAATGATGGCCAAGCAGGGGGTCAAGGCGGGCGCCGGCGGCGGGATGAGCGTGAAGATCTGCATGACCAAAGAGATGGTCGAGCGCAACGAAGTGGGCGCGCAGCGCGGCGACTGCACCACCACGCAGCAGTCGCGCAGCGGCAACACCATGAAGATGGCGTTTACCTGCACCAACCCGCCTTCCAGCGGCGAAGGCCAGGTCACTTTCGCCAGTCCCGAGTCCTACAGCATGCGGATGAACGTCAGCACCGTGGTGCAGGGCAAGCCCGAGAAGGTCTCCATGGAAGGCAACGGCAAGTGGCTGGGCACGGATTGCGGCAGCGTCAAGCCGGTGGCCGTGCCACCGAAGAAATGACGCGGACCGGGCGGCCGTTCGTCATTGTCATGAGCCCGCGCAGCGGCAAAGTCACTTTGCCGTTCGGGTCCCGAAGATAGCGGTGCCGACGCGCACCATCGTGCTGCCCGCTGCGATGGCGGCTTCGAGGTCGGCGGTCATGCCCATCGAAAGCGTATCGATGCCCAGGCCGGCGTGGCGCAATTCGTCGAACAGGGCCCTGGCCTTGAGGTGAACGGCCTTCTGGGCCGCGAAATCGGGCGCCGGTTCGGGGATCGTCATCAGGCCGCGCAGCTTCAGGCGCGGCAACTGCGCCACTTCCCGCGCGAGCTCGAGGACTTCGGCGGGCGCCACGCCTGCTTTCGTCGTGCCGCCATCCACGTTCACCTGGATGCAGATGTTGAGCGCCGGCCTGCCTTCCGGGCGCTGTTCCGACAGCCGCTGCGCCACTTTCAGGCGGTCGATGGTGTGCGCCCAGTCGAAATGCGCGGCGACCAGCCGCGTCTTGTTGCTCTGGATCGGGCCGATGCAATGCCATTGCAGGGGCAGATCCTGTAACAGCGCCATCTTCTCCACGGCTTCCTGGATGTAGTTCTCGCCGAAGGCCGCCTGGCCGGCGGCAAACGCCTCGCGCACCGCCTCCGGGCCGAAGGTCTTGGACACCGCCAGCAACGTGATTTCGTTCACGGGGCGGTGCGCAGCCGCGCAGGCGCTGGCGATCCGCTCGCGAACTCGCTGGAGGTTGTTTCGAATCGTGGTCATAATTGGCCGGTAGAGCCGACGCGCAGGCGCGCGGCTCACCTATTGTCGCTGGTGGAGCCGACGCCGAAGGCGCGGCTCAACTGCGACAGACTTGTGGAAAAGGATCTCTGTGGATATCACCCAGCTGTTGGCGTTTAGCGTCAAGAACAAGGCTTCCGACTTGCACCTGTCGGCAGGGCTGCCGCCGATGATCCGTGTCCACGGCGACGTGCGCCGCATCAACGTGGACGCGCTGGACCACAAGCAGGTCCACGCGATGGTGTACGACATCATGAACGACACCCAGCGCAAGAACTACGAAGAGTTCCTGGAGGTCGACTTCTCGTTCGAGATCGACGGCCTGGCGCGCTTCCGGGTCAATGCATTCAACCAGAACCGCGGCGCCGGCGCGGTGTTCCGCACAATTCCGTCCAAGATCCTGTCGCTGGAGCAGCTCAACGCGCCCAAGATCTTCGGCGAACTGGCGCTCAAGCCGCGCGGCATGGTGCTGGTCACCGGCCCCACGGGTTCGGGCAAGTCCACCACGCTGGCGGCGATGGTGAACTACCTGAACGAAACCGAATACGGCCACATCCTCACGGTGGAAGACCCGATCGAGTTCGTGCACGAATCCAAGAAGTGCCTGATCAACCAGCGCGAGGTCGGGCCGATGACGCTTTCGTTCGCCGCGGCGCTGAAGTCGGCACTGCGGGAAGACCCGGACGCGATCCTGGTGGGCGAAATGCGCGATCTGGAAACCATCCGGCTGGCGATGACCGCGGCGGAAACCGGCCACCTGGTGTTCGGCACGCTGCACACATCGAGCGCGGCCAAGACGATCGACCGGATCATCGACGTGTTCCCGGCCGAGGAAAAGGAAATGATCCGCGCCATGCTGTCGGAGTCGCTGCAGGCCGTGATCTCGCAGACGCTGTGCAAGACCAAGGACGGCGCCAGCCGGGTGGCGGCGCACGAGATCATGATCGCCAGCTCGGCCATCCGCAACCTGATCCGCGAGGCCAAGGTGGCGCAGATGTATTCGGCCATCCAGACCGGCAACGCCTTCGGCATGCAGACGCTGGACCAGAACCTCTCGGACCTGGTCAAGCGCAACATGATCAGCCCGGCCGAAGCTCGCGGCAAGGCCAAGATCCCGGACAACTTCCCTGGCTAGTAATATGGCCCCCACGCTTCTCATTTCGTGTAGTGCGCTGCCCCCCGAGGGGGCCCGGTCGCCTAGGGGCGGCCCGTCGGCGACCGCCCGAGCCCGTTTTTAAAGAAGGACCGCCATGGAACGCGACCAGGCCACTAAATTCATCAACGACCTGCTCAAGCTGATGGTCAGCCGCAACGGCAGCGACCTGTTCATCACCGGCGACTTTCCCCCCGCGATCAAGGTCGACGGCAAGGTCGTGAAGGTTTCGCCGCAGCCGCTGAACGCGGGCCACACGCTGGCCCTGGCGCGCTCGATCATGAACGACAAGCAGGCCGCCGAGTTCGAGCGCACCAAGGAGTGCAACTTCGCCATTTCGCCGCCGGGCATCGGGCGCTTCCGCTGCAACGCGTTCGTGCAGCAGGGCAAGGTGGGGATGGTGATGCGGGTGATCCCGCAGATCCTGCCCACCATCGACGGCCTGGGCGTGCCCCAGGTGCTCAAGGAAGTGGTGATGTCCAAGCGCGGGCTGTGCATCCTGGTGGGCTCCACCGGCTCGGGCAAGTCGACCACGCTGGCCGCCATGATCGACTGGCGCAACGAGAACTCGCAGGGCCACATCATCACCATCGAGGACCCGGTGGAGTTCGTGCACCCGCACAAGAACTGCGTGGTGACGCAGCGCGAGGTCGGGCTCGACACCGACAACTGGGAGTCGGCGCTGAAGAACACGCTGCGCCAGGCGCCGGACGTGATCCTGATGGGTGAAATCCGCGACCGTGAAACGATGGAGCACTCGATCGCCTTCGCCGAGACCGGCCACCTGTGCATGGCCACGCTGCACGCCAACAGCGCCAACCAGGCGCTGGACCGCGTGATCAACTTCTTCCCGGAAGAGCGGCGCCAGCAATTGCTGATGGACCTGTCGCTCAACCTGAAGGCCTTCATCTCGCAGCGGCTGGTGCCCAAGCAGGACGGCAAGGGCCGCGGCGCGGCGGTCGAAATCATGCTGAACTCGCCGCTGGTGTCCGACATGATCTTCAAGGGCGAGGTCTCCGAGATCAAGGAGATCATGAAGAAGAGCCGCAACCTGGGTATGCAGACCTTCGACCAGGCCCTGTTCGACATGTACGAGAACAACATCATCACGTACGAGGACGCGCTGCGAAACGCCGACTCGGTCAACGACCTGCGCCTGCAGATCAAGCTCAATTCGCAGCGCGCGAAGACGCAGGACCTGTCCGCGGGTACCGAGCACCTCGCCATCGTTTGAGGCGTGGCGGGCGTTCAGAGGCTTTTTGAACGCAGAGGACGCAAAGGTTGCGCAGAGGACGCAGAGGAATACAGCAGCATTTCAATGAATTCTCTGCGTCCTCTGCGCAAATTCTGCGTCCTCTGCGTTCAAGAATACGCAACTACTCCCAACTAAATTCCGGAATCGCCAATGAGCAGTACCAATCCGAAAACCTACGAACCCACGCCACCCCGCAAGGTGGCGTTTCTCGGCCTGGGGGTCATGGGCTTTCCCATGGCGGGGCACCTCGCGCTGGCTGGGCACGACGTCGTGGCCTACAACCGCAGCGCCGCGAAGGCCCAGGCCTGGACCGGCGAATTCAAGGGCGCCGTCGCGGCCACGCCGCGCGAAGCCGCTGCCGGCCGCGACTTGGTCCTTTGCTGCGTCGGCAACGACGATGACCTGCGCTCGGTCGCCCTGGGCGAGGACGGCGCATTCGCCGGCATGAAGCCCGGTGCCGTGCTCATCGACCACACGACGGCGTCCGCCAACGTGGCGCGCGAGCTTCACGCCGAAGCGAAAAAACGCGGCCTGCAATTCGTCGATGCGCCGGTTTCGGGCGGCCAGGCCGGTGCGCAGAACGGCACGCTCACGGTCATGTGCGGCGGCGAAGCGGGGCCTTTCGAGGCGGCCCGGCCGGTGGTGATGGCTTTCGCGCGTGCCTGCACCCTGCTGGGCGGGCCCGGCTCGGGCCAATTGGCCAAGATGGTGAACCAGACCGCCATTGCCGGGATGATCCAGGGCCTGTCGGAAGCCATCGCCTTCGGCCAGAAGGCCGGCCTGGACATGGCGCAGGTGCTCGAAGTGATCGGCAAGGGCGCGGCCCAGAGCTGGCAGATGGACAACCGCGGCAAGACCATGATCGAAGGCAAGTTCGACTACGGCTTTGCCGTCGACTGGATGCGCAAGGACCTGGGGCTGGTGCTCGACGAGGCCAAGCGCAATGGCGCGCGGCTGCCGGTCACCGCGCTGGTAGACCAGTTCTACGCCGACGTGCAGGCACTGGGCGGCAGGCGCTGGGACACTTCCAGCTTGATCAAGAGACTGAAGTAGCGGCTAGGGCTTGGCCGCGCTGGCGGGTTCCGCCGGCCCGGCTGCGGCAGGAGCGGCTGCAGCCGGCGCGACAGACCTGGCCTGCGAGGGCGCCAGGCGCCGCAGGTCTTCCTCGCTGATGATGTCGAAAATGCGCACCACGCGCTGCACGCCGCTGATGCTGCGCGTGATCTGCGTCGCGCGCTCGGCTTCGCGCTGGGTCACACGGCCCATCAGGAACACCGTGCCGCGCTCCGTCACCACCTTGAACGCGCCGACGTACAGGTCCTTGTCGTCGACCAGCGAGGCCTTGACCTTGCCGGTGACCAGCGTGTCCGCGGATCGCTGAGCCAGCGTCGAGTTGCCCAGGACCGCCAGCTCGTTGACGACGCCCTTGACGTTGTCGACCTTGGCGATCACCTGCTCGGCGGCCTGCTTGTCGCGGTCGTTGGGCACTTCGCCGGTCAACAGGACCTGCCGGTTGTAGCTGGTCACGTTGACGTGGGCGCGGTCGCCCAGCGCCTGGCGCAGGCCGCTGGCCGCGCGCAGCTCGATGGTCTCGTCCTCGATCTGGGTGCCCGAGGTGCGCCGGTCGAAGGTCACCAGCGCGCCGACGGCCGCACCGCCGATGAGCAGCGGCGCGCAGCCCGACAGTGCGCCCGCGAGCGCCGCGACGGCGATCATCGACAAGACGGGTTTGCGATTCGATTTCATGTCGGGGCTTCCTGTTCTCCGAGAAGTTGGGCGTCCACGCCGTCGCAGATGCAATGCAGCGCCAGGATGTGCACTTCCTGGATGCGCGCGGTGCGATCGTGCGGCACGCAGATGTGGACGTCGGTTTCGCGCAGGGCGTGAGTCATCTTGCCGCCGCCGCGGCCGGTCAACGCCACCACCGTCATTTCGCGTTCGTGGGCGGCCTCGACCGCGGCCAGCACGTTGGCCGAGTTGCCGCTGGTGGTCAATGCCAGCAGCACGTCGCCGGCCTGGCCCAGCGCCCGCACCTGCTTGGAAAAGATGCGTTCGTAGTCGTAGTCGTTGGCGATCGCCGTCAGGATGGAGCTGTCGGTGGTCAAGGCGATGGCGCCCAGCTCGGGCCGTTCGCGCTCGAAGCGCCCGACGAACTCAGCCGAGAAATGCTGCGCGTCGGCGGCCGAGCCGCCATTGCCGCAGGCCAGCACCTTGCCGCCGCTGGTGACGCAAGCCAGCACCGCCTGCACGGCGGCCGCGATCGGCTTGCTCAAGGATTGGGCGGACTGGTATTTGAGGTCCGCGCTGTCGATGAAATGCTGTTGGATCCGTTGTTCGAGCATGGCTGGGGATGATAACCGTACGGGGTTCGACGCTGCGATCCGCGGCAAGGCCTCGTCACGACGCGTCGAAAGCGCCCTTGAGCCATTCGATCTCGCCGGCTTCCACGCTCACCACATCGAAGCGGCAGGGCGGCTGCTGCGGCAGCCGCATGAGGTAGTGGCGGGCCGCGAAAATGATGCGCCGCTGCTTCAGATGGCTCACGCTGGCGGCTGCACCGCCGAAGGAGCGACTGGCGCGCTTGCGCACTTCGACGAACACCAGGGTGCCCCCGGGTTCGCGCATTACCAGGTCGATTTCGCCGCCGCCGCGTCCGGGCGTCCGATAATTGCGCGCAAGCAGCCGCATGCCGTGCGAGGCGAGATGCGCCAGCGCCCGGTCCTCGGCGGCGTCGCCGGCCTGCTTGGTGGTGGCGGCCGCGGTGACTTTCTTGCGGGGGATTTCCATTTGAGCGCTTCTTTTGCCTTGGCCCTGAATGCCGCCCGTGAAGCGGCGGGGTCGCAGCATTATCCGCAAGGCGCGCTGTACGTCGTGGCGACGCCGATCGGCAACCTGGCCGACATCAGCCTGCGCGCGTTGCACGTGCTGCAGATCGCCGATGCCATCGCCTGCGAGGACACGCGCCATACCCAGGCACTGTTGCGCGCCTACGCCATCGACAAGGCATCCGCGCAGCTGCTGGCTGTGCACCAGCACAACGAGTCCGAGGCCGCGCAATCCGTGATCCAGCGCCTGCACGCCGGGCAGCGTGTGGCCTACGCCAGCGATGCCGGCACCCCGGCCGTGAGCGACCCCGGTGCGCGGCTGGCGGCGGCGGTGCGCGCGGCGGGCTATCGGGTGGTGCCGTTGCCGGGTGCGAGCAGTGTCACGGCGGTATTGAGCGTCGCCGGCACGGTCGCCGACGATGGCGCATTCGTGTTCGCGGGATTCCTGCCGTCCAAGGCGGGCGAGCGCGAGGCCGCGGTCGCGCGGCTCGCACACGAGCCCCGGCCCGTCGTGGTGCTCGAGGCGCCGCATCGGATCGAGGCGCTGGGCAAGGCGCTGGCCGCGTTGGGCGGGCGAGCCGTCACCGTGGGACGCGAGCTCACCAAGCAGTTCGAGGAAGTGGCCACGCTTGCCTGCGCCGACCTGCCGGGCTGGCTGGCTGCCGATGCGCAGAGCACCCGCGGCGAGTTCGCGCTGGTGCTGCACGCCGCGCCGCAAGCCCCGCAGGGCGACGATGGGCTGCGGGTGCTGGAGCTGCTGCTGAAGGAACTGCCGGTCAAGTCGGCGGTGAAGCTCGCGGCGGAAATCACCGGTGGCTCGCGCAACGAGTTGTACGAGGCGGCGTTGCGGATCAAGAACATGGATGCCGGATCCGGTCCGGCATGACAGGGGCTTTGTCATCCCGGACTTGATCCGGGATCCACGGCAGCGCGGGCTCGGTCAGATCACCAGCGGGTCGACGTCCACCGCCCAGCGGATCAGGCCTTTCTCGCGGGTGGCCTGCAGCACCGGCTGCCACGCCGCCAGGAAGCGCTGCAAGGCACCGCGCGAGGCGCTTTCCACCAGCAGCTGCGCCCGCTCGACGTTCGCCACCCGCTGCACGCTCATCGGCACGGCTGAATAGAGCGTCACGCGGTCCGCACCGTCCAGCTCCTGCGCGGCAGTGCTGGCGGCATTGAGGAAAGCCTGCGCGGCTTCCTGGGTGCGCGCCTCGGCCCGCAGCAACGCCTGAAAGCCGAAAGGCGGCATGCCGGCCTGCTCGCGTTCCCTCAACTGTTGCGCCGCGAAAGCGGGGTAGTCGTGCTTGCGCAAGTTGGCAAAGAGCGGATGCTGGGGATGCCAGGTCTGCACCCACATCTCGCTGGCGCCGGCCTGCGCCGCGTCGCGCCCGGCGCGGCCCGCCGCCTGCATCAGCAGGCCGAACAGCCGCTCGGGCGCGCGGAAGTCGCTGGAAAAAAGCGCCGAGTCGGGATTGATCGCGGCGACCAGCGTGATGCGCCGGAAGTCGTGGCCCTTGGTGACCATCTGCGTGCCCACCAGCACGTCGACGTCGCCGGCATGCATGCGTGCCAGCTGCTGTTCCAGCGCGCCCTTCAAGCGCGTGCTGTCGGCGTCCATGCGTGCGATGCGCACCGGCTCGCCGTTGGCCTGCTTCACATCGGCCAGCAGCTCGCCCAGGTGTTCCTCCAGCCTTTCGGTGCCCCGGCCGACCGGCGCGATGTCGACGTTGCCACAGACCGGGCAGGCCCGCGGCACCCGCTCGGTGTAGCCGCAGTGGTGGCAGCGCAGCGTGCGGTCGATCTTGTGGAACACGCGATAGGCGCTGCAGTTCGGGCATTCGCTTTTCCAGTCGCAGGCGGTGCAGGCCAACACTGGCGCGTAGCCGCGGCGATTCAGGAATACCAGCGACTGTTCGCCGCGCGCGATCCTTTGCTGGATCGCGTCCAGCAGCTGCGGCGAGAAGACCGTCTTCTTGGGCTGGAGGTTCATGTCGACCAGCCGCACGGCTGGGAACGCGCCTGCCGTCCCGCCGGTCTCTGCCTGGCCGACGCGCGAAGCCATCACCAGCCGCTGGTAGCGGCCCTTCTCGCAGGCCTGCCAACTCTCCAGCGATGGCGTGGCGGAGCCCAACAACACTTTCGCGCCTTCCAGCTTGCCGCGGTAGACGGCCAGGTCGCGCGCCGAATAGCGCGCTCCTTCCTGCTGCTTGTAGCTGGGGTCGTGCTCCTCGTCGACGACGATCAGGCGCAGCCGCGGCATCGACGCGAACACCGACATGCGCGTGCCCAGCACGATGCGCGCCGCTGCGCTGTGGGCGGCCAGCCAGCTTTTCAGGCGCTGCGGCGGCGTCATGCCGCTGTTCATCGCGACCACGTTGTCCTCGCCGAAACGCGCGATGAAGCGTTCCTGCAACTGCGGCGTGAGGTTGATCTCCGGCACCATCACCAGGACTTGAGCTTGCGGCTCGCTCGCCAGCAGCCGCTGCGCGGCTTGCAGGTACACCTCGGTCTTGCCGCTGCCGGTGGCGCCGAACAGCAGGAACGGCCCGTCATCCGCCGCCAGCGCCGCCAGCGCCTCGCCTTGCTCGACGGTCAGCGGCAGCGGCGCCGCCGTCGCTTGCGGTTCGGACAAGGCATCGGGCCGCTTCAACCTCCGAGCCAGCTGTTGCGCGCTGAGGTCACGCAACTGCGGAGGCAAGCCGGCCAACGCAACTTCGCCCAAACTGCGTTGGTAATAATTCGCGGAGAAGGTAACCAGTTGTCTCCAATTTGCCGACAGGCGATCGATGCCATCAAGGCTGCCCGCAATCGGCTTGCTTTCGAAGGCGTCTGGCCCGGCACCCACCTCCGCGGCGGGCTCCCAGACAACCCCCAGAACTTCACGCCGGCCCAGGGGCACTCGCACCAGCGCGCCCGGCAGGAGTGGAAGCTCACTTAAATAGCTGAGCCGCCCGCCGATCGAACTGTGGGCGGGAGTGGGGACGACGACGGCGAGCCGATGGGGCATGGAGAGGGTGATTTACCGAATTGTCTTGAGGCGGCGTTGGGAAACAGGCGTTAAGTCTTTGATTTAGAAGCGCTTTGGGTCGACATGCCGATTTATGTGGATAACTTTGTTGATAGTTGTGCCGCGCCGGCCGCCGAACCGTGAAGAATCAAGGGCTTGCCTCGGATGCCCCGAAAACGAGCAAGACCAGAATCCTTTATAAATCAACGACTTGCCGCCGCTATTGGTTTTGTAGCAAAACGCAAGCGCGGCATCACCCGGCAACCTAACTTTTGTGCATAAGTCAAGCCTCTGGCAAAGTTTTTGCAGAGCTTGTCTGCTAGGGAACACCCTGATGACGAAGATTTCAATCGAGCGCTTGGCTGTTTCGCAGCCGCCGGGAATGCGCATGAACTGCATCCACCAGCAGCTTTACATGATCAGGAGGTGTGTGCTGGCTGATGCCGTGGCCGAGGTTGAAGATATGCGACGGACCCGTCCCGGGGCCGGTATGAGGCGCACCGAAACTGTCGAGTACCTGCACGGCCTGCGCTTCGATTTGCGCCGGCTGGGCAAACAGCACATTGGGGTCCAGGTTGCCCTGCAGCGCCTTGTGCCCGCCCACCAGGGAGCGTGCGCGGCCCAGGTTGACCGTCCAGTCCAGGCCCAGCGCCTCGCAGTCGAGCTCGCCGATTTCGGCCAGCCAAAGCCCACCGCCCTTGGTGAAGACGATCCGCGGAATCGCCTGCCCTTCATGCTCACGCTTGAGCTGGCGCAGCACGCGAGCCGTATAGGCCAGGCTGAACGACTGGAACGCGCCGTCGGCCAGTACGCCGCCCCAGCTGTCGAAGATCATCACGGCCTGGGCGCCCGCCTCGATCTGCGCGTTGAGGTAAGCGGCGACCGCGTCGGCGTTGACCTCCAGCATGCGGTGCATCAGGTCGGGCCGGCTGTACAGCATGGTCTTGACCAGGCGATAGTCGTCCGAGCCCGCGCCCTCCACCATGTAGCACGCCAGGGTCCAGGGGCTGCCCGAAAAGCCGATCAGCGGCACGCGGCCGTTCAAGGCGCGGCGAATCGACGTCACCGCATCGAACACGTAGCGCAGCTCGTCCATGTCGGGCACGCGCAGCGCGCTCACCGCGGCCTCGTCGCGCACCGGCTTGGCGAAGCGCGGACCCTCGCCCAACGCGAAGCTCAGGCCCAGCCCCATCGCATCGGGCACCGTGAGGATGTCCGAAAACAGGATGGCGGCGTCCAGCGCATAGCGCTCCAGCGGCTGCAGCGTCACTTCGGTGGCGTAGTCGACGTTGGTGGCCAGGCCCATGAAGCTGCCGGCGCGCGCGCGCGTCTCGCGGTATTCCGGCAGGTAGCGGCCGGCCTGGCGCATCAGCCAGACGGGCGTGTGCGGCGTGGCGAGGCGATGGCAGGCGCGCAGGAAAGTGTCGTTTTGCAGGGGCGCGAAAGTCATGGGTGGATTGTCGCAGGGCGAGGCGGGGCTTCTATGATCGCGGCAACTTCCACGCGGGCAGTCATGGGCAGCTTCGAACAAGCCAGGGAATTCTTCATGCAGGGCCTGGGCCATTACCAGGCCGGCCGCTACGGCCTGGCCGAGCAGAACTTCGCTGCTTCGCTGTCGCTCGCGCCGGGCCGGGTCTCGGCGCTCACCAACCTGGGCGCCGCGCGCCTGAAGCTGGGCAAATTCCAGGAGGCGGCCGACCTGCTGCAAGAAGCGCTGGCGCAGGAGCCGGACAACGTCGAGGCCCTGTGCCACCGCGCCGCGGCGCTCGCCGAACTGGGGCAACAGCCCCAGGCGCTGGCTTGCGTGGAGCGCGCTCTTGCACTGGCTCCCGCTCTGGGCGCCGCCTGGAGCCTGCGCGGCAACCTGCTGAAAGACCTGGGCCGTATCGACGACGCGATCGTGTCGTTTCGCAACGCCATCGCACGCGGCGCCGACAATGAATTGAATCGCTACTACCTGGCCGCGTTGACCGGCAACGATGCGCCCGAGGCCGCGCCCAGGCAGTATGTGGAGTCGCTGTTCGACGGCTACGCGGACGGCTTCGAGCAGCACCTGGTGGATGTGCTCAAGTACCGCGCGCCACAGGTGCTGGTCGAGGGCTTGGAGCGCACCGGCCGGCGTTTTGCGCGGGCACTCGATCTGGGTTGCGGGACCGGGCTGTGCGGGCCGCTCCTGCGGCCACTGGCTAGCGCGCTCGACGCCGTCGACCTGTCGGCCAACATGGTGCGGCGCGCCACCGCGCTGGGTGTCTACGATGAAGTGCTGCAGGCCGACCTGGCGCAGTACCTGGCCGGCACCACGCGCCGCTACGACCTGGTGCTGGCCGCCGACGTGTTCATCTACGTGGGTGCGCTGGAGGCGGTGTTCGAAGGGGTCGCGCGCGTGCTGGAGCCCGGCGGGGTGTTTTGCTTCTCGGTAGAGGCGGCGCCACCGGGGCAGCACCTCGCGCTGCGGCCCAGCTTGCGCTACGCGCATTCGCGCGGCTACATCGAGCAGCTCGCGGCGCGGCACGGCTTCGCGATCGATGCCGGATCGACGCACCCCATCCGCGAGGACCAGCGCGTGCCGATCGAAGGCTTGTACTTCTGGTTGACGGCGCGCTAGACCGCGCGCCGTAGCGCCTGGTCGATGTCCCAGAGGATGTCCTCGGCGTCCTCGATGCCCACCGAGAGGCGGATCATGTCGGGCCGCACGCCGGCGCGCGCCAGTTCGTCCTCGTTCAACTGGCGGTGGGTGGTGGATGCCGGGTGGATCACCAGCGTCTTGGCGTCGCCGATGTTGGCCAGGTGGCTCAGGAACTCGCAGGCGTCGATGAAGCGCTCGCCCGCGCGGGCCGGGTCGGCCGCCTTGATGCCGAAGGTGAGAATGCCCGAAGCGCCGGGCCGCCCGTCGATGCTGCGGAACTGCTTCTTCGCCAGTTCGCGGTACGGCGAATTGCCCAGGCCCGGATAGTTGACCCAGCCCACCAGCGGATGATCGCCCAGGAACTCGGCCACGCGCAACGCATTGCGGCAATGCGCCTGCATGCGCAAGTGCAAGGTCTCGATGCCTTGCAGGATCAGCCAGGCATTGAGCGGCGAAAGCGAAGCGCCGAAGGTGCGGTTCACTTCCATCCGCGCCTTCATGGTGTAGCCGAAGTCGCCGAAGGTCTCGTAGAACTTCACGCCGTGGTAGGCGCGGCTGGGCTCCAGCATCTCGGGAAAC
>JAQGMS010000554.1 GCA_028292245.1 Ramlibacter sp.
AGCGTCTTCCGCCATGGCGTTGAAGGCTGCGCGCAGCAGTCCCATTTGTTCGTCCGGCACGTTTGGCGGCGTAAAAACGGGACGTGCGACAACCTTTTGACCGAAATACAATTCCAGTGTTTGTCGATCGAGGTCGCTTCGCGCGTAATCGAGCGCCAACGGCACGTTGGGCAGTTCGGGAGATTTTTGCAATGCATTTTGGAGCAGCAGTTTCAGCTTACCATTCTTGATGCTGTCCGCCCGAACGACTTTAAGGTTAGACCAGGATTCGTCGGCCATGCCTTCCACTTCACCCTTATCGAGCGCAAGCAGTACATCGGTGTTGCCTTTATATCCTGTCACGATTTTGAATTTTGTTCCGATAAGCGCGTTAAGTAGACGGGCGGTGATGTCTGTATCGGTTCCGATTGTGCCCCCGACGATAACCTCCGTCGTAAAGAGATCCGAGGTTTGCGATACGGGCGCGGCGCTCGAAGTAATAACGAGCCCGGTTTCCTTGGTCAGTGTTCCGAGCCAGTTGAATTTATCGAGATCGTATTTAACAACATCGGGGCTGGACATTTTGGCCGTCAATACGTTGCGTTGCATGAGGCCAATGACCGTTCCGTCTCGCGGGGCCACGTTAAACACGTAATTGGCCGCGGCAATGCTGCCGCCCGCAGGCATGTTTTCGACCACCAGTGTAGGATTACCGGGCAAAAACCGTCCGATGAACCGCGCCATGAGCCGGCCGGCAGCATCATATCCGCCGCCAACATCCGCGCCTATGATGACCTTGACGGTCTTACCTGAATAGAACTCTGCGCCCTGCGCGGCGCGACCGATACCCGAAAGGGTAGTCGCCAGAACAAGAAGTAATCCGACGCGCTGCTGGAAAGACATAACCTTTTGCATCCCAAAAACCTTGTTTGAATGGAACATCATTGCTCGCGGCGATTATAATGGGGTTGGAAGCGGTGGCATGCTCGCCAGCAAGCGCCCAACGCCGGGACGTGGTCCGGTTCTGCCGAGGCGATGCATGAGCTCCCAGTATCGCGCAGCCATTGGATGCACGACGACAATATTCAGTTCGTCCTCGAGTCTGGCGATGACCTCATTGAGGCGCCATTTGCTGCTCCCCTGCAGGCACAGCGCTTCGGCGCCCGGATGGCGACGAACGAGACTCGCCAACATGGAAAAGGCGACGTCATTGGAAATATCGCCGTTGGCGTCCCATTCGATGGGCGCCTTCTCCACAGCGAGAACGATAAAACCCGCATCGCGAAAATAACGCTCCGCTGGTGGTCCTGTCGTGGGATCATAGCCTGCATCGACGATCTTGCGGGCGTCCAGGGCGCGCAGCGCATTTGCCTGACACGTCGCTGAAGTGAAGACCGGAATGTTAAATTCGTTTTGCCATCGCGCTATGGTTCTTTGCTCGAGATCATGGCCCATGATGAACGACGCCGGCGTGCCCTCGACATGGATGAGGTCGACGCCCTCGCCGGCAAGTTCTCGGACGAATTGCTCATAGACCGGCAGAACGTTCTCAAACTCCTCCAGCGCGCCATGCTGAATGGGGGCGAATCGCTCAACCGTTCTGACGTCGCCTGGCAGCATGGCGAGTAGTTCAGCATGCGACTTGGCGGCCCGCTTGCTCGGCTTCACCATACCCAGCAAAGGCCCTTGCGCTTTGGTCATATGATACGCCGTTTGTAGGGTCCTGCTCGACCATCGAGTGGACTTCTTAAGGCAACTCGGCCAACAGGCGGCCGAAACCGGCAATCGGCTGCCGGATATGCAACCGCTTTTGAATTTCCCATGACTGGCCCAGCGTCGCGTGGACGACTGGCACGCCCAGGTCGCGCTCGAGCAGTTGGACTATTTCCGTCGTGCGCCAGCCGCCGCCCTGAAATGTAGATCCCGTCAGCGCCAGGATTGGCGAGAAACAATTTGCGAATATGGGCGTAAACGGAATGCGGCGCAATCTGTCCGACCTGGTCAAAGGGCACGTCCATGGGCTCCATGCTGGCGATCTCCAAGCCGGCTTCGTGCATGTATTTCTTGACGATCCCGTTTTTGGAGCGCGGAGTAACTGGCGCCGATGAATTTTGTCACGCCCAGGGCCAGCAGCGCGGCCGTATGAGTCTGGCCATCAGTGGTGATTGGTGTCCTGTATTCCTCCTCCCAAGCCGGATCAATCCCGCCTCTCCTTCATATCCAAGAAGCATAAAGGGTGGCGTGCCGCCCACACGAATGAGGTCGACGCCTTGCTCCGCGAGCTCGCCGACATAGCGCTTGTAGTGGTCGAGAGCCGCTCGGAACTCTTCATATATTGCCCTGCCGGATATTGAGCAGGAGCGGCACGACGCCAACTGCCTCCGGCAGAACGCGGATCAGCTCCTCTAGCGATCCTGGCTGACGCGTCGGCTTCACCAGACCAACGACGCCACGCCACGGGGTGTAAGCCATTTTTTTCGCTCCTTGTCGCCAACGC
This sequence comes from Ramlibacter sp., assembly GCA_028292245.1. GTDB lineage: Bacteria > Pseudomonadota > Gammaproteobacteria > Burkholderiales > Burkholderiaceae_C > Ramlibacter. Next base: position 2,477 of record JAQGMS010000554.1, read on the forward strand.
CGCCGCGCCCTGATGGCCGCGTGCAGAGAAGCCCTTCGTCATGGCGCGAGGTCTGCCCGAGCCCGCTCCGCCAGATCTTTGGGGGTATTCACGATCTTTGTCACGAGCGCCGCAACACCTTCGCCACGCACAGGCCTGATCTCGGCCGACATCTTTTTACCCTCGTCGAGCAGTTCTGGATCGGCCATCGTCGCATCGAAGGCGCGTCGCAGGATTGGGTCCCGGTCGAACAGCGCATTGCGAAGAAAAAGGGCGAGTGAGCCCTGCCCGGCCGTGGGTTCCACTGCGGCCGGGTACATGTAGC
>JAQGMS010000458.1 GCA_028292245.1 Ramlibacter sp.
CGCGCGAAACATTTTGGCAAGTTTCGGTGCCACCATGCGGTTGGTCGCGGTAACGCCCGAATAGCGCCTGTGCAGATTCGGCACGACAAGTTGCAGACTATCGGCGGAAATGTTCTCGATCGGCACGTCGGGCTCCGTTTCGAGCAATCCCTATACGCAACATTAAGCATAGTGGCCAGTTCGCCTGCGCTGAAACCCACTCTTCATCGCGCCCCGGATAGCATCGGCTTCACAATTCTGAGGATAGGTGAGCTTCATGACCGTGCTTGTCACCGGCGGCGCCGGCTATATCGGAAGCCATATGGTTCGTGCGCTGGTGGACGCCGGCGAAAATGTTGTCGTGATCGACAATCTCTCCACCGGTTTCTCCACGTCCCTGCCCGAAGGCGTTCCGCTGTTCATCGGCGATGCCGGAGACGAAAACCTCGTGGAAGGCGTCATCGCCGCGCATGGCGTGGAGAGCATCATTCATTTTGCCGGCTCCGTGGTAGTGCCGGATTCGATGCGCGATCCGCTCGCCTATTACCGCAACAATACCATGACCACGCGCAGCCTGCTGAACGCGGCGGTGAAGGGCGGCGTCAGCCGTTTCATCTTCTCCTCGACCGCGGCGGTGTACGGCAATCCTGAGCAGGTGCCCGTCCCCGAACATGCGCCGACCCGGCCGCTGTCGCCCTACGGCTCCTCGAAGCTGATGACCGAGATCATGCTGCACGACGTCGCCTCGGCGCACGGCATGAGCTGCGTCGTGTTGCGCTACTTCAATGTCGCGGGCGCTGATCCGAAGGCGCGTATTGGCCTTGCGACCGTCGGCGCGACCCATCTGTTGAAGATCGCGGTCGAGGCCGCCACCGGGCAGCGCGCCAAGATCGACGTGTTCGGCACCGACTACCCGACGCCGGATGGCAGCTGCATCCGCGACTTCATCCAGGTCAGCGATCTGGCGCAGGCCCATCGCGCTGCATAGTCCTATCTGCGCGGCGGCGGCGCCTCGCAGACTCTCAATTGCGGTTACGGCCGCGGCTATTCCGTGCTCGAAACCATCGAGGCCGTCAGGCGCGTCTCGGAGCGCAACTTCGCGGTTCAATACGCGCCGCGCCGGCCCGGCGACATCATGACGATGATTGCCGACACCAGCCGCATCCGCAGCGTGCTGGACTGGACGCCGCAATACGACGACCTCGAGACCATCGCAGCCCACGCGCTGGCATGGGAAGAGAAACTGTTCCGCGAGCGCCAGGGCGACCTGCAGCACGCCGCGTCGGCCTGACATCCGCTCCGGGGCGCAAGCCGCTGACAAGGCCTGAAAAGGCCTGATTTGGCTTGAAATACCCTGATAGAGCGGGCAAGGAGGCATTTCGCTTTGGCCTGACGCGCGGGCTAGTCTGCCCAGCGCCGTCGATGGAACGCGGATGACCGAACTGCCGAAGAAAATCACCGATGATCCCTATGGCGCCGCGATTCTGATTCGCCGCCTGATCACCGAACAGGGCGCCACCTATTGGCGGCGCTATCTGATGGCGTTCGCCCTGATGGCGGTGTCGGCAGGCGCCACCGCGGGCTCGGCCTGGCTGCTCGGCGAAGTCATCAACCAGGCCTATATCGACAAGAACGTTCGCGGCATCGCGATTTTGTCGCTGATCACGATTCTGATCTTCATGATCAAGGGCGCTGCGACCTACGGCCACTCCGTCATCCTGTCGCAAATCAGCAATGCCATCCTCGCCAACAACCAGCGCCGGCTGTTCGCCAAGCTGATGAGCGAAAGCGTCGCCTTCTTCGGGGAAAGGCATTCGTCCGAATTCCTCGCGCGCCTGACCTCCGGCGCGAATTCCGTAACGCAAGTGCTGAGCCTGCTGATCAACGCGGTGGGGCGCGATCTGTTGTCGCTGATCGCGCTGGTCATCGTCATGCTGATGCAGGATCCGTACATGGCGCTGTTCGGATTCCTGGTGGCGCCGCCGGCGATGCTGGTGCTGCGCAAGCTGGTGAAACGGATCAAGGGGCTGGCGCACGACCAGTTCACCGGCAATGCCGACATTCTCGAAACCATGCAGGAATCGCTACAGGGCATTCGCACCGTCAAGGCGTTCAACCTCGAACAGACCATGCGCGACCGCATCGACACCAGCATCAGCGCGGTCGAGCGCAACGCCAACAAGATGGCGCGGGTCTCCAACCGATCGAGCCCGCTGATGGAAACGCTCGGCGGCTTCGCCATCGCGGGCGCGTTGATGTATGGCGGCTACAGCGTGATCGCGATGGGCGCCAAGCCGGGCCAGTTCTTTTCCTTCCTGACCGCGTTTCTGCTGGCCTATGAGCCGGCCAAGCGTCTGGCGCGGCTCAATATCGAGCTGAACTCGTGCCTGATCGGCGCTCGCAAGCTTTTGGAGATCGTCGACAGCCCGGCCAGCGAACCCGCCGACGATGACAAGCCGGCCTTGAAACTCGCCGACGCGCGGGTCGAATTGCGCGACGTCAGCTTCGCGTACCGGCCGACCGAGCCGGTGCTCAACCGCATGAGCTTTGTCGCCGAGCCCGGAAAGGTCAC
>JAQGMS010000517.1 GCA_028292245.1 Ramlibacter sp.
AGCCTCGGCTCGATATCGACCGACCACAGATCATGGTTGTCGACATCCTTCAGAGTGACCGTCATCACCTCCGATCGGCCGTCGATATCGACGCGGCCGAAGAATTGCAGGCCGTAGCACGGCGGCAGGTTTTCGCCCTGTTCGGCGCTGCAGCCCTTTTCGAACACGGCCTGCGGACCGAAGGTGTTGTCGAGTTCGCCGGGCTCCCAGGTTCCCGCATGCAGCGGCCCCGAGATGAATTCCCAGAACGGTTCGAAATCCTGGAATATCGCGCGGTTCGGATCGTAATGATGCGCGGCCGTATAGTGCATATCGGCCGTCAGCCATACCGTATTCCGGATGCCGGCGCGTTTCATGAACGACAACAGGTCGGCGATTTCATGCTCGCGCCGCTCCGGCGGACCGTCCCCCATCGCAATCGCGTCGGTAGAGACCACCCCGATCGGCAGGTCGGCGGCGATCACCTTCCAGGTGGCGTCGGAAGCCGCGAGCTCGCGCTTCAGCCAGGCCAGTTGGGTCGCCCCAGGATAAAAGCGTCGCCGCGGTTGCTGCGGTCTTCGCGGTTGTTCCAGGTCGAATCCCGGTAACTGCGCATGTCGAGCAGGAAGACATCGAGCAGCGGCCCGTATTCGACCTTGCGGTAGACGCGGCCGGCCTGGGCCGGCACGTTGCGGATCGGCATGAATTCGAAAAACGCCAGGCGGCCGCGCTCGATCAATTGGGATCTTCCACCGCCACCCTCGGCTGCCTTCTCGTCGGAGGTGACCGGCGACCAGTCATTGGTCACTTCGTGATCGTCCCACTGCGCCAGCATGGGCACCTCGGCATTGAAGGCGCGCAGATTGTCGTCGAGCAAATTGTATTTGTAGTTGCCGCGGAAGCGCGCGAGATTTTCGGCGACCACGGATTTTTCTTCCGTGACGAGATTGCGCCAGATGCCGCCATCGGGCAGTTTCAATTCGGCCGGCACCGGGCAGTCGGCGTACATGTGATCGCCGCAATGAATGAAAAAATCCGGGCGGTTGTCCAGCATGGTCTTGTAAGTGCGCATACCGCCGCGGGAGGGATCGATGCCCCAGCCCTGGCCCGCGGTATCGCCCGACCAGACAAACGACATCGAACGCCTGTCGACCGGCGCGGTGCGGAAATGTCCGACCCTGGTTTCCCCCGATATCCCGCTTTCGCCGACGGCTTCGAAACGCAGCCGGTAGAAAATATCCTGGCCCGGCGGAAGGCCGTCGAGCAGCAGTTTTGAGGTGAAGTCGCGCTCCGCCAATGCATCCGACGATGCGACCCCGAGAATGGTCTTGAAGCTTTCGACCGTCGAATATTCCACCTGCATACGCGCGGCCCGGTCGGCTCTCGCCCATACTATCGCGGAGTTTCTCGACACGTCGCCCGAGGCAATACCGCAGGTGATCTGCGGCCGGTCGGCGGCGCGGCTGAGATAGGGTTTGGCGAGAACTCCGACTCCGGCGAGGGCTGCCGTAGAGGCCGAGCGAACCAGCCATTGCCGCCGGGTGAGAACTTGTTTCGCGCGTGTCGCAATGGCCATTCGCGGGTCCCTCGTCGAATCACGACGGAGGGTGCCCGCTCAACTTGACTCCAGGCCGACAGTTTCCTGACTGTGAGCCTACGGTTTTACGACGGGGAGATGACTCTGCTTAGCGCTGCCAGTTGCAGATGCCGCCCGATTTGCAGGGCCAGACCTGCACGCGCGTATCCGACGCCTGGGCATCGAGCGGATTGCCGTGCCGCCGCGCCAGTTTGGTGCGCGATGCGCCGCGCGGTTTCTCGGCGCGCGCATGCGTGATGCGCAGTTTCGGATGCACGATCTCTGCTGGCCGCGCGATCTTTGCCGCCGGCGCGATCTTTGCCGGAGGCGCGACAGTGGCCGCCACTGGCGCGGGCGGATTGTCGCCGCCGCGATCCACGGTGACGTCGAGCGGACCCGGGGTGAATTGCGAGGCGGGGCCAAGCAGCTTCGGCGACAGCACCGCCTTGGGAAGGTCGAGGCTCAACACTTCGTCGCCGCGGTACTCATCGGCCACAGCTCCGCTGCCCCACGCCAGCAAGGTCGCGCCAAGGAGGGCGATGCAAACGTTCTTCGGGACCATGTGAGGCCTCCAAAAATACCGAAACCGGCAACACTCTCTTATTTAGGGTGTGAATGGCGCGATGCCAGCGCAAGTTCCCGGCAAGGTTACCGGGCCGGTTCCAATTGCGGCGACGTTGCGCTCCGAAACCGAGCTCAGGACGCGGCGGCATCCCGACCCGAAATCGCTGCTCCGGCAGCCTCGCTGGGCGGGACAGCGGCGGCTTCCAGGAATGTCCTGAGAAGCCCGATGACCTCAACCGGCTGGTCGTGTTGCAGCCAGTGTCCCGCGCCTTCGATCCTGACCAGTTCGGCCTGCCTGAAATGCTGCAGCACACCAAGCGTCTCGGGATCCGGCAAAAAACTGTCGCGGCCGGAGACCAGCAGCGTCGGACAGGCGATGCGCGACCACAGGGCTTGATGGTCTTCCAGCGACAGCCGGTACGGCGCACGGGCGCGCAGATAGGGATCGAACTTCCAGATGTAGCTGCCGTCCGCATCCTGTTTCAGGGCGTGGGTGGCGAGATGCATCGCCTGATCTTGGGTCAGCCGCGCATTGCGGGCCCGCATCCGCTCGGCGCCCTCGGCCACCGAAGCATAGCGGTGGATTTTTCGGCGCGCCGTCTTGTCGAGATCGCCGACCCATTCGGCGATCCGGACCTCGATCGGTTTTACCTTCTGCGCCGGGAAACGGATCACGCCGTCGAGTATGGCCAGCCGCGATACCCTGTCCGGAAACGCGCCGGCATAGGTCATGCTGACCATGCCGCCCATCGAGTGCCCGACGATCGCAACCTTGTCCAAACCGGCGAACTCGATCAGTCCGGTCAGGTCGTAGACGTGATCGGACTGGCTGTAGCTGCTGTCTCTGGCCCATTCGGAATCGCCGTGGCCGCGCAGGTCCGGCGCGATGACGTGGAAATTCGCCCGCAACGCGCGCGCCACCTCGTCCCAGCTGCGGGAGTGATCGAGGCCACCATGGACCAGGACGAGCGGCGGCGCCGATGCGTTGCCCCAGTCGCTGTAGTGAAGCCGAAGTCCCTGGGATTGGTAGAAGCGCGCCTCCGGCGCCGATGCTGGGTTCATGGCCTGTAAGTAACGACCGGCGATGCCTGCGTCCAGCCAAAGCGGCTCAGTTCAGCCTGAGCTCCGTGATGTGCCGCGGGTCGGGGCTGAGCTCGCCGCGCTCCACGCGCTTGACGATATCCGTCAGCACCGCATTGGCCTTGCAGGTGATCCCGAGCTTCTCGCCCTCGCTCACCACAAAACCGTTGATGAATTCGATCTCGGTGCGCCGGCCTTTCTGCATGTCCTGGCCCATCGAGGGACGCTGCCCGGCGGCGGTGTGCTTGGCGTCCTTGAAGCGCTGCTCGTCGCAGGCGCGCATCGCCGCCTCGTCGCCCTCGCCCGCCAGCGCGATGGTGTCGGGCGGCAGGTGCAAAATCTCCTCCAGCTGATAGCCATGCGCCTGACCGACGCGGATCGCTTCGCTGCCGAGCCGGGTGGCAAAGCGGCGGATCGGATCGCTTTGCAGCATATCGCCGCCGGGCAGACCGGTGCAGGCGGAAAGCCCGTTGCCCATGACATTGGCGACCAGTTTCGACCAGCGCTCGCCCCACAGAGTGCCAGTGACTTTTGCGCTGTCGGTATAGGCGTCCAGGCGGCAGACCTCTTCGGCCCGCGGCGTGATGCGGCCGTGCACCTCGCCGGCGCGAAACACCGTATGCGCCGCGCCGTGCTTGCCGGCACCGCGATGGATGTGGCCGGGCTCGGGCAGGTTGACGGTGAT
>JAQGMS010000285.1 GCA_028292245.1 Ramlibacter sp.
GGGGCTGGCCGGCCAGCACCTCTGGGGCGACTCCCCGGATTGGGGGACCGCCAGCAAGGCGGCGTTCCCGCTGGCCGCCGGCGGTGTCTCGGTGTGGCTGGTGCGCGCGCTGTGCCGGGTGCGCACCCGCGCGCGGCTGCTGTCGCACGCTTCCGCGGTGCTGGGCGGCCTCGTCATCGGCATCGGCGTGCTGCTGGCCACGCAGCGCGGCAGCGTGCCCTGGCTGATGGCGGCCGGTTTGCTGACGTCGGCCGGGACGGTGTTGGTGATCGCGCTGTGGACCTGGCGGCGCGGCGACGCCATGGGCGGCTGGGTGCTGGCCGCGCATGCGCCGCTGATCGGCGTCACGCTGCTGGTGCTGCTGCGGATGTTTGGCGTCGCGCCGTTCGAGTTCGACTCCAGCGTGCTGCTGTCGGCGTCGATCGCCGCGATCCTGCCGCTGCTGCTGGCCGCGCTGCACCTGCGTTCCAAGGAAGTGCTGGCGGTGCAGGTGCGGGCCCGCGCCATGCGATCGATCGACCCGTTGACCGGCCTGCTGTCGGCGCGCTCGTTCACCGAGCGGGTCCGGGCGGCCGTGCGCCGCTACTTCCGCAGCCGGTACAACGCGGTGGTGCTGTACGTTCGCGTGGCCAACTACCCGCGGATCCGCGAAATGCACGGCAGCGCGGTGGCCGAGCAGAGCATGACGCGCGCGGCGATCAAGCTCCAGCGCCTGATGCCCGATGCCGATTGCATCGGCCGCGTCAGCGAAAGCACGATGGGCCTGATCTTCGAGACCATCACCACGCGGGAGCCGCTGACCGAGCGCGCCTCGCGTGTGGTCGCGCACGGGCTGATGCCGCTGCCGGGGCTCAAGCCCGAAGTCACGCTGAACCTGCAGGTGGTGGGCAACATCCTCGCCGAAAACCCGATGGAGGCCACCGCGATGCAGGCGGCCCTGGACAACGCGCTGAACACGATGTCGGCGCGCACGCGCCGGCCGATCCGCTTCCTCGAGCCCGACAGCGGCGAGACCGCGCCGGCGCAGATGGACGCCGAGATCGAGGACGACGGCGACGGTGCGCCACTGCCGGCCTGACGCGGTTCGGGAGGCCGCGCGGGCGTATTAAGATGGCCCGGTCGTAGCTGTACAGGGAAGAAAATGCCGAATCACCGCCTCCGCATCTGGCTGAAACTGTCGTGCCTCTCGGCCCTCCTGGGCGCAGCGGCCGCCGCGCACGCGCAGACCCCGCCGCCTCCCGCCGAGCCCGGCGTGGTCCTGACGCATCCCTGGGTGGTGCCGCCGCCGCGCCGGCAGGCCGAAGTCTATTTCCCCGACCTCAAGGACGGCGACACGCGCGAGACGCCCTTCGTGCTGCGCTTCGGGCTGTCGATGCGCGGCATCGCGCCCGCCGAGATCCCCGCCGGCCAGGCCGGGCATCACCACCTGCTGATCGACCAGCCGCTGCCGCTGGATTTCAAGAAGCCGCTGCCCTTCACCGAGCACTACATCCACTTCGGCAAGGGCGAGATGCAGGCCCTCATCGACCTCAAGCCCGGCACCTACCAGTTCAACCTGGTGCTCGCGGACAAGGACCACATCCCCTACTTCGTCTTCGGCAAGCCGGTGAAGGTGACGGTCACCAAGCAGAACAAGGGCGTCAACCTGGCCAAGCTGTTCGGCCCGCCGCGCGTCGAGATCCGCAGCCCCGCCGAAGGCGACACCGTGCGCGGGCCGTTCCGCGTGAACTTCCACGCCAGCGGCTACAACGTCGCCCCGGAAGCCGCCAACAAGTTGGTGGACGCGGGCCACTTCCGCCTCGCCGTCGAGCCCGCCGGCAAGACCGCCGAAATACTCGACTTCCGCCAGGGGCAGACCGAGGTCTGGCTCAACCCGCCGCGCGGCAGCTACACGCTGCGCCTGGACTTCCTGAGCAACGTCAAGCCCGACACGGTCGTGACCGCCGCCCCGCCGCTGCGCATCACCGTGTCCGGCACGCCGTAGCGCGGCCGCGATCCGCCCATGCGGGCCGAAGAAATCGAATCGATCGAACGCGCGACCTTGGCCGCGCTCTCGCCGCAATCGCAGGAAGAAGTCGCCGGCTGGATCCTGCCGTTCGACACCGGCGCGGTGGGGCGCGCCAAGAGCGCGGTGCCGCTGGCGCACGGCCCCTGCGACCCGTCGCTGTTCGATGAAATCGAAGCTCGCTACGCCGCGCGCGGCCTGCCGGCGATGCTGCGCATCCCCGGCGTCGCGGCCTTCGACGCGTTGCGCGAACTGATGGCGCGGCGCGGCTACGCACCCGGCCGCGCCACCTACGTGGACACCGCGGCGACGCGTGACGTGCTGCGCGTGTCCGATGGCGCGCGCGCCCACACCGGGCCGCGCCCGGACGCGGGCTGGGCTTCGGTGTTCGTCGGCGAAGGCTTCGACCCGGTCGACGGCGCCAGCCGGGTGGCCACGCTGGGCCGAGCGCCCGGCGCGCTGTTCGCCAGCATCCTGGAGGGCGAAGACACGGTGGCTGCCGGCATGGCCGCCTTCAGCCACGGCTGGGCCAGCGTGCACGGCATGCGAACGGCGCAGCATTGCCGCGGACAGGGTCTGGCAGGGCGGGTGCTGTCCACGCTGGCGCAAGCCGCGCTCGCGCGGGACCATGAGAACATGTTCCTGCAAGTGGAAGCCGAGAACACGTCGGCGCGCGCACTGTACCGGCGCGCCGGCTTTCGCACCGCGTGGAACTACACCTATTGGCAGAAAAAGACATGACGCAAACCTTCTCGATCCGCAAGGCCGAACTGCGCGACGCGCCCTTCATCGCGGCGTTCAACAGCGCGATGGCACTGGAGACCGAACACAAGCGGCTGCTACCCGAGCGCATCGATGCTGGCGTGCTGCGCCTCTTGAACGACCCGTCGCTGGGCTTCTACGCCGTCGCCGAGCGCGGCGGGCAAGTCATCGGCTGCCTGCTGGTCACCAACGAATGGAGCGACTGGAGAAACGGGCTGTTCTGGTGGATCCAGAGCGTGTACATCGAACCGGGATCGCGCCGCCAGGGCGTGTACCGCGGCCTGTACGACTTCATCCGCGACATGGCGCGCGCCGACCCGGGGATCTGCGGCTTTCGCCTGTACGTGGAAAAGGACAACGCGGCAGCACAGAAGACCTACCGCTCGCTGGGCATGGAAGCGACCGACTACCTGATCTTCGAGGAGTTGAAGGCCGGGGTGCGGTACTTCGGCGAAAGCAGCTGACGATCCTGCCCCCCGCGCGCCGGATAGCCGCGCACCCGGCAAGGCCATAGGCCTTGCCCCTTGACCTTACCATCATGGAAAGCTTCAGACTTCAGGCTGTCGACGAAGGAGCCACCATGTTCAGCAAACACCTCATCTTGCGCAGCGGGGCGGTCGTCGCGGCATTGATGCTTGGTACGTCCTTGCCGGCCTTTGCGGATGAGGGCCACGGCCACAAACAGCAAGAACCCTGGGGCATCGCCGGCGACGCCAGTGCAGTCAAGCGGACTATCCGAATCACAATGGACGACTCGATGCGCTTCAGACCCGACACCCTCCAGCTCAAGCAGGGCGAGGTGGTGAAATTCATCGTGGCGAACGCCGGCAAACTGGAACACGAAATGGTCATCGGCACCAGGAAGGCGCTCGCGGAGCACGCGGCGCAGATGGCGAAATCCGCGCACATGGCGCACGAGCAGCCCTTCATGGTCAAAGTGCCAGGAGGCAAGAGCGGCGAGTTCATCTGGAATTTCAACCGCGCCGGGGAATTCGATTTCGCCTGCCTGGTAGCGGGCCACTACCAGGCAGGGATGGTCGGCAAGGTCAAAGTCCTGCCTGCGAGGTGACTTATGGATAGCGACATGAAAGATCTCGTCTGCGGAATGAAGGTGACTGCCAAGTCGCCGCACATGCTGGAGCACGAAGGGAAATCCGTCTACTTTTGCAGCGCGGGCTGCAAGGCGAAGTTCGCTGCCGACCCGGCCAAATACCTGCAGCCACCAGCGTCCTGTTGCAGCGCGCATGCCTCGGCGGAGTCCGCTGCGCCGGCACCCGCCGTCGCCGGCGCGGTCTACACGTGTCCCATGCATCCGGAGATCCGGCAGGACCATCCGGGCGCCTGCCCGAAATGCGGCATGGCGCTGGAGCCGGAGATGCCCAGCCTGGACGATGGCGAGAACCCCGAGCTGGTCGATTTCCGCCGGCGCTTCTACTGGACCTTGCCGCTCACCATCATCGTCACGGTGCTCGCCATGGCTGGCCATCGCCTGCAGTTGTTCGACATGGCGACGCAGAGCTGGGTCGAATTGGCGCTGACGTTGCCGATCGTGCTGTGGGCCGGCGCGCCCTTCTTCGTGCGCGCGGTGCAGTCGGTCGTCCATCGCAGCCCGAACATGTGGACGCTGATCGGGCTGGGCACTTCGGCCGCCTTCATCTACAGCGTGGTCGCGACGGTGGTGCCGGGCGTGTTCCCGGAATCGTTTGTCGCCATGGGCCGCGTCTCTGTCTACTTCGAAGCCGCTGCCGTGATCATCTCGTTGACCTTGCTCGGGCAGATGCTGGAACTCAAGGCGTGCTCGCAAACCTCGGCGGCGATCAAATCGCTGCTGGGCCTGGCGCCGAAGACGGCGCGCCGCATCGGCGCCGGCGGCGCGGAGGAAGACGTTCCGCTCACCCACGTCCATGTCGGCGACCTGCTGCGCGTGCGGCCCGGCGAAAAAGTACCAGTCGATGGCGTCGTCGTCGAAGGCGGCAGCGCGGTGGACGAATCGATGCTGACGGGCGAGCCGATGCCGGTCAGCAAGCGGCCCGGCGACAAATTGATCGGCGCAACCCTCAACACCAGCGGCGCGCTCGTCATGCGCTCCGAGCGGGTCGGCTCTCAAACCGTGCTGGCCGGCATCGTGCAGATGGTGATGCAGGCGCAGCGCTCCCGCGCGCCGATGCAGCGCATGGCCGACCAGGTGGCGGGCTACTTCGTCGTCACGGTCGTGGCCATCGCTGTGTTGACGTTCCTCGGCTGGGGCTTGTTCGGCCCCAATTCGTCAAATGCCTCGAGTTGGGTTTACGGCCTGATCAACGCCGTCGCCGTGTTGATCATCGCCTGCCCCTGCGCGTTGGGGTTGGCCACGCCGATGTCGATCATGGTGGCGACCGGCAAGGCCGCGACGCAAGGCGTGCTGTTTCGCGACGCCGCCGCGATCGAGAATTTCCGCAAGGTGGACACGCTGATCGTCGACAAGACCGGCACGCTGACGGAAGGAAAACCGCGATTCGACCGGGCGGTCGCCGGCGCGGAATTTACCGAAGACGAGGTGCTGCGGCTGGCCGCCAGCCTGGACCAGGGCAGCGAACACCCATTGGCCGGCGCAATCGTCAAGGCCGCGCGCGAACGCGGGCTGAACCTGGACAAGGCCGTCGGCTTCGAATCCAGTTCCGGCATCGGCGTGCGCGGTGTCGTCGGCAGCCGGCAACTCGCCTTGGGCAACACCGCATTGATGAACCAGTTGGGCGTGGACATCGGCAACCTGGCCGGCCCGGCCGAGGCACTGCGCGCGGAAGGCGCGAGCGTGATGTACCTCGCCGCAAACGGCAGGGCGGCCGGGCTGTTGGCGGTGTCCGACCCGGTCAAGGCCAGCACACCCGAGGCGCTGGCCGCGTTGAAGGCTTCCGGCATGCGCGTGATCATGGCAACCGGCGACGGCTTGACCACCGCCCGGGCCGTGGCGGCCCGGCTCGGCATCGACGAGGTTCACGGCGAAGTGAAGCCGGCGGACAAACTGGCGCTGGTGGACCGGCTGCAGCGCGAGGGCCGCGTCGTGGCGATGGCCGGCGACGGCATCAACGACGCGCCGGCGCTGGCCAAGGCCGACGTCGGCGTGGCGATGGGCACGGGCACCGACGTGGCGATGAACAGCGCGCAGGTGACGCTGGTCAAGGGCGACCTGCGGGGCATCGCGCAGGCGCGCGCCATCTCGAACGAGACCATCGCCAACATGAAGCAGAACCTGGGCTTCGCGTTCGTCTACAACACGCTGGGCGTGCCGCTGGCCGCCGGCGTGCTCTACCCGTTCACCGGCTGGCTGCTCTCGCCGATGATCGCCGCGCTGGCCATGAGCCTGAGCTCGGTGTCGGTCATCACCAATGCATTGCGCCTGCGGGGCCGCAGCCCGAACCAGGGAGGCGGCCGATGAACACCGACCTGGGTTCCGGCCCGTTCAATGTCGGTGAAGCCGGGCGCCTTTCCAATGTATCGGCCAAGATGGTGCGGCACTACGAGTCACTGGGCTTGTTGCCCACGATCTCACGCACCGATTCCGGCTATCGCCAATACACCGACAAGGAAATCCACACCCTGAGGTTCATCCGCCGCGCGCGACCTGGGCTTCAGCATGGCGGAGATCGGGGAGCTGCTCAAGCTCTGGCAAAACCGGCGCCGTCCCAGCGCGAGCGTCAAGCGGATCGCATCCGACCACATCGCGGCTCTGGACGCCAAGATGGCGGAGATGGCGGCCATGCGCAAGACGCTGCAGCACTTGGTGCATTGCTGCAATGGGGATGAACGGCCCGACTGCCCGATCCTTGATGAACTGGCCCAGGGCCACAGCCACTAGGGGATTCCCGAACTGCGAAGGGCGTTCACCCTGCTTTCCTGCAGCCTGTCGCGTCATTTGGCAGTCTGTCGGAAGTCACTAGCCTGAAAGCATGCTTTATCGATAATGGAGGGCTTGAAACCAGGAGGGTGATGTGCGGCTGCTGTTTATAGTTCTAACGGCCTCGTTGGCGGTGTCCGGCTGCAACCGCGGCGCGGGCGGCGCGGACGCCAAGGCCGCCCAGGTGGCAGCGCCCGCGTTGCTGGTTGCGCCCGAGGATGTCCTCACGCTGCGGCCGGCGGCCGTCTCGGCCGGCCCCCTGATCACCGGCACCATCCAGCCGGACCGGCGCGCCGACCTGCGCGCCGAAGTCTCGGCCATCGTGCTGGCCGTGCTCAAGGAGAATGGCCAGCCGGTCAAGCGCGGCGACCTGCTGGTGCGGCTGGACGACACCGCGATCCGCGACAGCCTGGTCTCGGCACAGGAAGCCGAACGCGTATCCGTGCAGGCTTACGACCAGGCCGAGCGCCAGTTCCAGCGCCTGAAGACCCTGCGCGAATCCGGCATGGCTTCGGCGCAGCAACTGGAAGACGCGGAGATCCGCCGCAACACCACGCAAAGCGACCTCTCGGCCGCCAAGACCCGCGGGGTCCAGGCGCGCCAGCAACTGGCGCGCACCGAAGCGCGCGCGCCGTTCGACGGCATCGTCAGCGACCGCAAGGTCTCGGCCGGCGACACCGCGCAGATCGGCAAGGAGCTGCTCAAGGTGATCGATCCGCGCAGCCTGCGCTTCGAGGGGCTGATTTCGTCCGACGCGATCCAGTCGGTGCGCGCGGGCCAGGCCGTGAGCTTCCGCGTCAATGGCTACGGCGGCCAGGATTTTGCCGGCCGCATCCGGCTGGTCAGCCCCACTGCCAACCCGACGACGCGCCAAGTGGAGGTGCTGGTGGACATCAACGGCGAAGCGCCGGCGCGCCTGGCCGGCCTGTACGCCGAGGGCCGGGTCGAAGCCTCCAGCACCACGGCCCTGGTGATTCCCGCCTCCGCCTTGGTGCGTGAGGGCGACAAGGCCTGGGCCTGGCGCGTCAGCGGCAATGCGATCAGGAAAGTGGCGCTGACGGTGGGCGAGCGCGACCCGCGCCGCGGCGACTACGTGGTGCTGGCAGGCCTGGCCGACGGCGACCGGCTGCTGCGGCACCCGATCGCCACGCTCAAGGACGGCCAGGCGGTGCAGGACACGGCGGCGGCGGTTTCGGCCGCGGCCAGCGCGCCCGCCGTGGCGCGATAGGACGGGGCACCTCATGTTCCTGTCCGACTTTTCCATCAAGCGGCCGGTCGCCACCGTGGTGATCATCCTGGGCCTGATGTGCCTGGGGCTGCTCGCGCTGAACAAGTTGCGCGTGAACGAAATCCCCGACGTCGAGCAGCCGGTGCTGTCGGTGGAGATCAACTATCCCGGCGCGGCGCCCGAGACGGTGGAGCGCGAGATCATCAACCGCATCGAAAAGTCGCTGCAGAGCATCACCGGCGTGTACGAGATCCGTTCCACCGCCAAGGACAGCAACGCGACGATCATCGTCATCTTCAAGTTCAACAAGAACATGATCGAGGCGGCCGACGAAGTGCGCAACTCGATCTCCACCGTGCGCTACAAATTGCCGGTGGAAATGCGCGAGCCGGTGATCCGCAGGCGCGATCCCGGCGCCTTCCCGATCATGGACATGGCGCTGTCGTCCACTTCGCAAAGCCATGCCACGATCTCCCGGCTGGCCGAGGACGTGCTGTCGGACAAGTTCCGCGGCATCGATGGCGTCTCCATCGTCACCGTCACCGGGTCGCTCAAGCGCCAGCTTTCGGTGCTGCTCAAGGCCGACCGGCTGCGCGAGTTCAACGTCTCGGTGGCCGAGGTGGTGGCCGCCCTGCAAAGCCAGAACACCACGGCGCCGGTGGGCCGCATCATCGGCCCGCTGAAGGACCAGAGCATCCGCCTGGTGGGCCGCATCGAGTCGCCGGCCGAGTTCGCGCAGATCATCGTCAAGCGGCGCGGCGACGAGATCGTGCGCCTGGGCCAGATCGCCAGCACGGTGGACGGCTTCGCCGAGCTGGACAGCTTCAGCGTGCGCAGCGCGCACCCGAACGTGAGCATCTCCGTCACCCGCGCGCGCGACGCCAGCACGGTGGCGGTGGCCAAGAAGGTGCGCGAGATGGTCGCCGAGACCAACAAGACGCTGCCCGAGGGCACCCGGCTGGAAGTCACGCGCGACGGCGGCGAGGACGCGCAGGACAACCTGAACAACGTGATCCACTCGCTGACGCTGGGGGCGCTGCTGACGATCTTCGTGGTCTACGTGTTCCTCAACTCCTGGCGCTCCACGCTCATCACCGCGCTCAGCCTGCCGACGTCCGCCATCACCGCCTTCATCGCGGTGTGGCTGTGCGGCTTCACGCTGAACCTGATGACGCTGCTGGGCCTGTCGCTGGCGATCGGCGTGCTGATCGACGACGCGATCGTGGTACGCGAGAACATCGTGCGCCACATGGAGCGCGGCGCCGACCGGCGCACGGCCGCCAGCAGGGGTACCGCGGAGATCGGCATGGCCGTCGCGGCCACCACGTTCTCGATCATCGCCATCTTCATCCCGGTGGCTTTCATGCCCGGCGTGGCGGGCGAATGGTTCCGTCCCTTCGCGCTGACGGTGGCGTGCTCGGTGCTGGTGAGCCTGTACATCTCGTTCACGCTCGACCCGATGCTCTCGGCCTACTGGGGCGACCCGGTGAGCCACAGCCAGCGCGAATACAAGGGCCTCAGTCTCTACCTCAAGCGATTCAACGAATGGTTCGACCACCAGGCCGACCGCTACGGCAACCTGATCGCCTGGGCGCTGCACCACCGCCGCTGGATGACGGTCGCGGCCGTCGGCAGCTTCGCCGGCGCGATCGGCCTGCACATGTGGCTGGGCGGCTCGAGCTTCCTGCCGGTGCAGGACGCCGGCGTGATCGCGGTGGAGATCCGCACGCCCTCTTCGGCCAGCCTGGAATACACGCGGCTGAAGATCGAGAAGGCGGCCGAACTGGCGCGCACGCTGCCCGAGACGCTGGCGACCAACAGCGTGGTAAACATGGGGGGCGGCCGCGTCTACGTGGACATCGGCAAGCTCTCCGAGCGCAAGCGCAAGGCGCAGGTGATCGCGGTGGACCTGCGCAAATTGATGGCGCAACTGGTCGGCGCCGAGTACACGGTGCAGGACGACCTGAACAACGGCACCCGCAAGCCCATCCAGATCCAGTTCTACGGCACGGATTCGCGCACGCTGCTGGGCCTGACCAACGCCTACATGGAGCGGCTGCGCTCGGTGCCCGGCGCGGTGGACGTGGGCCCGTCGGAAGCCAGCCCGAAGGACGAACTCAAGATCGAATTGAACCGCGGCTTGGCCAACTCGCTGGGGATTTCGGTGAACGACGCGGCGCAGGCGCTGCGCGTGGCGTTCGCCGGGGTCGAGATCGGCGACTGGGTCGACCCGACCGGCGAATCGCGCGACGTCGCCGTGCGGCTGGACCCGAAGGACCGCGTCGATGCGGAGAACATCGAGCGGCTGCCGATCGCGGTGGCCAACAGCAACATGGTGGTGCCGCTGAACCAGATCGCGACCATCACGATGGGCGAAAGCCCGGCCCAGATCCAGCACCTGAATGGCCGCCGCATGATCGCTGTCTCGGCCAATGCGCAGGGCCGCGCCTCCGGCGACGTGACGCAGGACGCGATCAAGCTCGCCCAGCAGATGGAGTTCCCGGCCGGCTACGGCGTGGAGCTGGGCGGCGCCGGCAAGGACCAGAAGGAAGTGTTCGGCGCGATGAGCACCGCACTGGCGATGGGCGTGGGCCTGATGTACCTGATCCTGGTGGTGCAGTTCGGCTCGTTCACCGCGCCGCTGGCCGTGATGCTCTCGCTGCCGCTCTCCCTGATCGGCGTGGTGCTGGCCCTGCTCCTGACGCACGCGACGCTGAACCTCATGAGCTTCATCGGCGTCATCATGCTGATGGGGCTGGTCGCCAAGAACGCCATCCTGCTGCTGGACGCGGCGCGCAAGCGCGAGGCCGACGGCGAGGACCGCGAAGATGCCCTGATGGCCGCCGGCCGGGCCCGGCTGCGGCCGATCCTGATGACCACCTTCGCGCTGATCGCCGGCATGATGCCGGTGGCCATCGGCATCGGCGAAGGCGCCGACTTCTACCGGCCGCTGGCCATCGCCATCATCGGCGGCACCATCACCGCGACCATGCTCACGCTGCTGGTGGTGCCCGCCTTCTACGACAGCATCGAGATCGCGCGCGATCGCATGTTCGCGAAGTTCAAGCAGCGGCAGGAGCGCGGCAACCCGGTGATCGCCTTCCTGGTGACGGGAGCGGAAGCGGTGGCGGCGCTGTTGATGCTGCGCGGGATTTACCGTGCGCTGGCCAGGAAAGCCTGAACGCGCGTGGGCTGGCCGGGGCGCCTCAGATCGCCGCCAGCTGCCCGAACATCGACATCGGCCGATACCGCATTCGCGGCGGCACATAGCGCGGCGCCTGGTCCGGCTCCACGATCTCGATCAGGCCCAGCGCCAGCAGCGAGCGCAGGGACTCTTCCAGTGACCGCGGCGGCATGAACTGCTGCAGTTGCTCGAACCAGACTCCCGAGCCGCACATCACCAGCACGTCGTGCAGGTAGCGCGAAAGCGAACCCAAGGTTTGGTTCCCGGACTTGACAATATCCACACAGGCTCTCCCCCGGGAGGTGAGGCGAAAGCAGCGAGCGTCGAGGGTCTTCGGCGCGGCTGGCGCTTTGATCGAGGCCAATTCATGTCTCCTGCGACGGCCTTGCTGTGTGCATGCGACTGGGGCAATCGCCGGTGGTCAGCTCACGCAAGGCTCGGAAATCCATTGCGACGTCTCGAGAGTTGCGACGAACCCCAACTGCAACTCCGGCACAAATATTGAACCTGCACGTCGCGAAGAATCTTGACTGCGGTCAAGAGTTGGCCCCCACCTTACGAGCGCTTCTTGACCGGGATCAAGATTCCTGTTCTTTCAGCGCGGCCATTCGGGCTGCCATTGCGGGCAATGCATTCCCAGATCTGCGTCACGGCGCGCCGCGCATTGCTCCGGGCCCGGTAGGCGACGATCGAAGCCTCGGAATTCAAGATCGTGGGCGAGCCGTTGGGGCCTTCAGGAATCCGGACGACGAGCCGGACGACTGGCCAGCCTCGTCGCAAACAGGATTGGCCAGCAGCCCGATCCGTTCGATTTCCACTTCGACAGTGTCCCCGTCCTTCATCCATAGCGGGGGCGATCGGGCGGCGCCCACGCCTGCCGGCGTTCCCATGACGACAACGTCTGCGGGCTCCAGGGTCATGCACTCGCTCAGAAGGGCCAGGGTTTCCTCGACGCCGAACAGCATGTCTCGCGTGTCGGCCGACTGCATCACTTCGCCGTTGAGCCGGGCCTCGATGCGCAGGCCGGCGCCGCCCGCGGGCAGTTCGTCGGCGCTGACCGCCCAGGGCCCGAACGCGCCGGTGCCGTCGAAATTCTTTCCGATGGTCCACTGGGGCGTGCGTTTCTGGTAGTCGCGCACCGAGATGTCGTTGAAGCAGCTGTAGCCGAACACCGCCGCCAGCGCCTGTGCGCCTTGAACGTGCTTGACCCGCTTGCCGATGATCACTGCCAGCTCGGCTTCGTAGTCGAGCTGGCCTGAAACGCGCGGGCGCAACGCCGGTTGCCGATGCCCGATGAGCGAGCCGGGCGTGCGCAGGAAGAACCAGGGATAGTCCGGACGCGCGCGCCCGCCTTCCTTCGCGTGATCGGCGTAGTTCAATCCCAGGCAGATGATCTTGCCGGGCTCGGGCACCACCGGCGCGAACCGGATTTCCGCCAGCGGTATGCGCCGGGCGTCCGTTCGCATCGCGATCGTTCCAGCTTGGAGCAAGTCGATTCCCTGTGCCAGCGCGCGGCGCAGGTCGGGAGGCACCGAAGGGTCGGCGCGATTCAGGTCGATCACGCCGTCGTCGACCAGCACGCCCAGCCGGGTTTCGTTGCCTTCATGGAAGGTCGCGAACTTCATGCTCGACCCGGCGGGCGCTTGCCGCCGCCGCCATCGATGGTATGGATGGAGCCGCTCACATAGCCGGCCCGCGGCGACGCCAGGAAGACGATCAGGTCGGCGACCTCTTCGGGCGACGCGGGCCGCCCCAGCGGCAGTTCGGCATACAGCTCGGCATAGCGGTTCTCGTCACCCCACAAGCGCTTTGCTTCCAGGCGCTTGAGTTGCCGGGAGCGTTCGGTGCCGACCGATCCCGGGTTGACGGCCAGCACCCGGATGTTGTCGAACAGGCTCATCGACCCGAGCGAACGCGTGAAGTTCATGAGCGCCGCATTGCCGGACGCGCCGGCGATGTAGTGGAAGAACGGGCCTTCGCCGGCGGTGCCGATGTTGTTGAGGATCACGCCGCCGCCGCGCTCCCGCATGGCGGCGTAGACCTCGCGCGTCAGGTTGATATAGCCGAAGACCTTCAGCTCCCAGGCATGGCGCCAGCGCTCTTCCGATACCTGGTCCAGCGCGCCCCCCGGGATGTCGCCCGCGTTGTTCACCAGGATGTCGATGGCCCCCAGTTCAGCCGCCAGCGATTTCAACGCCGCGGCGTCGCGCAGATCCGCCGCGGCCAGCGTCACGGTGGCGCCCAGGTCGCCGCGCAGCTCGCGCCCCAGTTCCTCGAGTGCGGAAACGTCGCGCGCGATCAGCGTCAGCTGTGCGCCCTCGCGCGCGAACGCGCGCGCCGCCGCCGCGCCGATGCCCCTGGAGGCGCCGGTGATGGCGACTTTCTTGCCGGCCAGTTGCAGGTCCATGTCGGTTCCAGTGCTGGTTCAATCGAGCTTGATCCTGGCATCCCGCACGACCTCGGTCCACTTCTTCGTGTCCGCGGCGATCACGCGCGCCAGCTCCTCCGGCTTGCTGCCGACGATGACGACCGACCTTTCCTCGGCCAGCCGGGCCATCTCGGGGGACTTCAGCGCCCGGACGATGTGTTCGTTCAATTTCGCGACGACGTCGGCGGGCATGCCCGCGGGACCGACGACGCCGATCCAGTTGGTGGCTTCGAAGCCCTTGATCACGCTGGAGATCGGTGGAATGTCGGGCGAGCCGGGCAGCGCCGCGGCACTGGCGATGCCCAGGGCCTTCAGCCGGCCGGACTTGATGAACGGCATCGCGGCCGGCACCGTCTCGAACATGAATTGCACCTTGCCCGAGAGCAGGTCCTGCATCGCCGGGCCGCTGCCCTGGTAAGGCACGTGCGTGACATGGGCGCCGGTCGACAGGTTGAGCAGCGCGCCTTCCAGGTGGCCGCTGGAGCCGTTGCCCTGCGACGCGAAGTTCAGGTCGGCCGATTTATCCCGGAGGTAGCCCGGCAGGTCCTTGAGGCTGCCGACCGGAACGTCGATGTTCGCCACCAGCACGTTCGAGAAGGTCACCGCCTGGGTGATCGGCGTCAGGTCCTTCGGTTGATAGGTCAGCCCCTTGTAGATGACGGGGTTGATCGCCAGCGTGCTCATCGGCACGCTGCCCAGCGTGTAGCCGTCGGGCTGGGAGCGCGCGACGTAGGTGATGCCGATGGCGCCGTTGGCACCCGGCCTGCTTTCGACGACGACCGGCGTGCCCAACGACTCCGTCATCTGGCGGGCCATGGCGCGCGCCAGCAAATCGCCCAGGCCACCCGGTGGATAGGGGTTGACGATCGTGATCGGCTTGCCGGGCGTCGGGAACTGCGCCAGGGCCGCGGCCGAAGACAGGGCCAGGGCGGCCAGGACGATGAGCTTGAAGATGCTTTTCATGGAAAACCTCGCAGGGAAAGTCCGAATCACGGGGCGGGGACGGGCGGGTACACGGCTTCGTACGGAAGCTCGTGCCCCGAGATCGACATGGCGCGCTCCCACGCCCACTTCTGCGCTGGCTTTTTGGGCGCCAGGTCGACCCGCTCGCCGCCCTGGAAGACGGCGTGGATCGACGTCTTGCGCTGCAAGATGCGGATGTCGTCCAGCGGGTTGCCGTCGACCACCAGGACGTCGGCCCATTTGCCGGCCTGAAGCGTGCCGACATTGGCGGAATCGACGGCGAACGATGCGTTCTTCGTCGCGCAAGAGATGGCCTCGAGCGGCGACATGCCGATCTGCTCGACGAAGATTTCCATCTCGCGCGCGTGCCACTCGCCGAAGGGCGTGATGGCGAATCCGCTGTCGGTGCCGCACATGAACTTGACGCCCGCCTTGTGCGCATGGCGCAGCGTCTCGAGCGCGGTTTCGTAGTTTCGCTTGACACGCTCCACCCGGGCCGGCGAGCAGCCGGCGAGCAGCCCCCAATCGGCGGTGTTGGCCAGAAAGGTCAGCGTCGGGCACAGCGGGATCGCGCTTTCGGCCAGCCGGTCGCACTGCTGCGGCGTCATGTAGTCGCCGTGCATGATCCAGTCGATGCCGGCGTCGATGCAGTCGATGACGGCCACGCCGCTGCGCGCGTGCGCGGCCACCCGGCGGCCCAGGCGGTGGGTTTCGTCGGCGATCACCGCCAGTTCGCCGCGCGTGAAGGCCGGCACGCTGCCGCCGCCGGGCGTCATCATCGGCGACTCGCCGCTGGCCGCCACCTTGATGAAGTCCACGCCGTTCTTCACCTGGCGGCGCACCTCCGTCAGCATGTCCTCGCAGTTGTGCGTCAGAGCGCCGACGCCCGAGGGAACTCCGCCGACCCAGCTGGGAAAGTAGTCGGCGAGGCCGGTGCTGGTGGTCAGGTACCTTCCCGCGGTGGCGATCCGCGGGCCCTCGTACATCCCCGCCTTGATGGCGTCGCGCACCGCGACCCCGATGTTCCAGCTGCCGCCCGGGTCGCTCACCGACGTGACGCCGGCCCGCAGCACCTTGCCGGCGTGCCAGGCCGAGCGCAGCGCGCGGTACTCGGCCGACGCGTACAGGTCCTGCTCCTCGATCGACCGTGCGTCGCCGTAGCTGAGGTGGCAATGCGCATCGATGAGGCCCGGCATCACGGTCATGCCCGCGGCATCCAGCAGCACGTTCGAGCCGTCCGGAAGCTTGGCCGCACCGGTGGCAACTTCAACGATGCGCCCCTCCTCGATTTTCAGCCACGCCAGCGGCGCGGCGGCGGCGCCGGTGCCGTCGATCAGCCGGCCGTTGACGATGTAGTCAGCCATTGCGTCGGACCTCCACGCCCGGGATTTCCTGCTCGCCCAGCGTGCCTGCGAAAAAGTCATCGAGGACGCGGTTGAAGGCGAGCGGATTTTCGAAGTACGGCGAATGGGCCGTGTCCCTGATCACCGCCAAGACGCTGCCGCGCAGCAGGGCGTGCGCCGCCGCTCCCACCGAAGGCGCAACGGTCTGGTCCTTGTCGCCCCACACCAGCAATTTGGGCAGCGCCAGTGCGGCGAGCGCCGGGCTTACCGTGTCGTCGTCCAGGCTGGCGGCGATGTAGTTGCCCAGGGCGGCCAGCGACTCCTTCGCGCCGGGCGAGTTGTTGATGCGGAACTCTTCGTCCAGGAGATCCTGCGTCACCAGCGATGGGTCGTGCACGACCCGCGAGAATTTGAGCGCGACGCCTTCGCGCGTCTGGTTGTTGGCGCCGCCCTTGATGCGCTGGCGCGCTTCGGACCCGATCGGGATGAGCCCCATGCTGCCGACCAGCACGATCGAGCCGACCTTTTGCGGCTGCCTGACGGCCAGCATGGCGGCGACGTGGCCCCCCAGCGATGTGCCCACCAGGATCGCCGGCGCGCTGCCCAGCTGGTCCAGGAATCGGCCGACGAATTCCGCATAGGCCGGGACCGAACAGGCCACGCCGCTGCCCTTGGCGGCGAACCCGTGGCCCGGCAGGTCCAAGGCAAACGCGTGCCGTCCGGCGCGGGCTTGCGCGTCGAGATTGGCGGCCCAGCGGTCGGCCCGTGTGGCCGTGCCGTGAATGAACACGATGGGCGGGCCTTCGGCGCCGGATTCGAGCACCCGGGTCGCGATGCCATCGATGGATGCCGGATAGCTGATCATCGCGCGCCGCCCGGGTTGTGGCCCAATGCGCGCGACAAGCCCTGCGCGTTTCGCATCGCGACCGTCACCAGCAAGGATTTTTGCACCGGCTGGTAGCGCACTTCGGGAATCGTGAATCCGAAACTTCCGCAAACTTCGCCCGCGGCGTTGAACACCGGGACGAACAGCCCCACCGCACCCTTGATGCGCTGGCCGAAGGTGAGGGCGAAGCCGGCTGCCCTCACGTCCTTGAGCGCCTTCTTCAATTTGGCTTCGCTGGCGATCACGCCGTTGCGCAATTCGTCCGCCGCAATGGCGTCGATGCGCGCCTCATCCAGCCAGGCAAGGATGGCCAGCCCCGAGCCACCGACCGCCACGCTCGAAGGCGTGTTCAGCGGGACCCGGTAGTCCAGCAGGTGCGTGGATTCCGCGCATGCCGCGAACACCAGCTTGCTGACCTTGGGATCGAATACGCACAGGTAGGCACTCTCGTTTCCTTGGGCAACCGCCGCCGACAGGAACGGCTTGGCGAGCGAAGTCATGGACAGCTTGCCGACGACCAGCGAGGCCATGCGGAAGAAATCGGGGCCGGGGCGAAACGAGCGCGTCGCCGGATCGCGCGCCAGCAGGTCTTCGCGGGTCAGCAAGTCCAGCAGCCGGTGCATGGTGGAAAGGGGCAGGTTCAGCTGATCCGCCAAGCCCTTGGTGGTCGGCTCCGTGCGCGACTGCGCCACGGCGCGCAGGATCATCAGCACCCGCGCCACAGTGCCGGTTTCCCGCTGCTGCAGGTGCGGCACGTCGATCCGGGACGCGGTCTTGATCATGCGAGGCATGGCTTCCGTTAAATGGGAGTCACTTTCGGTGGTGTGGGATGGTAGGTCCGCGGGCGGCAGCCTCTACCCGAGAAAACCCTCCGTTCCATTGAGTGGGAGTGGGCCGACGGTCCAAAGGCGGCCACCGATCATCGGCACGGTCCTACAGCCCGCGCAGCGCGGCCGGAGGAACATGGGTGAACCTCTAGCATTGGATTTCCATGGACGCGCGCCTGACCGAGCAGCGCAACCCGCGCAGCGCCAGCATCGACCAGCTCTCCACGCTTGATATCGTCGACCTCATCAACGCGGAAGACCGCACCGTGGCGGCCGCGGTCGGCGAGGAGCGCCAGCAGATCGCGCGGGCGATCGACCTGGTGGTGGAGTGCTTCGGCAAGGGCGGCCGCTTGATCTACGCCGGCGCGGGAACCTCCGGGCGGCTCGGCGTGCTGGACGCAGCCGAGATGCCGCCCACCTACAGCGCCGATCCGCACCTCGTGCAGGCCATCATCGCGGGCGGCAACGACGCCTTGCTGCACGCCCAGGAAGGCGCCGAAGACCGTCCGGAAGACGGCGCGGCGGCGATCGACGAAAAGGCGGTCGGCCCCAACGATTTCGTATTGGGCATCGCCACTTCGGGCACCACGCCGTTCGTGCACGGCGCGCTGAATCGGGCGCGCGAGCGCGGTGCGCGCACGGGTTTTCTGCTGTGCACCTATCCCTCGGAGGAACTGGTCGCGTCGCACGACGTGGTGATCGCGCCGCTGGTGGGGCCGGAGGTGATCACCGGTTCGACCCGCATGAAAGCCGGCACGGCCACCAAGCTCGTTCTCAACACCATCAGCACCGCGGCGATGGTGAGGACCGGCAAGGTCTACGGCAACCTGATGGTGGATTTGCAGGTGACATGCCAGAAATTGCAGGACCGCGGCGAGCGCATCCTGATGGACACCTTGGGCGTCGAACGCGAGGAAGCGCGACGCCTGCTGGGCGAGTCGGGCGGGCATGTGAAGACCGCCATCGTGATGTCCCGGCTCTCGCTGGACGCGGAGCAAGCGCGGCGGCGCCTGGAAGACGTGGGCGGCTCGATCGCGCAGCTGGTAGGCGACGTTCGCTAGCGCGCCGTCGACCACCAGTTGCCGGAGGCCACCGCCATGCTCAGGAGCTGGATCTCGCTGTCGTAATAGCCGGTCGTCAGGCGCCCCACGTTCCAGTTCCACATCGCGTCCAGGAAACCCTGGAAGCGCGCGTCGACACAAGCGCCGGCGCAGATCGGGCCGTGATAGGCCGCGCTGTTGCCGCCGGGCATCGGGCCGCCGGTCAGGCGCGTTCCGTCCAGC
This sequence comes from Ramlibacter sp., assembly GCA_028292245.1. Classification (GTDB taxonomy): domain Bacteria; phylum Pseudomonadota; class Gammaproteobacteria; order Burkholderiales; family Burkholderiaceae_C; genus Ramlibacter. The sequence goes on from JAQGMS010000285.1 coordinate 18,784, forward strand.
GCGTAGCCGGTGCCGATGTTCGCCGGGTCGCCGCCCGAGGAGTTCTTGAAGAAGTCGATCATCCGGCCCGTCACGGTGGCGAAGCGCGTATCGCCCGACAGCATGTAGTCGGAGGAAAGGCGCCACGGGTTGCGGCAGGCGTTCCACCAGAAATAGCCTTCCTTGTCGTTGCCATCGCCGATGTAGCCGGTCGAAGGCGAAGGCGTCCCGGTGTCGGTGTTGATCACGAAGTCGGGCATCAGGCCCACGCCCGGGGAGTACACCGTCTGCATCCGGTCCAGCAGTTCGTAGGCGCGATCGACCGCGCGATCCCAGATCGTGTCGCCGGTGGCCGCCTTGAAGGCGCGGAAGTGGCCGACCATGTAGTCGGAGGTGCGGTTGTTGTTGGCGTTGGGCAGGCCCTTGGTGGCGCCGTCGCCCTTCATGTTCCACGACTTCAGCGCGGCGATGGTGTTCTTGCCTTCCTGCAGGTAGTTCCAGCTGCCGGCCGAGCCCCATTGACGGTCCGCCATCAGCAGGGCCATCGCGATGTCGAGGTCGCCGTCCATGGCGTTCCAGCCTTCACCGCCCGAGGTTCCGTTGGCGTTGATGCGCCACTCGTTCAGGTACTTGCCGTTCGGGTCGAACGGGACGACCGCATAAGCCGGGCGTGCCCGCACCACCGCCAGCAAGCCGTCGAACAGCGCCTGGGCCTGCGGGTCGTGCCCGGCGAACAGCGCCGCCAGCAGCATGCCGTAGCCCATGCCTTCGGACACCGTCATGTAGTCGGCGTTGGAGAACAGCACGGCCCGGCCGCCGGGAACGATCGAATCGGCCGACACGATGCGCGCCGCCTTCCAGGCGTCGTACTGCGCCGTCAGCAGCGCGTCCATGGCCGCCGTGCTCTGCGTCGGCAGGATGCCGGCCACGTACTTGTTCAGGCGAGCACCGAACGGGTAACCGGCACCGGATGCCGACCCCGGCGTCGCGGCGGCGGCGGGCAACTCGGCGGCCGAACTGCCTGCGGTGCTCGCGCTCGGCGTCGAGGTCGCGGCGCTTGCGGTACTGCCGCCGCCGCCACCGCAGCCGGTCATTGCAAGGGCGGCTGCAGCAGAGCCAGACAGGAGAAACAGGCGTCTTTTCATATTCAACGAGGTGTAAGAAAGATGGCGTCGGGACGGCATGGACTGCTGACCGTCGACCTGTTGAAAGATGAGCTGGGGCACTTCTGGACCGGCTGTCGCCACCGCGCTGCGAACACAGCAATTGCGGATGGGACACGGCGCAAACCTCAGCAAGAGACGCGACTGTAGTAGGAGATGTCCCACAAACCCGGCGGGGAGCTTCCTACAAGGTAACCGAGTCCGTCATTTGTCGTGCGCAATATTTCCCTATTTGGCGCTCATGCATGCGCCTTGGCGGGGTTCTGTCGGGCCAACGGACGAGGCAAAACACGCCAAAAAGCTGAACAGGGGTGCGGATGGGCTTGCAGGCCGCAGTCGAGCCAGGAATGCGGTCACGGCCGAGTTGTTGCGCCAAGGCGCCTGCCGAGCCAAGCTCAGCGGCAAAACTTACGTTTCGTCGCGGCGAGAAGGCCGGGGCCGACAGGTTTGCAAATTATTAGTCGGCCGTCTAATAATGACGAATGGCACGCCCCGGCCGCAACTTCGAGCAGGCACTGCTGCAAAGCGGCCGCGAGCTCTATGCCGAGCGTGGCGCCGCGCGGCTGTCGGTGCGCGCGCTGACCCAGCACGCGGGGGTCAACCTCGGCATGTTCCATTACCACTTCAAGACCAAGGACGCGTTCCTGCGCCAGCTGCTGGACGGTTGGTACGAAGAAATGTTCGCACAACTGAGCACCAGCGCGCAGCAGGCCGCCCCGCCGTTGCAGCGGCTGCGCGAAGCGCTGTTTTTCCTGGCGACCTTCGTGCGTGACCACGGCGCGATGCTGGGCCGCGTGATCGCCGACGCGGCTTCGGGCGAGGCCGTGGCGGTCGAATTCATGCGCAGCAACGCGCCGCGGCATTTGCGGCTGCTGCTGTCGTTGCTGCAGCAGGCGGAGAAGGACGGGACGTTGGCGAAGGTCGCGCCCTTGCAGCGGTTCATCTTCGTGATGAGCGCGGTGGCGATGCCCTTGCTGATCGCGCCGGGCATCCGGTCGCTCGGCGTTGCGCCCGCCCTGCTCGGCGTGGCCCTGCACTCGCAGGTGATGAGCGAAAAGGCGATCAGGCAGCGCATCGAACTGGCGCTGAAGGCACTGGCACCCGGAAAGGGCGAGTCATGAAGAACAGGAACCATGGGGCTGGCGCGCTGGCAGCGCTGGCGGCGCTTTGCCTGCTGGCTGCCTGCGGCAACCGGGAGGAGCCGGGCTGGTCGGGCTACGCCGAGGCCGACTATGTTTATGTGTCGTCGCCTCTGGCCGGCACGCTCAGCGCGCTCAACGTGGAGGCCGGCCAGCAGGTGGCGCGCGGCAAGCCGCTGTTCGCGCTGGAGTCGGAGTCGGAGCGGGCGGCGCGCGAGGAAGCCAGCGCGCGCGTCGACGTGGCCCGCTACCAGGCGGAGAACACCGACAAGGGCAAACGCGAGCCCGAAGTGGCGGTCAACCAGGCGCAACTGCAACAGGCGCGAGCGCAGGCCGAGTTGGCGCAGCATGACCTGGCACGCAAGCGCGAGCTGCTGGCCAAGGGCTTCATCTCGCGCGCGCAGGTCGACGAGGCGCAGGCGACGTTGGCACAGGCACAGGCGCGGGTCGCGGAGAGCTCTTCAGCGGTGCAGGTGGCCCGCCTGCCGGCGCGCGACGACGAGCGCGCCGCCGCCGACGCGCAGGTGGAAGCCGCGCGGCAGGCCTTGAAGCAGACCGAATGGCGCCAGCAGCAAAAGCAGCAGGCCGCGCCCGCCGACGCGCAGGTCGCCGACACCTTCTTCCGCCCCGGCGAGTTCGTGGCCGCCGGCCAACCCGTGGTGGCCTTGTTGCCGCCGGCAAACATCAAGGCGCGCTTCTACATTCCGGAACCCGAACTTCCAAGCGTGACCCTGGGCCAGACCGTGCTGCTGGAATGCGACGGCTGCGGCGCGCCGATCGCCGCCCGCGTCACCCACATTGCCACCAGGCCCGAGTACACGCCGCCGGTGATCTATTCGAATTCACAGCGCAGCAAACTGGTGTTCATGGCCGAGGCCCATCCCGCGCCGGCCGACGCCACGCGGCTGCGGCCCGGCCAGCCGCTCAGCGCGCGGCCGCAGGCGGGCACGGCGAAACCGGCTTCGTCCGCGCGATGAGCGAGCTCGCGATCGACGTGCGGGGCCTGACCAAGCGCTATGGCGGCCGGGCCGTCGTCGACAACGTCGATCTCCAGGTGGGCCAGGGCCGCATCTGCGGCTTCCTCGGGCCCAACGGCAGCGGCAAGACCACCACCATCCGCATGCTGTGCGGGCTGCTCAAGCCCGACGCCGGCGAAGGCACCTGCCTGGGGCTGGACGTGATCACGCAGGCGCGCGAGATCAAGCGGCAAGCCGGCTACATGACGCAGAAGTTCGGCTGGTACGAAGACCTGTCGATCCGCGAGAACCTGGACTTCATCGCGCGGCTGTTCGAGATTCCGAATCGCCAGAAGGCGGTGGACGACGCGCTGCAGCGCCTGGGCCTGGTGGAGCGGCAGGACCAGTTGGCGGGCACGCTGTCGGGCGGCTGGAAGCAGCGGCTCGCGCTGGCGGGCTGCCTGATCCACAACCCGCGCCTGCTATTGCTGGACGAACCGACGGCCGGGGTCGACCCGAAAGCGCGGCGTGAATTCTGGGACCAGATCCACCGGCTCGCCGAAGAAGGCATCACGGTGCTGGTGTCCACGCATTACATGGACGAGGCGGCGCGCTGCGACGAGCTGGTGTACATCGCGTACGGCAAGGTGCTGGCGCACGGCAGCGAGCGCCAGATCGTCGAGCAGGCCGGGCTGCCGCAGGGCGCCTCGCTGGAAGAAGTCTTCATCAAATTGATCGATGGCGCGCAGGACAACTTCGCTGCGCCGGCGAAGACGAAGAAGCGGGAGCGTGCATGAACTTTTCGTGGGCACGCGTGGTCGCCGTCTTCATCAAGGAATTCCAGCAGATGATGCGCGACCGGCTGACCTTCGGCATGGCCGTCGGCGTGCCGATCCTGCAACTGGTGCTGTTCGGCTACGCGATCAATACCGATCCGCGCGGCCTGCCCACGGCGCTGGTGTCGGCCGACACCAGCCCGATGGCCGGCAGCATCGTCGCCACCTTGCAGAACACCGGGTACTTTCGGATCGTGCACCAGGGCACCAGCGATGCGGCGGCCGAAAAACTGCTGGAGGCGGGCGACGTGCAGTTCCTGGTGGTGATCCCGCCGCAGTTCACCCGCCGGTTGGTGCGCGGCGAAAACCCGGCGCTGCTGGTGGCGGTCGATGCGACCGACCCCTCGGCTTCGGGCAACGCGCTGGCCGCGCTCAATGCGGCGGCGGCCCAGGCCCTGGAGCGCGACCTGACCGGGCCGCTGCAGCGGCTGCGAGCCAGCCCGCCGCCCTATGAAGTGGTCGTGCACCGCCGCTACAACCCGGAGGGGCTGTCGCGCTACAACATCGTGCCGGGCCTGATCGGCACCATCCTCACCATGACGATGGTGATGCTCACTTCGCTGGCGATGACGCGCGAGCGCGAGCGCGGAACCATGGAGAACCTGCTGGCGACGCCGGTGCTGCCGGCCGAAGTGATGGCCGGCAAGATCCTGCCGTACGTGGTGATCGGATACGTGCAATTGGGCGTGATCCTGGGCGCGGCCTGGCTGCTGTTCGAGGTGCCGCTGGTGGGCAGCTTCCCGCTGCTAATGGCGATGATCGGGGTCTTCATCGTCGCCAATCTGGGCGTGGGCTTCACCTTCTCGACGCTGGCGCGCAACCAGTTGCAGGCGATGCAGATGACGTTCTTTTTCTTCCTGCCGAGCATGCTGCTGTCGGGATTCATGTTCCCCTTCCGCGCGATGCCCCAATGGGCGCAGTGGCTGGGGGAACTGCTGCCGCTGACGCATTTCCTGCGCATCGTGCGCGGCATCATGCTCAAGGGCAACACGGCGGATTTGTTGCTGCCGGAACTGTGGCCGATGCTGGCTTTCATGGGGGTGGCCGGATTCCTGGCGTTGAAGCGGTATCGGCAGACACTGGACTGATGGATGCATTTACATGACACGCACATCCGGTTCGCATCAGCTCGGCTGTTATGTCAGTCTGGTCCTACAGCCAAACCCGAAATCAACTGAGACACTGGCTGAGCTCAGCTTCGCTGACCCACCCAGAAACCGCTCGAGGACGTACGGAGATCGCTATGGACCAGGCCACGCAGCCGCGGCTTAAACGCAAGAGCCCGAAGACGCTCGCCCCTATTCCTACCGCCAAGACCCGCAAGCAGCCGCCGCACAGCGGCTTGCTCGCTTCGATGCCGGGTCCGGCGAGTGACTTGGCCGAAGCCCGGTCGCGCCAGATCCTGGCCGCGCTGATGGCCTTTTCGGACGGCGATTTCAAAGCGCGCCTGCCGGCCGACTGGTCCGGCACCGATGGCCGGATCGCCGAGGCCTTCAACCAGACCATCGGTAACGCGGAACGGATCACCGGCGAGGCCGACCGCCTGCGCACGACGGTGGGCAAGGAAGGCCGGCTCTCGCAGCGGATGTCGGCGCCCGGCGCCGTCGGCAGCTGGGCCGCCCAAGTGGATTCGTTGAACACCCTGATCGACGACTTGGTGCGGCCGACGACCGACATCGCCCGCACCATCGGCGCCGTCGCCAAGGGCGACCTCGGCCAGTCGATGGACCTGCAGGTCGATGGCCGCGCCCTCAAGGGCGAATTCCTGCGCTCCGCCAAGCTGGTGAACACGATGATCGAGCAGCTTTCGGTGTTCACGTCGGAAGTGACGCGGGTGGCGCGCGAAGTGGGCACCGAGGGCAAGCTCGGTGGCCAAGCCAAGGTGAAGGGCGTGTCCGGCGTTTGGAAAGACCTGACCGACTCGGTCAACCAGATGGCCGGCAACCTGACGGCGCAGGTACGCAACATCGCCGACGTGACCATCGCGGTGGCCAACGGCGACTTGTCGAAAAAGATCACCGTGGACGTGCGCGGCGAAATCCTTCAGCTGAAGGAAGCCACCAACACGATGGTCGACCAACTGCGATCCTTCGCGTCGGAAGTGACGCGGGTGGCGCGCGAGGTCGGCACCGACGGGCGGCTGGGCGGCCAGGCCGTGGTGCCGGGCGTTGCCGGCACCTGGAAGGACTTGACCGACTCGGTCAACTCGATGGCCAACAACCTCACCTCGCAGGTACGCAACATCGCGACGGTGACCACCGCGGTGGCGCGCGGCGACTTGAGCCGCAAGATCACGGTGGACGTGAAGGGCGAAATCCTGGAGCTGAAGGAAACCATCAACACCATGGTCGACCAGCTCAACGGCTTCTCTTCGGAAGTGACGCGGGT
>JAQGMS010000266.1 GCA_028292245.1 Ramlibacter sp.
GTGTCGCCATCGACCGTCACGCGGTTGAAAGAACCTTCGGCCAATTCCAGCGCGAGCTGGTGCATCACGCCGGCGTCGACCTTGGCGTCGGTGGCCATGAAGCCCAGCATCGTCGCCATGTTCGGCCGGATCATGCCCGCGCCCTTGCTGATGCCGGAGATGGTGACCGGGGCGCCGTCGATCACGACGCGTTTGCTGAACGCCTTGGGCACCGTGTCGGTGGTCATGATGCCCTCGGCGGCGCGCAGCCAGTTGTCGGCTTTCGCGTCGGCCACTGCGGCGGCCAAGCCGGCCTCGATGCGCTCGACCGGCAGCGGCTCCATGATCACGCCTGTGGAAAACGGCAGCACTTGTTCGGGCGCGATATCCAGCCGGCGCGCCAGCGCGGCGCAGGTGGCGCGGGCGCGGGCCAGTCCGTCCTGGCCGGTCCCGGCGTTCGCGTTGCCGGTGTTGATCACCATCGCGCGAATCTCGCCGTGTGTCGCCGAATGGGCGAGGTGCTCACGGCAGACCTGGACCGGCGCGGCGCAAAAGCGGTTCTGGGTGAACACCCCCGCAACCGACGCGCCCGCATCGATCAGGACCACCGTCAGGTCCTTGCGATTGGCCTTGCGGATGCCGGCTTCGGCCACACCGATGCGCACGCCGGGGACGGGATGAAGATCTCCGGCGCGAGGCGCGGACAGGTTGACGGGCATTTTCGTGGCTCTGTTGCGAATGAAGCGGTTGGTGCTCAGCCCTGGCGCCAGGGCAGCCCGCGAAAGCGCCAGCCACCGCGCTTGCCGCGCTGGGCGTTGTCGTCGGGATCGCCTTCGAATCCCTCCAGGATGTTGTACGCCTCGACGCCCAGTTCGGTGGCGCGCCTGGCCGCTGCAATGGACCGCACGCCACTGCGGCACATCAGCAGCGCCTTCTTGCCGGGCGGCACGGCCGCCTTCAATCCATCATCGAAAGCATTGTTCAGCGCCATGCCGGGCCATTGCTTCCAGGCCAGCGGCACGGCGCCGGGCACGAACCCCACCCATTCGCGCTCGGCGTCGCTGCGCACATCGACCAGCACCGCGTCGCCCTTTTGCCACCAGTCGAACGCCAGCTCCGGCGGCACGTCGCCCGCGTAGCCCGCGGCCGGACGCGCCTGCGAATCCCCGCCACTTGCAGCGTCTTGGGCAGCAGCGCCCGCGTCGTGGCGCAGCCCCGAACTCATGTTGGCCGGGACGGCCTCGTCCAGCCGGCGTGGTTTGGGCAAGTGCAATTCATCCATGATCGACTTGAATTCTGCCAGCGTCTTGCCCGCCACCCTGGCATTGCTTCTTTTCTCCACGCCGATCGTCGAGTGGCTGTGCTCCTGGTAGTCGTGGCCGGGCCACACCACGGTATCTTCGGGCAGCGCGAACAGCACTTCGGTCAGGCTGCGGTAGAGGGCCGCCGCGCTGCCGGACTGAAAGTCGGTGCGGCCGCAGCCGTTGATGAGCAAGGTGTCGCCGGTGAACACGTGGCCGCGCCACAGGTAGCTCATGCTGCCCGCCGTGTGGCCCGGTGTGTGCAGCGCCTTGATCTGTTCCCCGCCGAAGCGCAGCACGTCACCATCCTTCAATTGCACCGCGGCCGTGCCGATGCCGCAGCCCTCGGGCGCCGCGGTCCTAGCGCCTGTGTGCTCGGCCAGCAGGCCGGCGCTGGTGATGTGGTCGGCATGGGCATGGGTTTCGACCGTCCAGGCCAGTTTGAAACCGTGTTCCCGCAGCGCGGCGAGGTCGCGCGCGAGTTGCTCGTCCACCGGGTCGATGATGAGCGCCTCACGCGTGGCCTCGTCGTAGACAAGGTAGGTATAGCTGCTCGACGCCGGGTCGAACAGCTGGATCGGCTGGTTCATGGCGGCTCCTTCAGGCTCCAGTGTAGGAGCCGCCGGCCATCAGACGATCTTCACGCTCAAGTTGGGCAGCTTGTCGATGTGCATCTCGATCACGTCGCCCTTCACCACCGGCCCCACGTTTTCCGGCGTCCCCGAGTAGATGATGTCGCCGGGGAACAATTCGAATGCGGCGGAGAGGTTGCTGATTTGCTCGGCCACCGACCAGATCATCTGGTTGAGGTTGGCGTTCTGCTTGATCTGCCCGTTGACCTTCAGCCAGATCGCGCCGTCGGTGAAGTGGCCGATCTGCCCCACCCTGTGCAGCGCGCCGATGGGGGCGGACCGGTCGAAGCTCTTGCCGATTTCCCAGGGTTTCTTCTCGTCGCCCATGGCGCGCTGCAGGTCGCGCCGTGTCATGTCCAGGCCGAGCGTATAGCCCCACACGTGGTCCAGCGCGCTGGCCACGGGGATGTTGCGCCCCGCCTTGCCGATGGCGGCCACCAGTTCGGCTTCGTAGTGGTAGTTCTTGGTCAGCGGCGGATACGGATGGTCCGGCGTGGTTCCCAGCGCGACGAACTGGATCGCATCGGTCGGCTTCTGGAAAAAGAACGGCGGTTCGCGGTCCGGGTTGGAGCCCATCTCGATCGAATGGGCCCGGTAGTTGCGCCCGATGCAGTAGATGCGGCGCACCGGGAACATCTCGTCCGAGCCGACGACCGGAATGTAGGTGGCCGGCACCGCGAAGGGCGTGCGGGGGGCCGCGCCGCCGGGGCCCGCCACAGCGCATCCCGCCAGCCCGGTGGCCGCGGCAGCAGCTGAGGTACCGAAGAAATTTCGCCTGTCCATTCTTGTCTCCTGTGGTGTCGCAAACATAAGTACCAGCCGCTCTTGCGGGCGAAGACGACTGCTCGGTGAAAACCCTCTTACCCGAGCGCCGACTGGCCGCCAAAGATAGCTTGCTAACGATTCGAATTCAACCACAGGAGACAAAGATGAGCGATCCGAAGACCCCACGCCGCCGCAGCCTGCTCAAGGGTGCCGCAGTTGCCGCGGGCGCGATGTCCGCGCCCATGGTCGCCGTCGCGCAGACCACGTCGTTCCGCTTCCAGAGCACCTGGCCGGCCAAGGACATCTTCCACGAATACGCCAACGACTTCGCCAAGAAAGTGAACGACATGGCGGGTGGCCGCCTGAAGATCGAAGTGCTCCCTTCCGGCGCAGTGGTTCCCGCATTTCAGCTGCTCGAGGCGGTGAACAAGGGCACGCTCGACGGCGGGCACGGCGTGCTGGCCTACCACTACGGCAAGAACTCCGCCCTGGCGATCTGGGGATCGGGCCCCGCATATGGCCTGGATTCGAACCTCGTGCTCTCCTGGCATTACTACGGCGGCGGCAAGGCGCTGCTCGAGGAAATCTACAAGTCCATCAACATGGATGTCGTGTCCTACCTGTACGGCCCCATGACCGTGCAGCCGCTGGGCTGGTTCAAGAAGCCGATCGCCAAGGTGGAGGACCTCAAGGGACTCAAGTACCGGACCGTCGGGCTGGCTGTGGACATCTTCACGGAATTGGGGGCTTCGGTGAACCCGCTGCCCGGCGGCGAGATCGTTCCGGCACTGGACCGGGGCCTGATCGACGCGGCCGAGTTCAACAACGCGTCCAGCGACCGCGTGCTGGGCTTCCCGGATGTCGTCAAGAACTGCATGCTGCAAAGCTTCCACCAGAGCGGTGAGCAGTTCGAAATCCTGTTCAACAAGCCGAAGTTCAACGCCCTGCCGCAGGAGCTGAAGTCCATCATCGACTACGCCGTGCAAGCCGCCAGCGCGGACATGAGCTGGAAGCACGCCGACCGCAACGCGAAGGACTACGAGGAAATGAAAAAGCAGGGCATCAAGT
>JAQGMS010000333.1 GCA_028292245.1 Ramlibacter sp.
GAGCCGGGCTCATCGAGCGCGACGCGCTTGCCCTTGAGGTCGGCGACCGACTTGATGCCGGAGCCCTTCTTCACCACCAGGTGGATGCTTTCGGGGTACAGGTTGGCGATCATGCGCAGGTCGGTGATCTTTGGCTTGCCCTCGAAGGCCCCGGTGCCGGTGTATGCCCACGTCGCGACGTCGGATTGAGTCAGGCCCGCTTCGAGCGAGCCGCCCGCGACGGCCGTGACGTTGGCGAGCGAGCCATTGCTCGCCTGCGCGGTCGCCACGATCTTGCCCGGCTGCGACACCGCGTTGGCGATCATGCCGCCCACGGGGTAGTACGTTCCGGCGGTGCCGCCAGTGCCGATGCGGAAGAACTGCTGCGCATGTGCGACCCCTGTCAGGGCAGTGGTGGCGACGAGGACGCCGAGTAAGTGTTTCAGCTTCATGGGGGTACGACTCCGGTAATGAGAATGCAGCGGCAGTACACCACGAGCGCCGCCAGGGCTCCATAGTGAAAGCCCGAAGCACGATCCGTACCGCGCCCGCGTCAGTTGCCCTTGTTGCCGTCCACCGACGCGCTCCAGCGGTCCCCCCAGCCGCGTTGCGCGTCATCGAGTTCGCGCCGGCCGCGCTTGGTCGGCCGCCCTTGCTCGATCGAGTGCGCGGGCTCCGGTGCGTACTTGCGCTGTTCGGCCGCCTGTTCGCGCGCCTTTATGCTCTCGGCTGTCTCCTGATAGAGCAGTTGCGCCGCCGTCGCGGGCCCGCGCATGCCCGACAGGCCCTTCACGATGACCGTGCGTGTCACCTGGCCTTGCCGCACGGAAACCGTGTCGCCTGCCTTCACCTCGCGGGCCGGCTTGACCTCCTGGCCGTTCACTTGGACGCGGCCCTTGACGACTTCCTCGCTGGCCAGCGTGCGTGTCTTGTAGAAGCGGGCCGTCCACAGCCACTTGTCGATGCGCAGTTTTTCCATTACGGGTGATTCTCCGCCAGCGGCAGCCGCACGGTGGCATCCAGGCCCCCGATGTGACCATGCGTTTCACGATTTTCCAGTTCGATGGTGCCGCCCAGCGTCCGCACGATCTCGTGGCAGATGGCCAGCCCCAGGCCCGAGCCACCGCGCGCATTGCCCGGCGAAAACGGCTGGAACAGCCGGGACCGCAGCTCTGCCGCAATGCCGGGCCCGCTGTCCGCGATCGTCAGCGCCGCCGCAGTGGCATCCGCGACCACGCGCACGGCGAGCGAGCCGCCGGCCGGGCTTTGCCGGATGGCGTTGTGTAGCAGGTTGCGGGTGAGTTCGCGCAGCATCCATTCATGCGAGCGGACGGGCGCACGGTCGGTGGCGATCTCGAAATCCAGGTCCTTGTCCGCGATCAGCGGCGACAGTTCCAGCGCCACCGAACGCACAACATCGGCGAAGTCGTGGATCGATTCGTCGGGCTGCTGGCGCAGCTGCTCGACCTTGGCCAGCGAAAGCATCTGGTTGGCCAGCGCCGTGGCGCGCTCCACCGTATCGGCGATTTCCAGCAGGGCTTGGCGCGGCTCGACGTCACCACGCAATGCCGACTGGACCTGCGTCTTGAGCACCGCCAACGGTGTGCGCAACTGGTGCGCGGTGTCGCGCACGAAGCGCTTCTGGTTATCCAGCAGGTGCGAAAGCCGCGTCATCACCTGGTTGGTGGCGTCCACCAGCGGCAGCAATTCGCGTGGTGCATTGGGCGCGGCGATGGGTGTCAGGTCGCCTTCCGGCCGCTGCTCCATCTCTGCGCTGAGCTGGCGCACCGGTCGCGTCGCCCGCTGCACCACCAGCGCCGCCACCAAGGCGATCACCGCCACCAGCACGGCTTGCCGCCACAGCGTGTCGATCAGGATCTCGCGCGTGAGGGTCTGGCGCAGCTCGAGCGTCTCGGCCACCTGGATCACCGCCATGCCACGGCCGTTCTGGCTTGCCACGGGCTGCAGCAGCACCGCCACCCGGACCGCTTCGCCGCGAAACGAGTCGTCGTAGAAATCCACCAGCGCGGCATACGTGTTGTGCACGGGCAAGGTGCCGCGCCAGAACGGCAACTCCTCGAAGCCCGACACGGTCCTGCCGGACGGCGTCGAGACGCGATAGAACATGCGGCTCTGGTTGTCGGCCTCGAAAGCTTCCAGCGCCGCGTAGGGAACAGTGACGCGCAGTTCGGCCTTGTCGTCGAAGCCGCTGACGTCCAGCAGTTCGCCGATCGACTTGGCCGACGCGAGCAGGGTCCGGTCGTAGGCGGTGTTCACGGCCTTCAAGGTCTGGTGGTACAGGCTGACGGCGTTGACCAGCACGAACAGGCCCACTGGCAACAGGATGCCCAGCAGGAGATAGCGCCGCAGCGACGTGGGCCTGAGCTGGCGGCTCATCCCTGCACCTTGAGCAGGTACCCCAGGCCGCGCAGCGTCATCAATGCGGTGCCGGTGCCGGCGAGCTTCTTGCGCAGCCGGTAGACGACGACTTCCACAGCCTCGTATTGCACATCCGCCTCGCCGGGGAACACCAGCTCGAACAAGCGCTCCTTGCTGACCGCGTGGCCGGGCTTGTCCAGCAAAGCCTGCAGAAGCGCCAGCTCGCGCGGGGTGAGCTCCAGCACCTGGTCGCCGTGATAGACCGCGCCGCTCGCGGGATCGCGGCGCAAGGCGCCCACGCCGTCGACCATCGCGCCCGGCGCGGCCGCGGCCCTGCGGCGGTGCAGGGCGCGCAAGCGCGCCTCGAGTTCGTCGAGGTCGAAAGGTTTAGGCAGGTAGTCATCGGCGCCCGTGTTCAGCCCGACCACGCGATCGCCCACGGTCCCTCGCGCAGTGAGGATCAGCACCGGCGTCGTCACTCCCGCGCGGCGCGCCGATTCGAGCACCTCCAGACCGTCCATGCCCGGCAGCGTGAGGTCCAGCAGGACCACATCGGGCGTGGTGGCGCGCCAGCGTTCCAGAGCCTCGCGGCCATCGCCGCAAGCCGTGACCTCCATCCCCCTGCGGCTGAGCGAGCGCTGCAGGGTGACCTGCATCGAGGGATCGTCTTCGACAAGCAGCAGCTTCATGGCCCGCTGAGGTTAGCTTGCCGGGCAGAGGCCCCCGGTGCGGCCCTTTCAGTAGTTTCCCCAATGCGAAGGACAGCCGAATGACAGCCAGACAGCGCATGATTGCCGTGTTTTGAATCAAGGAGACTTCATGCGTCGCGACACATTTCTAAGAACCCTGGCTGCCCTCGCCGCGGCCGGCGCCCTGCCGCTGACGGCTCGCGCCGCCGCCAACGTCAAGATGATGATTCCCGCCAATCCCGGCGGCGGCTGGGACACTACCGGCCGGGCACTCGGCAAGGCCCTGCAGGACGCGAAGGTCGCGGACTCGGTCAGTTACGAAAACAAGGGCGGCGCCGCCGGCGCGCTGGGCCTGGCCCAGTTCGTCAACGGCAGCAAGGGCGACCCGAACGCCATGATGGTGATGGGCGCCGTGATGCTCGGCGGCATCATCACCGGCAAGCCGCCGGTCAACCTCTCGCAGGCCACGCCGATCGCGCGGCTCACGAGCGAATACAACGTCTTCGTCCTGCCGGCGAATTCGCCGCTGAAGAACATGGCCGACGTGGTCGCGCAGCTGAAGAAGGACCCGGGCAGCGTCAAGTGGGGCGGCGGTTCGCGGGGTTCCACCGAGCACATCGCCGCCGCGATGATCGCCCAGAAGGCGGGCGTCGATCCGTCCAAGATCAACTATGTCGCGTTCCGCGGAGGCGGCGAAGCGACCGCGGCGATCCTGGGCGGCAACGTCACCGTGGGCGGCAGCGGCTACAGCGAATTCGCCGAATACATCACCACCGGCAAGATGAAGGCGATCGCCGTCACATCGGGCCAGCGGCTCAAGGGCGTCAACGTGCCCACGCTGAAGGAGCAGGGCCTGGACGTCGAGATCGGCAACTGGCGCGGCGTCTATGGCGCGCCCGGTATCACACCGGCGCAGGCCAAGGCGTTGACCGACATGGTGCTGGCCGCTCTCAAGACCAAGAGCTGGGCCGAAGCGCTGGAAAAGAACAGCTGGACCCCGGCCGTGCTGTCCGGGCCGGCGTTCGAGAAGTTCGTCGACGACGACTTTGCCAGCCTGCGCGCAACCATGGTCAAATCCGGCATGGTCTGATCTCAAGACCGCGTAGTACAAGCGGCGCCCGGTTCATCCCCGGGCGCTTTTTCATGTGTCGACGCAGCGGGATGCCATGTCAAACCAACTTCACAACAAGATGCAAACCGCGGTCGGCGCGGGCGTGCTGCTGATCGGGCTGGCCCTGGCCGCCGGCGCGCTGTCGATACCCGCGGCCGCCGGCTACGGTGGCGTCGGCCCCAATTTTCTTCCCTGGCTCGTTGCCGTTTCACTTGCACTCTGCGGCGTGCTGATACTGCGTGAGTCCCTCACCGGCGGTTTTCGCGCGATGGACGAGCCCTCCGGTGCCGAACGTCCCTACTGGCCCGCCCTGGCGTGGATTTCGGCGGGGCTGCTGGCCAATGCGGCGCTGATCACGACCATCGGCTTCATCCTCAGTTGCACGCTGTGCTACATGCTGGCGGTGCAGGGCTTGAAGCGCGCGGCCGGCCAGGAGGCGGCAGGCGCCCGGGCGCTGGCGGTGGACCTGTTCACCGGCGTTGCGATCTCGGGGCCGGTGTACTGGACCTTCACCAAATTCCTGGCGATCAACCTGCCGGGCCTCACGTCGACGGGATGGCTCTGATCATGGACATCCTCAATTCACTGATGCAGGGTTTCGCCACGGCGATATCGCCGGCCAACCTGATGTGGGCCTTCGTCGGCTGCCTGCTCGGCACGGCGGTGGGCGTGCTGCCGGGCATCGGCCCGGCCGTCGCCGTCGCGATGCTGTTGCCGATCACCGCCAAGGTGGAGATCACCGCTTCGATGATCTTCTTCGCCGGCATCTACTACGGCGCGATGTACGGCGGTTCCACCACGTCCATCCTGCTGAACACACCGGGTGAGACAGCCTCCATGGTCACCGCCATGGAGGGCAACAAGATGGCGAAGAACGGCCGCGCGGGGGCGGCGCTCGCCACGGCGGCGATCGGTTCGTTCGTTGCGGGCACGATCGCGACGGTGATCGTCACGCTGTTCGCGCCGGTGGTCGCCGATTTCGCGGTGAAGCTGGGGCCGCCGGAATACTTCATGTTGATGGTGCTGGCTTTCACCACGGTGAGCGCGGTGCTTGGCAAGAGCGCGCTGCGTGGCATGACCGCGCTGCTGATCGGCCTGGCCATCGGCTGCGTCGGCCTGGACCAGATTTCCGGCCAGCCGCGCTATACGCTGGGCGTGCCGGAACTGCTCGATGGCATCGAGATCGTGCTGGTGGCCGTCGGCCTGTTCGCTGTGGCCGAGGTGCTCTACGCAGGGATGTACGAGGGCCGCGTCGTCGAAAAGCAGAACGCATTGAGCAAGGTCTACATGACCAAGGAAGAATGGCGCCGTTCGATTCCCGCCTGGTTGCGCGGCACGGCCATCGGCACGCCCTTCGGCTGCATCCCTGCCGGCGGCACCGAGATCCCGACCTTCCTGAGCTATGCGGCGGAAAAGAAGCTCGCCAAGGGCGAGAACCTGGCCGAGTTCGGCACCAAGGGTGCGATCGAAGGCGTTGCGGGCCCGGAAGCCGCGAACAACGCCACCGTCACGGCCGCGCTGATCCCTCTGCTCACACTGGGCATCCCGACCTCGAACACCACGGCCATCCTGCTGGGCGCGTTCCAGAACTACGGCATCCAGCCCGGCCCGCAATTGTTCACCACGTCGGCTGCGCTGGTGTGGGCCCTGATTGCGTCGCTCTACATCGGCAACGTGATGCTGCTGATCCTCAACTTGCCGCTGGTGCAGGTCTGGGTCCAGCTGCTGAAGATTCCGAAGCCGCAGCTCTACGCCGGCATCCTGATCTTCGCGACGGTCGGGGCATACGGAATGCGCCAGAGCGCGTTCGACCTGGTGCTGCTGTACGCCATCGGCTTGCTGGGCGTGCTGATGCGCCGCTACGACTTCCCGACGGCGCCGGTCGTGGTCGGCATGATCCTCGGGCCGCTGGCCGAAGCGCAATTGCGCAACGCGGTGTCGATCGGGGAGGGCAGCTTCCTGGTGTTCCTGCAGCGCCCGATGTCGCTCACCCTGCTGGTGCTGGTGCTGGCGATCCTGATCCTGCCGCGGGTGGCCCGCTATCGCGCCCGCAGGCGCGAGGCGGC
>JAQGMS010000470.1 GCA_028292245.1 Ramlibacter sp.
GGCCTCGCCGCTGCAGAAGGCCTTCGTCACGGACTACATGGAGAAGTACAAGGAAGCGCCGCACTGGGAGGCCGACCGCGCCTATTTCGCGCTCGCCACCTACAAGGCCGGCGTCGAGGCCGCGCAAAAGGCCCTGAAGAAATGGCCGACGCCGGAGCAGGTGGCCGAAGCGATGCCCGGCATCGAGGTCGAGAGCCTCGGCGGCAAGGGCCGTTTCCGCAAGGACAAGATCGCCGAGCAGGTTTTCTATCAGGGCCCGTCCACCAACAATAACAAATACGATTTTCCGACCCTGGCCTCGATCGACACTTTCGGCGCCGAGCAGTTGCAAAAGCCGCCGGGCATGGACTTCTGGGAGTGGATCAAGACCGCCAAGATGCCGGTCTGAGGCATGGTCGAGCTGGTGGATGTCGTCCTCGGCGGGACCTTCCACGCCGCGGTGCTGTTTCACGTCGCCGCCGGGCTGCAGCTCGTGTTCGGCGTCCAGAAGATCGTCAACCTGGCCTGAGGCTCGATCTAGGCGCTCGGCGCCTATTTCGGCATTACCGCGGTCGGCATCGCCCTCAAGCTTGGCCTGCCGCCGCTGTTGTTTTTTCCGGTCCTCATCATGGCCGGGCTGGCGATCGGCGTCGTTGGATGGCCGATTGAGCGCGTGCTGCGCACCATCTATCGCCGCGACGAAAGCTACCAGCTGCTGATCACCTTCGGCTTCCTGCTGATGTTCCAGGACGTGTTCCGCTTTCTGTGGGGAGCGACGCCGTTGACCATGGACAATGTCTATCTGGTCTACGGCTCGGCGAATTTCGCGGGCATTCGGGTGCCGGCCTACAATCTGCTGGTGATCGCGGCGAGCCTCGCCATCGCGGTGGGGCTCGGCCTGTTTCTCGAACGCACCAGGACCGGCCGCATCGTCCGCGCCACCGCTGAAAACCGCGACATGGCCGAGGGGCTCGGCGTCAACGCCTCGAAGATCTTTGCGCTGGTGTTCACGGTCGGCTGCATGCTCGGCACCGTCGGCGGTGCGCTGGTGGTGCCGTCAGGAGCGGCATCGCTCGATATGGCGGTCGAGCTCGTGGTGGAATCCTTTGCCGTGGTGGTGATCGGCGGGCTCGGCAGCATGCGCGGCGCGCTGGTTGGCGCGCTGGTGGTCGGGTTGATGCGCGCGGCCGCCATTTCGCTGATGCCGGAAATGGAGATGCTGTCGGTCTATCTCGTCGTCGTCGTCGTGCTGATTCTCAAGCCGGCCGGCCTGTTCGGGAAGGCGACCGCGTGAGCAACCCATCGATCGACATGGCGCCCCGGACCATGGCGCGGCGATGGATGCCGCGGCCGAGCGGATTGTGGGTGCTGTTGGCGCTGATCGCCATCATGGCGCTGCTGCCGCTGGTGGCCTCGCCCTATGCGCTGATGCTGATGCTGCCATTCATCGGCTACGGCATCGCGCTGCTCGGATTCAATCTGCTGTTCGGCACCACCGGGCTGCTGTCGTTCGGCCACGCGCTGTTTCTCGGCGTCGGCGCCTATACCGCGGCGGTACTGACCTCAAAATTCGGCGTCCGCAGCTTTGAAATCCTGCTGATCACGGCGGCGCTGGCTTCCGGGTTGATCTCGGTGGTGACCGGCGCGCTGTGCGTCCGCTACACCAGGATATTCTTCGGCATGCTGACGCTGGCCTTCGGCATGCTGTTTCATTCCTTCCTGTTCAAATTCTACAGCATCACCGGCGGCGATCAGGGCATGCGAGTGCTGCGGCCGCTGCTGCTCGGCATGGAATGGCGCGGCGGCAAGACCGCGTTTCTGACCGGCCCCTTTTACTACTATGCACTGGTCCTGTTCGCGGCTTTGGGCCTGACGATGTGGCGCATCACGCAGTCGCCGTTCGGGTTGCACTTGCGGGCGATCCGCGAGAACGCCGGCAAGGCCGCCTATGTCGGCGTGCAGATTTTTCGGATGCGACTCGCCGCCTTTGTGATCTCGGCTGTTTATGGCGGCATCGGCGGCACCATCCTGGCCGTCACCACGGGGCTGGCCGACCCCGAACTGGCCTATTGGACCCATTCCGGCAACCTCGTGTTTATGGCGGTGCTGGGCGGCAGCGGCACCTTTGCAGGCCCCGCGATCGGCGCGCTGGTTTTCGTGGTGCTGCAGGATTTCGTGATGTCGATCACCCAGTATTGGCGCTTTGTGATGGGCGGCGTGCTGGTGCTGCTGGTGGTGTTCATGCCGCAGGGGCTGTCGGGCACCATCGAGGCGCTTGCCAACCGGCGTCAGGGAGGGCGATGAGATGCAGCCCGATGCCATAGCCGCCCCCGACACCGCGCCCCTGTTCGAGACCATCAACGTCACAAAAGCCTTTGGCGCGTTCAAGGCGCTCAGCAATGTGTCGTTTCGCGTCGGCGACGGCGAGTTTGTCTCGATCGTCGGACCAACGGGGCCGGCAAGACCACGCTGGTGAATGTCGTGACCGGGCTGCTGCGGCCAACGATGGGCGAGGTTCGCTTCATGGGCCAGGATATCGCCGGCATCGGGCCGGTCGAACTGGCGCGGCGCGGCATGTCGCGCGCCTTTCAGCTGGTTAATATCTTTCCGGCGCTGACGGTGCGCGAAACCCTGGGCGTTGCGGTGGCCTCGCGCCTGCGCCGCGTCGCCAATCCGTTTCGCACGCTCCGGCGCGACGACGTGCTGCAGGCCGATACCGAGCGCGTCGCCGACGTGCTCGGCTTGCGCGCCCGGCTCGAGACGGTGGCCTCGACACTGTCGCAGGGCGAAAAGAAATTGCTGGATATCGCCAGCGCGTTCGCGCTCAACCCCACCGTGATCCTGCTGGACGAGCCGACCAGCGGCGTCTCCACCGGCGATAAGCATGCGATCATGGAGGTTCTGGTGACCGCCGCGAAGGCCGCGGGCGTGCGCGCCATCGTTCAGGTCGAGCACGACATGGATCTGGTCGAGCGCTATTCGCATCGCATTGTCGCCTTACAGGAAGGCACCGTGCTGGCCGACATGCCGCCCGATGCCTTCTTCGAGGATCCGGCGATGATTGCAGCTGTGGTGGGAACGCGTCCGCAAACCCTGAGGAAGGCGCATTGATGCTTGATCTGTCGAACCTGAAAGTCGACATCGAGGGCAGCCGCATCCTCAACGGCATCAGCCTGTCGGTGGCATCGGGCGAGCTGGTTTGTCTGGTCGGGCGCAACGGCGCCGGCAAGACCACCACGTTTCGCAGCATCATGGGCTATCGGCAGCCGCGGTCGGGCACCATCAGTTTTGATGGCATCGATCTGGCAAAATTGCCGACCTGGCAGATCGCGCAGCGCGGCATCGGTTTTGCGCCTGAAGAGTCCGAGGTCTACACCGACCTGACGGTGGCGGAAAATATCGAGCTGTCGACCTGGACGCGTCCTTCGGGACGTCCGGCTGCGGTGCGCGTTGAAGAGGCCTATACGGTATTCCCAAAACTGCGGCAATATCTTGCGCGCGGCGGCGGCCAGCTCTCCGGCGGCGAGCGCAAGATGGTGTCGATCGCCCGCGCCTTGGCGCTGGACCCAAAGCTGCTGCTGCTCGACGAACCCTTTGAAGGGCTGTCGCCGGCGATCATTCCCTTGATCGCGGAGGGCGTGGCCTCGATCCGCGCCATGGGCAAGGGCGTGCTGATCGCGGAATCCAACGTGCACCACATTCCCGATTACGTCGACCGGATCTATGTTCTGGAGCGCGGCGAGGTGATGTTTTCGGGCACGCTGGCGGAAGCCTATCGGGATAGTAATGTCATGCGCGTGATCGCGGGCCAGATCGAGGTCGCCTCATGACAAGAAGCGGGAGGTTGGCATGAAACGCTATGTGGGAGACCGCACCATCGATGGCGTCAAGGTGACCGTCGACGGCGCGCCGCTCGATCCCGGCGTTGAGGTGACGGAGTTCACCAAGAACGGTTTTGAGTGGAGCTATGAAGGCCCGGAGCCGCGCCAGCTCGCGCTGGCGCTGCTGCTCGATCACCTCGGCGACAAGGACAAGGCCAAAGCCTCGGTGGAGCCGTTCATGGCGGCGGTGGTGGCGAATTTCGGCAATGAATGGGAGATGACTTCGGCCGACATCGATTCTGCACTAGCCGCACTTTCCGGCAAGGCGGTCGCCTGATGAGCATGCAATATCGCGCCGCGGTGCTGCATGCCGTGCAAACGCCGATGTCGATCGAGACCATCACATCAGCGGCGTTGAAGCCGACCGATGTGCTGGTGCGGATCCGCGCCGCCGGGCTCTGCCATACCGATCTCGAAGTGATTGAGGGTTCGCTGCGCTATCCCCTGCCGATCGTGCTCGGCCACGAGGCCGCCGGGACCGTCGAGCAAATCGGTTCGGCTGCGCGCGGCGTCAAGGTCGGCGATCACGTCGTGCTGTCCTGGAATCCGCATTGCGGGCAATGCTTTCATTGCGACCGCGATGCGCCGATCCTGTGCGAGCAATATCTCGGCGAGGGGCCGAAGGGCGGGGCGTTCGACGGCGAAGGCCGCACCCGGCTCTCCGACGGCCGCCCGCTGCAGCAATTGATGTTCATGGGATCTTTCGGCGAGTATTGCGTGGTTACCGACCAGCAGGCGATTCCGGTTCCGAAAGAAATTCCGTTCGACCGCGCCTGCTTGATCGGCTGCGGCGTCATGACCGGCGCCGGTGCGGCGCTCAATCTCGGCGCCATCGCGCATGGCGACACCGTGATGGTGATCGGCTGCGGTGCGGTGGGTCTCGCGGCAGTGCAGGGCGCAAGGCTGGCGGGCGCCGGCGCGATCATCGCCGTCGACATCGACCCCGCCAAACTGGTGCTTGCCGCCAAGATGGGCGCCACCCATGGCGTCGATGCGAAGAAGGAAGATGCGATCGCCATCGGAAAACGCGAGACAAAGGGGCGTGGCGTCGACGTCGTGATCGAGGCGGCCGGCAGTGCCGCGGCGTTTCGGGTCACCACGGAAGCGGTGCGGCCCGGTGGCCAGGTGATCTGGCTCGGCAAGATCGACGTCAACAATGACGTGGCGTTTCGCTGGGGCTCGCTGATGCAGTAAAAACGCATTCGCCGCGTCAGCTAAGGCAACACACGCACGCGCCGCGACTTTCCGCTGCTGGCGCTCGCCTATCTCGACGTATCATTGATGCTGGATGAGCTGATCACCCGCCGTATGACGCTGGACGAGATCAACGA
>JAQGMS010000022.1 GCA_028292245.1 Ramlibacter sp.
GCACCACCGTGGTCCTCATCGAGCACGACATGGGCGTGGTGATGGACATCAGCGACCGCGTGGTGGTGCTCGACTACGGCAAGAAGATCGGCGACGGCACGCCGGACGAAGTGCGGAGCAACCCCGACGTGATCGCCGCCTACCTCGGCACGAGCCACTAGAAAGCATATGACCCCCACGCTTTTCACTTCGTGTAATACGCTGCCCCCCGAGGGGGCCCAGTTGCCTTGGGGCGGCCCGGCGGCAACTGAATCGAGGACTTCAAAATGATCGAAATCAACAACGTGTCGAAGTGGTATGGACCGGTGCAGGTGCTGACCGACTGCTCCGTCAAGATCAACAAGGGTGACGTGGTGGTGGTCTGCGGGCCGTCGGGATCGGGCAAGTCGACGCTGATCAAGACCGTCAACGCGCTCGAGCCGGTGCAAAAGGGCGAGATCACGGTGGACGGCATCTCCGTCACCGACGCCAAGACCGACCTGCCCAAGCTGCGCAGCCGGGTGGGCATGGTGTTCCAGCACTTCGAGCTGTTCCCGCACCTGTCGGTGACCGAGAACCTCACCATCGCGCAGATCAAGGTGCTCAACCGCAGCCCGGACGAAGCGATGGCGCGCGGCCTGAAGATGCTGGACCGCGTGGGCCTGATGGCGCACAAGGACAAGTTTCCCGGCCAGCTGTCCGGCGGCCAGCAGCAGCGCGTGGCGATCGCCCGCGCCTTGTCGATGGACCCGATCGTGATGCTGTTCGACGAGCCCACGTCCGCGCTCGACCCCGAGATGGTGGGCGAGGTGTTGGACGTGATGGTGACGCTGGCCAAGGAAGGCATGACCATGATGGTGGTCACGCACGAGATGGGCTTCGCGCGCAAGGTGGCCAGCCGGGTGATCTTCATCGACGTGGGCGGGCGCATCCTTGAAGACTGCGCAAAGGATGAGTTCTTCGGGCATCCCGAGAACCGCCAGCCGCGGACCAAGGATTTCCTCTCGAAGATCCTGGCGCATTGAGCGGGTGCTGGTGCGCTGAAGTACTTTTGAACGCAGAGAGCGCAGAGTTTACGCAGAGAACGCAGAGGAAATACCAAGAAGAATCCTGTTTGAATTTTTTTGCTGTTCCTCTGCGTTCTCTGCGTAACCTTTGCGACCTCTGCGTTCAAAAAGACCCGGGCGTCCCAGACCAACAGCCATTTGGGACAATACGTCCCATGACATCCGAAATCACGATCACCCGTCCTGACGACTGGCACTTGCATGTGCGCGACTGGGAAGCGCTCCGGACCGTCGTGCCGCATTCGGCCGCGCAGTTCGGCCGCGCGATCATCATGCCCAACCTCAAGCCGCCGGTGACCACGGCGGCGCAGGCGACGGCGTATCGGGCCCGCATCCGCGCTGCCGTGCCCAAGGGCATGCGCTTCGAGCCGCTGATGACGCTGTATCTCACCGACAACCTGCCGCCCGACGAGATCAGGCGCGCCAAGGACGCGGGAGTGGTCGCCGTCAAGCTCTATCCCGCCGGCGCGACGACCAACAGCGATGCCGGCGTCACCGACTTGCGCAAGACCTACAGGACGCTGGAAGCGATGCAGCGCGAAGGCATGCCGTTGCTGGTGCACGGCGAAGTCACGTCGCCGGAGATCGACCTGTTCGACCGCGAGGCCGTGTTCATCGACACGCAACTGATCCCGCTGCGGCGCGACCTGCCCGAACTGAAGATCGTGGTCGAGCACATCACCACCCGGGAAGCCGCGCAGTACGTGCATGGCGCGGACCGCTTCGTCGGAGCCACCATCACGGCGCATCACCTGCTGTACAACCGCAACGCGATCTTCCTGGGCGGCATCCGCCCGCACTACTACTGCCTGCCGGTGCTCAAGCGCGAAACGCATCGACTCGCGCTGGTGGAAGCGGCCACTTGCGGCAGCTCCAAATTTTTCCTGGGCACCGACAGCGCGCCGCACGCGGCTCACCTGAAGGAACACGCCACCGGCTGCGCGGGCTGCTATACCGCGCACGCGGCGCTGGAGCTGTATGCCGAGGCGTTCGACAACGCCGGTGCGCTGGACAAGCTCGAAGGCTTCGCCAGCTTCCACGGCCCCGACTTCTACGGCCTTGCGCGCAACAGCGGCACGGTCACCCTGCGCCGCGAAAGCTGGACGCCACCCGACAGCTTCGCGTTCGGCGAGGCACAGCTCAAGCCCCTGCGCGCCGGGGAACCCCTCAACTGGAAGGTGCAACCATGAACGTCGCTTTCCTGCTCGACGCCGACAACCTCTCGTCGGCGTCGGATGTCGACCAGGTGTTCGACCACTTTCGCGGGCTCGGCGTCACGGTGACGGTTCGCCGCGCCTATGGCGGCACCGAAAAGCTCACGGGCTTGAAGGAGGTGCTGCGCAAGCACGCCGTGCGTTCCTTCATCAACCAGGGCAAGGGCACGACCGACGCCGCGCTCATCATCGACGCCATGGACCTGCTGCATCACGACGCCCTTCCCGGGATGGTCGCTATCGGTTCCAGCGACGCCGACTTCGCGCCGCTGGCGGTGAGGCTGCGCGAGGACGGCGTGCGCATGCTGTGCTTCGCCCTGCGTGACAAGGCGGATGCCGACGCCCTGGCGCTGGTTTATCACGAAGTGCACTACCTGGACGGCGCGGTGCGCACCGAACGCCCGGCGCCGGCGTCCCGTGCGGCGCCACGCAAGGCGCCTGCCCCGAAGAAGGCCATCGTCCGCCCGCCAGCGGTAAAGGCCGCCCCGGCGCCGATGGCCGGCACCGGCAAGGCGTTCGCCACCGACGACGAATTCGACGACATCCTGGAAGCAGTGCCTGCCCTGCTGAGCGGCGAGCAGGTGCCGCTCAACGACGTCACCAAGCAATTGCGCGACGCCAAGGTGCTGGGCCGCAGCGCCCGGTCGACGACCTTGCTGGGACGCTATGCCGACGACTTCCGCCTGACGCCCGAACGCAACCCGGCTTACGTTCAATGGATCCGCCGCCCGGGCCGGTAGGCGGACCGGACATCGACTGGCGTCGCCCCTGGTTCGCGCCCTGGTGCGAGCGCGGCGAACCGATGTCCCAACGCGTGCTGTCCGGCACGCCGCTGCACCAGGCACTGAACCAGGAGCAAGGCGCGCCCCTGCGCTTCGCCGCGGCGGATGCCTTGCCGCCCGGCGTGGCCTACGAACAGCATATCCTGCAGTCCGGCGAGTGCCCGACACGCGACAACCTGCACGACTTTTTCAACGGCGTGGTGTGGTTGGGAATGCCCCGCGCCAAGGCCCGGTTGAACGTCCTGCAGGCAGCGCAGATCGCGGCGCACGGCGTGGGCGCCGCGCGGGGCGCGGTGCGCGACGCGGGGACGCTGTTCGATGAAAACGGCGCCGTGCTCTGCGCGCCGCAACCGCTGTGGCAAGCCCTCTCGGCGCGCGACTGGAGCCGGCTCTTCATCGACTTGCGCCCGCTGTGGCGCGACGCACGCCTGCTGATCGTCGGCCACGCGTTGCTGGAAAAGCTGGTACGGCCGCGCAAGAACCTCACCGCGCATGTCTGGAACGTTTCGGGCTCCGGCGGGTCCATGGCCGAGTGGGACGGCTGGCTGGCCGGCGAGCTGACGGCCGAGCGGCTGGCGTCCAAGCCGTTCCTGCCGCTGCCGGTGCTGGGCGTTCCCGGCTGGTGGCCCGGAAACGACGAGATTTCCTTCTATGATGACCCCCTGGTATTCCGTCCCGCAGGGCGCCAAGAACCGATAACAACACAGCCATCTGCAGCTTCGCCCACTTGATTTGGGGGCTGAGACCCTCATTTGTGCGCGGAGTGAATTCTCATTTCACTCTTCCGATCGGAGAAACATGAAACGCATCGTCCTGTTCGTTCTCACCAACCTTGCCGTCGTGGTGGTGCTGGGCATCGTCGCCAGCCTGCTGGGCGTCAACCGCTACCTCACCGCCAACGGCCTGAACCTCACAGCCCTGCTAGGGTTCGCCTTCATCATGGGCTTCGGCGGCGCGATCATCTCGCTGCTGATCTCCAAGCCGGTCGCCAAGTGGAGCGCCGGCGTGCAGGTGATCGACCAGCCGCGCAACGCCGACGAGGCCTGGATCGTCGAGACCGTCCGCAAGTTCGCCGACCAGGCCGGCATCGGCATGCCCGAAGTCGGCATCTTCGAAGGCGAGCCCAACGCATTCGCGACCGGCGCCTTCAAGAACAGCGCGCTGGTGGCGGTGTCCACCGGCCTGCTGCAAGGCATGACGCGCGAGGAAGTCGAAGCCGTGATCGGCCACGAGGTCTCGCACATCGCCAACGGCGACATGGTGACGATGACGCTGATCCAGGGCGTGATGAACACCTTCGTGGTGTTCCTGTCGCGCGTCGTCGGCTACGCGGTCGACAGTT
>JAQGMS010000379.1 GCA_028292245.1 Ramlibacter sp.
AGGGGAGACCGGACGCCAACGAAACCGCAAGCACGCCAAGGGTCGACATGAATGATCGTTCGGCGAGAAGCACGCGACGGCTTCTGGTGAGCGTCAGCGCAGCTCGAGTCAACGTAAATGTCTTGTATTCCATGGCGTCCTCTGGTTCTCCGTCATGTCCCTGGCGTCGAGGCTTCTGGCCTTCGCTCGCCTGGGCATGGATGAAAAGTGTCTATGTGCGACGGGCAGTTCGCGCCGATGCTAGCGGCTGGCCTGCTCGTCGAGCGGCAGCGTCTGCTGCATCGAGGGACGTGCGGCGAAAGCGTCGAACCACTGCGCCAATCGCGGACGCGGCTTGCGCCAGTCGACGTCCGCGTACCGGAAATCGAGATAGCCCAACGCGACGGCTAGCGTGCAATGACCGATATCCGGCGCGGCGTGCTCGATGCTGCGCACCTCCGCGTCGGTGGCGTCCAGAGCGGAGATCACCTTGCGCTCGAAAGCCGCGCGTACCTCCGCCGATTGCTGTGCGGGGCTGCGCGAGCGCTCGTCACGCCAGCGTACCAGCGTTTCGAGCATGCCGTTCGCCAGCGCGTGGCGCCGGAGGGCATCCCATCGCCTACCGCCTTCTGCGGGGAAGAGGCGATGTTCGCCATGCGCTGCGTCCAGGTACTCGCAAATGACCACTGAATCGTAGAGCGTCGTACCGTCATTCGTCACGAGCGCGGGGATCCGGCCCAGCGGGTTGACCTGCAGCATGTCGACATTCACATCGCGCACCGATACGAGCGCGTAGCGTTTTTCGATCTGTTCGGCGATGCCGAGCTCGTGTGCGCAGACCATCACTTTGCGCACGAAAGGCGATCGCGGTGACCAGTACAGCTTCACGCGCGAGCCGTTAAGGTGGCAGCCCGGTTGAGGAGCGCGGCGCTCATATCGAATCCCAGCTGAACACGTCGGCGGTACGTTCAGTCGGCGAATAAAAGCCGCTCTTCATAGCAGGCAGCATGTGCTCGGCGCAGGCTTCCGGCGTCCAGCCTTCGGAGCGATGAATGCTGCGCAAGGGCCGCGACTGGCTCATGAGGAATATCTCGTTCTTGCGTACCGCAAAGACCTGCGCATTGACGCCTTTCGCCGCGTCACTCGCGAGAAAAACGGCCAGCGGCGCGTTGTGCTCGGCAGTCACCTGCATGCGCTGCTCGCGGCGTTTCTGCGCTGCCGGGTCCTTCGCCGGGACCGATTGCGTCATGCGCGTCCACGCGACAGGCGCGATACAGTTCGAGCGCACGTTGAAGCGCTGCATGTCGACGGCGATCCCTTTCGAAAGTGCCACGATGCCGAGCTTGGCCGCGCCGTAGTTGACCTGGCCCATGCCCCCGATGAGTCCCGAGGTCGAAGTCATATGCACGAAGGCGCCCGATTCCTGCTTACGGAAGTGCTCGGCTGCCGCGCGCGAGCAGTTGAACGTGCCTTTCAGCATCACGTTGATGACCGCATCGAAATCGCCTTCGGTCATCTTGTGAAAGATGACGTCGCGCAGGATGCCGGCGTTGTTCACGACGCAGTCGATGCGGCCGAAAGCATCCAGCGCGTTTTCGACGATGCGATGCGCGCCGTTCCATTCGGCGACGCTGTCGAAGTTCGCGACGGCCTGGCCGCCGGCCTTCTTGATTTCAGAGACGACTTCTTCGGCCGGCTTTTCTCCCGTGCTCTCGCCGGCCAGCGAGACGCCGATGTCGTTGACAACGACCTTCGCGCCTTCCTGCGCCATTGCAATGGCGATCGCGCGGCCGATGCCGCGCCCTGCGCCCGTCACGACGACGACTTTGCCTTCAACCATGTTGCCTGTGCTCATCGAGATTCCTTTAACCGATTTCGGCGCGCCCATTGTTCAGCACCGTCACATTGCGATCCGGGACGCTCGACCTGAAGGTCACGATGTTGCCTTCGACCCACATCTCGGTGCGAATCACTTCGCCGGGATAGACGGGCGAAGAGAACCGGCCGTCCATGCTCTTCAACTTCGACGGATCATAGCTGCAGCAGGTTTTCAGCAGCGCGTGCCCCGCGACGCTGAAAGTTGCGCGTCCGTGCAGGATCGGCATCTTGAAGCCTGCTTTTTTTGCATACGCCGGATCGGCGTGCAGCGGGTTGTAGTCACCGGACAGGCGATAGATGAGCGCGGCTTGCGGCAGGGTCGGCAAGTCGCACGTGAGGTCGGGTTTGCGCTCGGGAACGGGATGGGTGGGTTTGACAGGACCCGACGGGCCGCCGAAACCGCCATCGGCGCGGCAGAACGTGCTCGAGGTCAGCGTGCAGACGATGTCCTGGCTCGCTTTCTCGCGCACCGTCGTGCGTGTCATCACCAGCGCGCCCTTGTCCTTGCCTTTGTCGAGCACGCGATCTATCTCGGTCAGGCCGACCACGGTCCCTTCGACGGGCAAAGGTTTCTGTATGGTGAAGCTTTGCTCGCCGTGCACGACGTGGCTGCGCGTGATCCCCGTCTCGCCTTTGGCATGCCACGGCCCTGGATAGCCGAGGATGATCGACATCGTCGGCAGCGCGACGAGCTTCTCTTCGTAAACGAACTTCAGCTGGTCTTCGTTCGTCGGATCGGCGCCGAGCCCCACGCCGAGCGCATACAACATCGTGTCGCGCCGGTTCAAGTCCTGCTCGACCTCAGGAATCTTGAAGTTGATGAGCGTCTCGTAATCGATCGGCACGGGGACTCCTCCGGATGTCCGCGCGAGGCGCGGGATGACTGATTCGTTGCAGCCGGCGCGGGAGAAAGCCGACCTGCTTTATGGATGCGCTGCGAGCGATGATTTTACCATGCGACAATAGGGTGCCGCGACGCTGAGTCAGTCGCCCAGGCGCCGCACGGCGACGCAACCGAGTGCGACCGAATTCGCGGGCTATCGATTCGTAGTTATCGGTAGAAACCGAAGGCGGCGAGGTTGCGGAGAGGAATCTTGGGTTTCTCTCCGGTCATTCACCGGCGCAATCGCGCTTCCGCAATCCCGCGATGCGCTGCTCTCGCGGACACAGCGATCGACGCTCTCTTTCGAAGCGGCTTACAGAGGCTTGCGAAAGATCGCTATCCGGTTGGTGTTGGTCCCCATGCGGTTATTGCTGACGCCCCAGATGTTGGCGGTCTTCGTGAACTGCTGCGCGT
>JAQGMS010000034.1 GCA_028292245.1 Ramlibacter sp.
GTTCGCCGTGGCCACCGTCGTCGGCGTGCTGATCTCCTTTCTCTTCGTCCAGAGCCGCACGATCGAAACCGCGCTGTTCCCCTATGCGGTGCTGCTGCAGGTGACGCCCATCGTCGCGGTGGCGCCCCTGATCATCATCTGGGTCAAGAACCCGACGGCTTCGATGGTGATCTGCGCCTCGCTGGTCGCGCTGTTCCCGATCATCTCCAACACCACGCTAGGCCTGCGCAGCATCGACCCCGACCTGCAAAGCTACTTCGCGATGAACCACGCCAGCCGGATGCAGACGCTCACACGGCTGCGCATCCCCAGCGCCCTGCCCTACTTCTTCGGCGGCCTGCGCATCTCCAGCGGCCTGGCGCTGATCGGCGCCGTGGTGGCGGAATTCGTCGCCGGCACCGGCGGCGCCGCCACCGGCCTGGCCTACCAGATCCTGATGGCCGGCTACCAGCTCAACATCCCGCGCATGTTCGCCGCGCTGCTGCTGATCTCGCTCACCGGCGTCGGCCTGTTCGCGCTGATGGCCTGGCTGTCGAAGCTGGCGCTCGGCTCCTGGCATGCCAGCGAACTCTCCCATGATTGACCACTCTGACCTGACCGCCGTGAACGCCCGCCTTCATCCCATCGAACAACTGCATGCCGAACTGCCCGACCTGGACTGGGTCACCGACGAGAGCCGGATCGCCCGGCTGTCGCAGGACTTCTCCTGGTTCAGCCCGGTGCTCAAGCGCCAGCTGGCCGACAAGCGCGCCGAGGCCGCCGTGCGCCCGCGCAACGAGGACGAGATCCGCCGGCTGGTGAGCGCGTGCGCGCGCCTGCGGGTGCCGATCACCGTGCGCGGCACCGGCACCGGCAACTACGGGCAATCGGTGCCGCTGCAAGGCGGCGTGCTGCTGGACATGAGCGGCTACAACGGCTTCCAGTGGGCGCGCGGCGGCGTGGGCCGTGCCCAGGCTGGCATGCGCTTGGCGGAGTTCGAGAAGGAAACCCGTGCGGCCTGCGGCATGGAACTGCGCTGCATGCCGTCCACCTACCGCAGCGCGACGTTGGGCGGCCTGTTCGGCGGCGGCTTCGGCGGCGTCGGGTCGATCAACTACGGACCGCTGGCGGCGCGCGGCAACGTGATGGGCCTGCGCGCCATCACCATCGAGGAAGAGCCGCGGTTCGTCGAGCTGCGCGGCGCCGACGCGCTGGCGATGCACCACGTGTGGGGCACCAACGGCCTGGTGCTGGAACTCGAGCTCGCGCTGGCCCCGGCGGTCGAGTGGCAGGAGCACATCGTCACGTTCGCGGCGTTCGACGATGCGCTGGAGTTCGGCAACGCGATCGCGATGGCCTCGGGCATCGTCAAGCGCGAGGTCGGCTTCTTCGCCGCGCCGGTGCCGGACTACCTCAAGCCCCTGGCCGAGTTCCTTCCGGCGGGCTGCCATGCCTTGATCCTGGCGATCGCGCCGGCCAGCGAGCAGGCGATGCTGGAACTGGCGGCGCAATGGCACGGCACCGTCACCTACCGCAAGACGGCGCAGGAAATCGCCGCCAGCAACCGCACCTTGATCGAGTTCACCTGGAACCACACCACGCTGGTGGCTTTCAAGGCCGACAAGAACATCACCTACCTGCAAAGCGCGTTCACGCCCGGCCAACACCTGGAGCAGGTGCGCCGGATGGAAAAGCTGCTGGGCGGCGAAGTGCTGATGCACGCCGAATTCATCCGCAACGTGGACGGCCTCATGACCTGCACCGCGCTGCAGTTGGTGAAGTTCACCACCGAGGAACGGCTGCAGGAGATCATGCAGATCCACCGCGACAACGGCGTGCGCATCAACGACCCGCACGTGTTCATCGTCGAGGACGGCCGGGCCGGCGGCGCCTTGTCGCAGGCAGCGCAGGATGCCAAGCGCCGCTTCGACCCGCTGGGCCTGCTCAATCCCGGCAAGGTGCGCGCCTGGTCGCAGGGCGGCCGGCCATGAGCGCCTTGGGCCAGCCGATGGCGAACTACGCAGCCGCGCGCCGCGCCGGCGATTTCGTCTTCGTCAGCGGCGTGGTGGCTGTCGACCCGCTTCGCAACGCCATTGTCCAGAGCTACGACAAATTGCCGCCGCAAGCCGTGGAAGCCTTGCGCGGGCTGGGTTACGCCACCGGCCAGATGACGGTGGACCTGTACGAGGCGCCGGCCGTCGCGCAAAGCTGGGTCGTGCTGGAGCGCATCCGGCAGCTTGCCGCCGAGCATGGCGGCTCGATGAACGATGTCGTCAAGCTGGTGCAGTACTTCCGCGACCTGCGCCACTACCCTTTCTACAACCGCGTGCGCGGCCTGTTCTACACCGGCGAGCCGCCCGCGAGCACGGTGGTCGAGGTATCGCGCTTCATGCCCGGCGACGGCGCATTGATCGAAGTGGAAGCCACCATCTATATCCCCATCCGAAAGACCCCATGAAATCTCTGCTCGCCACCTTCGCCCTTGCCGCCACGGCGCTCGCCGCCCAGGCGCAGGACAAGGTCACCTTCCTCACGTCCTGGTACGCCCAGGCCGAGCACGGCGGCTATTACCAGGCCGTCGCCACCGGCATCTACAAGAAGTACGGCCTGGACGTCACCATCAAGATGGGCGGGCCGCAGGTCAATGCCGTGCAATTGGTCGCGGCCGGCCAGGCCGACTTCATGATGGGCAAGGACTTCCAGACGCTGGCGGCCATCGAGCAGGGCGTGCCGCTGGTCACCGTGGCCGCGCTGTTCCAGAAAGAGCCGCAAGGCATGGTCACGCATCCGGACGTGAACGGGCTGGCCGACCTGAAGGACAAGACCATCCTGGTGGCCACCAGCGGCCGCAGCACCTGGTGGCCCTGGCTCAAATTGAAGTACGGCTTCAAGGACGAACAAGCGCGGCCCTACACGTCCAGCATGCAGCCGTTTTTCGCCGACAACAGCATCGCGCAGCAGGGCTTTCCGACGTCCGAGCCCTTCATCGCCGAGAAGGCCGGACAGAAGGTGAAATTCTTCATGTTCGCCGACGACGGCTACCCGCCCTACGGCAACACCATCGTCGCGACGCAGAAGTTCGTGAAGGAAAAGCCCGACGTCGTGCAGCGCTTCGTCAAGGCCACGCTGGAGGGCTGGAAGAGCTACCTGGCCGACCCGGCGCCCGGCAATGCCCTCATCAAGCAGGACAACCCGAAGATGGAAGACGACCTGCTGGCCTATGGCGTCAAGAAGACGCGCGAGATCAACCTGTTCGGCAGCGGCGACGCGGCGAAGATGGGCGCGGGCATCATGACCGACGCGCGCTGGAAGGCCACTTACGACTTCATGGTGGCCAGCGGCCAGCTCAAGCCCCTGGAGAACTGGAAGCAGGCCTACACGCTGCAGTTCGTCAAGGACCTCAAGGTCATGCCGTAAGGAGGGGCCGACATGCTCGTCACAAGGCAACCCGTGCTGCGGCGCTTCTGGTACGCCGTCATGCCGATGGCCAAACTGGCCGCCGGCCCGCAGTCCTTCACCCTTCTGGGCGAAGACATCGTGCTGTGGAAGAAGGCCGACGGCCAGCCCGCGGCGCTGCGCAACCGCTGCTGCCACCGCACCGCGAAGCTCTCCAAAGGCTCGGTAGCGGGCGACCACATCGTGTGCGGCTACCACGGCTGGACCTACGACTGCTCCGGTGCCTGCGTGAAGATTCCGCAAGCACCCGACATGCAGATTCCGGCCGGCGCGCGCGTGCCCGCCTATCACTGCCAGGAAAAGTTCGGCTACGCCTGGGTGGCGCTGGACGACCCGCTGGTGCCGCTGCTGGAAACGCCGGAAGAAGGCGACCCCGCCTATCGCCGCATCCACCAGTTCGACGAAAGCTGGAACACCGGCGCGCTGCGGCTGATGGAGAACTCCTTCGACACCGCGCACTTCGCCTTCGTGCACAAGGGCACCTTCGGCCAGGGCGGCCAGCCCAAGCCGGAGAAGTTCGCGCTGAACGAAACCAGCTACGGCTTCGAAGCCGAAGCCATCGTGCCGATCAACAATCCGCCGGAATCGCATCGCATCACCGGCACCACCGAGCCCACGACCAAGCGCCACTTTTTCAACCAATGGCACCTGCCGTTCCTGCGCCGGCTCGGCATTGCCTACCCGAACGGCCTGAAGCACACGATCTTCACCTGCGCCACGCCGATCGACGACCATCGCATCCAGTTGATCCAGTGGCTGTACCGCAACGACACGGAGGAGGATTGTCCGGCCGCCCTCCTGAACGACTGGGACACCAAGGTGGTGCTGGAGGACAAGACCATCCTGGAGTCGGTCAATGCCGATGCGCCGGTCGACATCTCGCGCCGCGACGAGCAGAGCATGCTGACCGACCGCCCCGGCATGATCATGCGCAAGCGCCTGCTGGCGCTGCTGGAGGAACACGGCGAGCGCGAGGTTCACGGATGGACCCGCATCCACACGGAAGCGGCGCTGGCATGCTGACCACGAAACAGAAAGTGCTGCGGCGCTTCTGGTATGCGCTGATGCCGGTGACGCGCCTGGACGACGGGCCGCAGCCGTTCACCCTGATGGGCGAGGACATCGTGCTGTGGAAGCAGGCCGACGGCACGCCCGCCGCGCTGCGGGACCGCTGCTGCCATCGGACGGCCAAGCTCTCCAAGGGCTCGGTGCAGGGCGGCAACATCGTCTGCGGCTACCACGGCTGGACCTACGACTGCACCGGCGCCTGCGTGCGGATCCCGCAGGCACCCGACCTGCAGATTCCCGCCGGCGCCAAGGTGCCGGCGTACCGCTGCCAGGAGAAGTACGGCTACGTCTGGGTGGCGCTGGACGAGCCGCTCAAGCCGATCCCCGACTTCCCCGAGGACGGCGCGCCCGGCTACCGCCGCATCTTCCAGTTCTACCAGGAGTGGAAGACCAGCCCGCTGCGGATGATGGAGAACTCGTTCGACAACTCGCACTTCTCCTTCGTGCACAAGGCCAACTTCGGCCTCATCGACCAGCCCAAGCCGGCGCCCTACGAGTTCCACGAGACCGGCTACGGCTTCGAGGCCGAGACGCTGGTGCCGATCCGCAATCCCGAAGCGGGGCATCGCGTCACCGGCACGGCCGAGCCGATCACCCACCGGCACCTGGTGAACCGCTATTACCTGCCGTTCGCGCGGCGCTTCGGCTGCACCTACCCGGCCAGCGGCATCCACCACATCATCTACAACTGCGCGACACCGATCGACGACGAGCGGATGATGCAGGTGCAATGCCTGTACCCCAACGACAGCGAGGAGAGCTGCAGCACGCAGGAGCTGATCGCGTGGGACGCGGCGATCACCGCGGAAGATCGCGATATCCTCGAAGCCACCGACCCCGACGCCTGCGTGGACACGGCGCGGCGGGTCGAATTCCATATGCCCTCCGACAAGCCCGGCCTCGTCATCCGCAAGCAATTGCTCGACCTGCTGCGCGCCCACGGCGAAGAAGAAATTTACCGGGATACCGCATGAACCTCGTCATCAGCAACGCCATCGGCATCCTCACCGGCCTGCCCGGCGGCGAAGCACGCCATCCGGGGCCCGACATCCGGATCCGCGATGGCCGCATCGACGCCATCGGCAAGCTCGCTCCTGAACCCGGCGAACGCCAGTTCGATGCCGGCGGCTGCGTCGTCTATCCGGCCTGGGTCAACACCCACCATCACCTGTTCCAGTCGCTGCTCAAGGGCGACCCGCTGGGCCTGAACGCCACCCTGACGCCCTGGCTCACCGCCACGCCGATGCGGCTGCGGCCGCTGATGGACGAGCACGATTTCCGGCTGGCGGCACGGATCGGCCTGGTGGAGCTCGCGCTGTCCGGCTGCGCCACGGTCTCCGACCACAACTACCACTACTACCCGGACATGCCGTTCGACAGCTCGGCCATCCTGTTCGATGAAGCCGCGAAACTGGGCCTGCGCTTCGTGCTGTGCCGCGGCGGCGGCACGCTGGCACGCCTTCCGGGCGACCAGCTGCCCGCGGCCTCGCGCCCGGAGACGCTGGACGGCTACCTGGCCGACATCGAGCGGCTCGCCGCGCAATTTCACCAGAGCGCGCCGGATGCGATGCGCCGCGTGGTCGTCGCGCCGACCACGCCGCCGCACTCGATGCGGCCGCAGGAGCTGCGCGAGACCGCGGCCCTGGCGCGCAAGCTCGGGCTGCGCCTGCATTCGCACCTCTCCGAGACCGTGGACTACCACGACGTGGTGCATCGCGACCACGCCAGCAAGCCGGTGCATTTTTGCGAAAGCGTCGATTGGCTCGGCGAGGATGTCTGGTTCGCGCACCTGGTGAAACTGGACGACGACGAGATTGCGCTGCTGGGCAAGACCCACACCGGCATCGCACACTGCCCGCAAAGCAACGGCCGCCTGGGCAGCGGCATCTCTCCGGTGCGCCAGCTCGAAGCCGCGGGCGTCAGGATTTCCATCGGCGTGGACGGCGCCGCATCCAACGAAGCCGCCGACATGCTCTCCGAGACGCATGCGGCCTGGCTGATGCAGCGAGCGCGGGCGGGCGAAGACGCGGTGGCGCTGTACCGCGGCGGCAAGGGCGAGGCGGAAGCGGCAGCCGCCGCGACCGTGGAGGATGTGGTGCGCTGGGGCACGGCCGGCGGCGCCGCGGTGCTGGGCCTGCCCGCCATCGGCACGCTCGCCGTCGGCCAGGCCGCCGACATCGCCGTCTACGGCCTGGACCGCGACCCGCGCTACTTCGGCCTGCACGACCCGGTCATCGGCCCGGTCGCCAGCGGCGGCGCGGCCGACTTGCGCCTGTTGTTGGTGGGCGGCCGCGAGATCGTGCGCGATGGCGCCATCCCCGGCATCGACATGCGCGAACTCGGCGCGCAAGCCCGCGCCGCGGTTGCGGGCCTGCTCGAGCGCGCCAGCCGGCCTTGACCGCGCTTGGTCGAGGCGGTGGGGAAGCGTTGCGGGCTTACCTGCGGCGCTTGGATTTGGCGGCGGCGGGTTTCGCCGCGGCGGGCGCCGCGCTCGCGTCGCCCTGCATGCCCTGCGCCATGCCGATCAGTACGCCGCTGGCCAGCGCCGCATAGCTGTCCAACAGCGTCTGCGCGGCCTTCAGCCCCATCGCTCGGCCCTGGCGCATGGCGGCCTGGGTCTGGTCGGTCAGCTGCTCGACGGTCTGGGTCGCGTGCGCGCCCATGCCGCTGCCTTTCACCTGCAACTTGTCCAGCGCCTGGGTCCAGGCCCCTTGCAGCGGCCCGGAGCCATCGGCCACCGCCTTGCGCACGGTGGTAAAGAACATGTCTTCCATCTTCTCGATGTCCGACAGCGCCTTCTTGACCTGCGTCTCGCGCAGGCCGGCGCCGTATTCCATCAATTGCGCCAGCGCGCGGCGATTGGCCTCCACCGCTTGCAGCAGCGCCGCGTCCATGCCGGCGATCGCCTTTTCCAGCAGCGGCTCCATCTGCGCGGCGCCCATCGGGTTCTGGCCCGCACCCTCGGCGGCCGCGCCGCTGATTTTCTTGACGACGCCCTTGATGTTCTGCAAGGTGAGCTCCCGCCCCTGCAATGCCTTCAACGTAGCCTCTTGCACGGCCTTGCGCAAGGCCTCGCCCCCTCGCGCCGAGGCCTCGGCGAACTGGCTAATCAAGGCTTCCTGGTCAAAACCGAACTTGGACATGATGGTTCCTCGTGAGTGGGATGTGCGCACACTATATCCCCGGGGGCACCGATCAGGAAACGATGTAGGCCCCCGCGCCGCTGGACAGCAATTGCCCGTCGGCGCCGTAGAACTCCATCCGGGTCGAGGCCACGCGCGAGCCCAGGCGCAGCACTTGCGCGCGCAATTCGAAGTGGTCGCCGACCCCGGGACGCAGGTAGTCGATCCGCAGGTCGATCGTGCCCAGCTTGCCGAAACGGTGCAGCCGCTGCAGCGGCGGCTCATCCATGTGGCGCGCGCCAATGGCCGCCATGATCGCCAGGCCGCCCATCGCATCCAGCCCCGCGCTGATGACGCCGCCGTGGATGCGGTTGTGGGCATAGTGCCCCACCAGGTCCTGCTTCATGGCGATGCGGCCCGTCACCTGTTCGGGCGTGACGCTGGCGATCTTCAGACCCAGCAGGCGGTTGAACAGGATCTTCTGCTCGAAGATGTCCTTCAGGCCGTCGATGAATTCCGGCTCGAATTCGACAGCGCTGACTGGTGGATTTTTCATAGTCCCAATTGTCGTGCAGCCAGGTCCTTCATGATCTCCTCGGTGCCGCCGCCGATCATCATGACCTTGACTTCGCGGTAGATGCGCTCGCTCTTGGTGCCGCGCATGAAGCCCATTCCTCCCAGGATCTGCACCGCCTGGTCGGCGCAGAACTGCATCGCCTGCGTGGCGTGGTTCTTCAGCATGCAGACCTGCGCCACGCAATGGGGGTCAGATTCCAATTTCCCGGCGTCGGCCAACGCCGTGACGGCGTCGAGCCAGGCCGCGGTCGATGCAATGCGCATCTGCATGTCCACCAGCTTGTGGCGGATCACCTGCTTTTCCACCAGCGCACTACCGAAGGTCTTGCGCTGCCGCGCCCAGTCCAGCGCCTCGTCGTAGCAGGCCTGCGCGAAGCCCAGCGCCATCGCCGACATGCCCAGCCGCTCGCCGTTGAAGTTGCTCATGATGATCTTGAAGCCGCCGCCCTCCTCGCCCAGCAGGTTGCGGGCCGGCACCCGCACCTTGTCCATGCGCAGATGCGCGGTGTCGGAACACCACCAGCCCATCTTGTCGAGCGAAGTGCGCGACAGGCCCGCGGCATCGCCGGGCACCAGGATCATCGAAATGCCGGCGGAGCCTTTGCTTCCTGCGTCGCCTGTGCGCACCGCCATCGTGATCCAGTCCGCGCGCATGCCGGAGGTGATGAAGACCTTCTCGCCGTCGATCACCCACTCATCGCCTTCGCGCCGCGCCGTCGTGCGCAGGCTGGCCACGTCGGAGCCGCCGCCGGGCTCGGTGATCGCCAGCGCGGCGATCTTCTCGCCACGCAAGACCGGCGGGATCACTTCCCGTTGCAACTCGGGCGAACCATGCCGCAGCACCGGCGGCAAGCCGATGTTCAGCGAGAACAGCCCGGCCATGACGCCGCCGCTGCCGCCGTAGCGCGCCATGGTGACGGACACGGCGTTGCGCAACGCGAACGCGGCGGGCGTGCCGCCCAGCGCCTCGGGGTAGCCCAGCCCCAGCAGGCCAAGCGCGGCGGCCTCGCCGTACAGCTCGCGCGGGAACTCGCCGGCTTCATCCCACTGCGCCACCTGCTGCGCGATGCGCTTCAGCGTGAAGCGCTTGACGGTGTCGGTCAGCGCCTCGACGTCCTGCCTCAATTCATCGTTCATTGAAGCGCCTCGAAGGTGACCAGGACTTGCGACGTCGCGGCCTGCTGGCCGGCTTCCACGTGCACCGACTTGATGACGCCGTCGCGCGACGCGCCGAGCGCATGTTCGAGCTTCATCGACTCCAGCACCAACAGGGTATCGCCGCGAACCACAGTCGCGCCCGGCTGCGCTTTGACGGCGATTACCTTGCCGTTGAACGGAGCGCGCAATTCGTTCGCAGCCGCGGCGCCGCTGCCGGTGCCGGCGGGCTCGAAGGATGCGTCGTCGATGAAGAGATCCACGCTGCCCGATTGCACATGCCACGCGCCGCTGTCCAGCCGGGCGCAGGCCACCGTGGGCGGCGTGATGCGGCGCAATTGGCCGTCCTGCTGAACTTCGAGAGTTCCATCGGATTGCTCGCGCACGTCGAGCGCCAGCGTGCAGCCGCGATGGCGCAGGCGCAACGGCCTGGCGAACGGGCTGGGCAAGCCCAGGCCGCTGCCGCCACCGGAATACACGGCCGCGACCGCGCAGTCGACCAGCACGCGCTGCTCGTCAGCGGCGATCTGTTCGCGCAATCCATCCGCATGCCGATCGAGGAACGGAATCAGCGCCTTGCCCGCGCGGAACTCCGCATGGCGCAGGCACGCGGCCAGGAAGCGCCGGTTGGTCGGCAGCCCCAACAGCTCCGTGCGGTCCAGCGCCACCGCGAGACGGTCGATGGCCTCTTCTCGCGTCGGCGCATGCACGATCAGCTTGCCGAGCATGGAGTCGTAGTACGGCGGGACTTCGAGGCCCGTGCACAAGGCATGGTCGAAGCGGATGCCATCCGGCTCGCGGAAATGCAGCACCGTTCCGGAATGCGGCGTGAAGTGCTCGTCCTCCGCGCACAGCCGCACCTCGATCGCATGGCCGTCGAAGCGCACCTGTTCCTGCGCCAGCGGCAAGGGCTCGCCCTGCGCCACGCGCAACTGCCACTCGACCAGGTCCAGCCCGGTCACCGCTTCGGTCACGGGATGCTCGACTTGCAGCCGCGTGTTCATCTCCATCAGGTAGAAGTCGCCATCCTCCAGCAAGAACTCCACCGTCCCCGCGCCCACATACCCCGCCGCCAGCGCCAACTCCACCGCGCATTGCCCCATGCGCTCGCGCAGGGCGGCGTCGACGGCCGGGCTCGGCGTTTCCTCGATGATCTTCTGGTGCCGGCGCTGGACCGAGCAGTCGCGCTCGCCCAGGTGAATGCAGCGGCCCTGTGCATCGGCGAACACCTGCACCTCCACGTGCCGGGGCGCGAGCAGCGCGCGTTCGAGCAGCAACTCGCCCGACCCGAACGCCGCCTCGGATTCCGAGCGGGCGCTCTGCACCGCCGCCGGCAATTGCCCGGGCTGCGTCACCAGCCGCATGCCGCGCCCGCCGCCGCCGGCCGCCGCCTTCACCATCACGGGGAAGCCGATCCGCTGCGCCTCGGCAGCGAAGCGCGCGTCCGA
The DNA here is from genome assembly GCA_028292245.1 of Ramlibacter sp. Taxonomy (GTDB): domain Bacteria; phylum Pseudomonadota; class Gammaproteobacteria; order Burkholderiales; family Burkholderiaceae_C; genus Ramlibacter. The sequence goes on from JAQGMS010000034.1 coordinate 10,805, forward strand.
CTGGTCGCTGCCCTGGTATCCCGGCAGGCAGGGCACGCCGCGCTGCTGCGCCAGTTGCTTGGCCGACGACTTGTTGCCGAGCGTGCGAATGGCCTGCGGCGGCGGCCCGACCCACACCAGGCCCGCATCGATCACCGCCTGCGCGAAGTCGGCGTTCTCGCTCAAGAAGCCGTAGCCCGGATGCACCGCGTCGGCGCCCGTCGCCCTGGCTGCCGCGATCAACTTGTCGATGCGCAGATACGATTCGGCCGAGGCCTTGCCTTCCAGCGCGAACGCCGCAGTGGCTTCACGCACATGCAGGGCGTTCGCGTCGGGCTGCGAATATACCGCCACGGTTTCGATGCCCATGCGATGCGCCGTGCGAATCACCCGGCGGGCGATCTCGCCGCGGTTGGCGATGAGCAGGCGGCGAATCTTCACTGGCGCGCTCACGGGGTTTGCGGCCGCTTGGCTATGCCCATGATCTTGGCCAGGATGCCCAGCATCACTTCGTCGGCGCCGCCACCGATCGAGGCCAGCCGGCCGTCCCGGTACATGCGCGAGACCTTGTTCTCCCAGGTAAAGCCCATGCCGCCCCAGAACTGCAGGCAGCCATCCGGGATGAGCCGGTTCAGCCGCCCGGCCTTCAACTTGGCCATCGACGCCAGCTCCAGCACGTCCTGGCCGCCGACGTACAGCTCGCCCGCGCGGTAGGTGAGCGCGCGCAGGCACTCCACTTCCGTCTTGTACTCGGCCAGCTTGAACTGCACCCATTGCTGGTCGGCCAGCGAGGCGCCGAACAACTTGCGCTCCTGCGCCCACTCGATCGTCCAGTCGATGCAGTTGGTCAGCGACTGCAGGCAGCTCGCCGCCGCCCAGAGCCGCTCTTCCTGGAACTGCTGCATCTGGTAGATGAAGCCCTGCCCTTCGTTGCCGATGCGATAGCGCTGCGGAACGCGCACCTCGTCGAAGTAGATGAGGCCGGTGTCCGAGGAGTTCATGCCGATCTTGCGAATCTTCTGCGCGACCTCGATGCCCTTGGTGAGTTTGCCGCCGGCGCCATCGCGCATCGGCACGATCACCAGCGACTTGTTCTTGTGGATCGGTCCTTCGCCGGTGTTGACCAGCATGCACATCCAGTCGGCCTGCAGGCTGCTGGTGATCCACATCTTCTGGCCGGTGATGAGGTAGTCGTCGCCGTCCTTCACCGCGCGGCTCTTGATGCCGGCCACGTCGCTGCCGGCGCCCGGCTCGCTGACACCGATGCAGGCGACCATGTCGCCGGCGATGGCGGGCGCCAGGAACTGCCTGCGCAATTCGTCGCTGCCGAAGCGCGCCAGGGCCGGCGTGGCCATGTCGGTCTGCACGCCGATGGCCATCGGCACGCCGCCGCAGTGGGTGTGCCCCAGCGCTTCGGCCATCGCCATCGCGTACGAATAGTCCAGCCCCGCGCCGCCGTATTCCTCGGGCTTGGTCAGGCCCAGCAAGCCGAGCTGGCCGAGGCGCTTGAACACCTGGTGCGCCGGAAAAATCTCCGCAGCCTCCCATTCGTCGACATGCGGATTGATTTCCTCGTCGATGAAGCGTTTGAGAGTCTTCTGTATTTCGTTGTGTTCGTGGGTGAATTGCATTGCTCTCTCCGGATATTTGGCTGGCACTTGTTATGTATTCTTGAACGCAGAGGGCGCAAAGGTTACGCAGAGGACGCAGAGGAATTCAAGATAAGAGAATCCCATTTGGTTTTTCTGCCTTCCTTACTTTCTCCTGTCTTCTTTGCGTCCTCTGCGTAACCTCTGCGTCCTCTGCGTTCAAAAAGCCTCCCGCACACCAACCCCCTACATCCTCGCCACACCAAACTGCATAGGCCGCAGCTGCCGCGAATCCGCTTCGGCACATGTCTCCAGGCAGAACGCAAGAACAGCTCGCGTGTCGCGCGGATCGATCACTCCGTCATCCAGCAGCAGGCCCGACGTGTAAAAGGCATCGGCCTGCGCCTCGAACATCGCCACGATCTTGTCGAACTGGGTTTTCGACTGCTCGGGGTCGGCCTTGAGGCCTTTGCGCGCCAGGCCGGCTTCGGTCACGATCTGCATCGTGCGCGCGGCTTGTTCGCCACCCATCACGGCCGTCCTGGCGCTCGGCCAGCTGAAAAGGAATCGCGGCGCATAGCCGCGGCCGCACATGCCGTAGTTGCCGGCGCCGAACGATGCGCCGCATTGGATGGTGATCTGCGGCACGGTGGCATTGGTCACGGCCTGGATCATCTTGCTGCCGTGCTTGATCATGCCGCCCTGCTCGCTCTCCTTGCCGACCATGTAGCCGGTGGTGTTCTGCAGGTAGATGATCGCGTGGCCCAACTGGCACATCAATTGGATGAAATGCGTGGCCTTGTTGGCGCCCGCCACGTCGATCGGGCCGTTGTTGGTGATGACGCCGACGGCGTGACCCCCGATGCTGGCCTGCGCGCACACCGTCGCCGCGCCGTACAGCGGTTTGAACTCCAGCAAGTCGGAGCCGTCGACGACGCGCGCGATGACTTCACGCATGTCGACCGGCTCGCGCAGGTTGGCGGGGACCAGGCCGAGAAGTTCTTCGGGGTCGAAGGGCGGGCTGTCATGCCGGACTTGATCCGGCATCCACGCGCCGCCATGGATTGCGGGTCGAGCCCGCAATGACAGCCTGGAAACATATTCGCGCGCGATGCCCAACGCCTGCCGGTCGTCCTCCGCCAAATATTCCCCTAGCCCCGACACCGCCGTATGCATCTCGGCGCCGCCGAGTTCCTCCTCGGTCGCGACCTCACCGGTCGCCGCCATCAACAGCGGCGGGCCGGCGAGAAACGCGCGCGAGCGTTTGCGCACCATCACCACCACGTCCGACAGGCCCGGCATGTAGGCGCCGCCCGCGGTGCCCGACCCATGCTGCACGGTGATCACCGGGATGCCCGCCGCGGACAGCCGCGCGAGATTGCGGAACAGCGCGCCGCCGTGCACGAATCCCTCGACGCGGTAGCGCATCAAGTTCGCGCCCGCGCTTTCGACCAGGTGGATGAACGGCAACTTGTTTTCCAGCGCGATCTCCTGCACGCGCAGGATCTTGTCCAGGCCCATCGGCTGGATGGCGCCGGCGTCGATGCCGGAGTCGCTCGCCACCACCATGCAGCGCACGCCGCTGACGAAGCCGATGCCCGCCACCATGCCGCCGCCAGGCACCGACTGCTCCGCATCCTTGGTGTCCTGCATGTAGCCCGCCAGCGAGCACAGGGGCAGGTAGGGCGCGCCGGGATCGAGCAGCAGCGCGACCCGCTCGCGCGGCAGCAACTGGCCGCGTTTGTCGAACACCGGTTTGGATTTGGCCGACGCGGCTGCCGCGCGTTCTTCCAACGCCCGCAATTGCGCGATGCGCGCGAGCATCGCTTCGCGGCGCTGCAGCGCCAGCGCGCTTTGCGCATTCCAGGTGGATGCGTAGCGGCTCATTCCTGGAATACCTTCGGAATCACCGCTCGATGAAATCCATCGAACGGCTTCACTGCGTCGCGCTGCTGCGCCTCTTCGGTCGGCATCCGCATCGGCCAGCCCATGCGCACCTGCGGCCGCGCGCCGTCCACGCGCAGCACCTCGCCGCTGATGAACGAACCCGCCGGGCTGAGCAGGAACACCACCGCCGCCGACGTCTCCGCTTCGGTGCCGAAGCGGCCCAGCGGCACGGTCTTGCGCATTTCGCGCAGCATCGGCCCGGCCTCGGGCGGGTAGTGGTCCATGCCGCTGGAGGCGATGTAGCCCGGGGCCACCGCGTTGACGCGGACGCCGCTGTGCGCCCACTCGGCCGCCGCCGTCTCGGTGAAACTCACCATGCCGGCACGCGCCGCGCCGCTGTGGCCCATGTTCGGCATCGAGCCCCAGATGTCGGCCACGATGTTGACGATCGCGCCGCCGTGCTGCTGCATCGATTGCAGGTAGCACTCGCGCGCCATCAGGAAGCCGCCGGTGAGATTGGTGCCCAGCACCGCGTCCCAGCCCTTGGCGCTGATCGCCTCCAGCGGCGTGATGTACTGGCCGCCGGCGTTGTTGACCAGCGCGTCGATGCGGCCGTGCACGGCGATCATGGCCTGCACCGTGTTCTTCACGGTTTCCTCGTCGCGGATGTCGCAGGCGTGGAAGCTCGCCAGGCCGCCGTCGGCGACGATTTCGCCGGCCACGTCGTAGAGCTTTTCCAGTTTGCGGCCGATCAGCACCACGTGGGCGCCCAGCGACGCCAGTTCGTGCGCGATGCAGCGGCCGATGCCCGAGCCGCCGCCGGTGACGACGATGACCCGGCGCTTGAACAGGCCGGGCGAGAAGATCGATTTGTAGTGCCCGCTCACGGTGCCTCTCCTATGAAAAGTTTCATCGCCGCGTCGGCCAGTTCGTCGAGCGAAGCGCCCTTGCGGCGGTCGTACCACTGCGCCGACCAGTTGAGCGCGCCGAAGATCAGCAGGCGCGCCAATTTCACGTCGGCTTTCAACTGCCCCGAGGCATGCAGGGCATGGAGCACCGGCATCCACGGCGCCTCGTATTCGCTTTGCAATTGCGCCAGCGCCGCGCGCTGGCGCGGCGTGATCGACCGCGCCTCGTACAGCATCACCGGGATGAAATCGCTGCCCGGCCCGAGCAGGATGTCGAAGTGGTTGCGGATCAACAAGTGCAATTGGCCGGCGGTATCCGCCGTGGCCCGCTTCGAAATCGCGCGCTGCTGCTTCTCGATGGCCGAACGCATGCCCTCCTCCATCACCGCGTACAGCAGCGCGCCCTTGCTCTTGAAGTGGTAGAACGGCGAGCCGCTTTGCATGCCCACCGCCGCTGCGATGTCGCGCGTGCTGGTGGCATCGAACCCCTTGCGCCGGAACAGCTTGGCCGCGGAGTGCAGCAGCTCGAGCCGGCGGTTGCCGTCGTCGCGGTCGGCCACGGTCTTGCGCGGGCGCCCGCGCGGGCGCTTGGCCGGGAGGTCGGCGCTGAGGCGGGCTGCGGCGTTTTCCATGCATGGAACCATAGCAAAGCACGCTATTTTTAGCAAGCGGGCGCTTGGTGAAAATATCGGAGCCCGCTGCGCCCACCCCCGCCTATACTGGGTCACGCCCGGACGAATATGAAAGCCATCGGACGCCACGGACCATGAAGCCCCGCCTGCTCTTTCGGCACGCCCTGCGCACCATGGCGTGCCTGGGCCTCGCGGCGGCAGCCGGGCTGGCGCTGGCGCAGCCCGCGGCGCCGCCCACCGAAAACGCCGTGAAAGCCGCTTTCCTCTACAAGTTCGCTTCCTTCGTCGAGTGGCCGCAGGGCACTTTCCAGCGCGCCGACCAGCCGCTGGTCATCGGCGTTTCGGGCGACGACGCCGTCGCGGCCGAGCTGGAGCAGCTGGCCGCCGGCCGCGCGGTCGAGGGCCATCCGGTGACGGTGCGCCGGCTGCCGGAAGCGGGCACGCCCACCGGCGTCCACATTCTCTATCTCGGCACGCGGCGTGAGGCCCGGCTGCGGGAGAGCCTGGAAGCCGTCGCCGGCCCGGTGCTGCTGGTCACGGAACAATCCGAAGGCTTGCGGCTGGGCGCCGTCCTCAACTTTGTGCTGGACGGCGGGCGCGTGCGCTTTACTGCTTCACTGGCCTCGGCAGACGCCCGCAACCTCAAGATGAGCGCGCGCCTGCTGGCCGTCGCGCAGAGCGTCGAGGGGCGGACCCGATGAAATTGCCAGGCGCCCGGTCGATCCGGCAGAAACTCAATTTCATCCTGACGGCCACGACGCTGGTGGCCCTGCTGCTGGCGGGCGTGGCGCTGGTGGCTTTCGACCTGCGCGGGCAGCTGAAGGCGGTTGAAACCGACCTGGTCACGCAGGCCGACATCATGGGCCTGGTCAGCGGCCCGGCGCTGGCGTTCGATGACCCCAAGGTGGGTGTCGAGAACCTGCGCGTGTTGCGCGCCAAGCCCAACGTCGTCGCCGGCGCCCTGTTCGGGGCCGACGGCAAGCTGTTCGCGTCGTACTTCGCGACCGGCCTGGACAACCCGGTCCTGCCCGAGCGGGCCGAGGCACCGGGCGTGAGCGTGAGCGGCGAGTGGGTGCGGGTCTGGCGGCCGGTGATGTCCGGCCGCGACCGGGCCGGCACGGTCTACCTGCAGGCCCGGCACGAGCTGGTGGCGCGCGCGCTGGACTACCTGGGCGCGCTCGGCGTGATCCTCACCAGCAGCCTGATCGCCGCCCTGCTGCTTTCCAACCGGCTGCAGAACGCGTTGACCGGCCCGATCCTGGCGATCAGCGACGTCGCGCGGCGCATCCAGGGCGGACGCAATTCCGACCTGCGCGCCGTGCGTACCAGCGACGACGAAATCGGCGAGCTGGTCGACGTGTTCAACGCCATGCTCGATGAATTGGGGCGGCGCGCGAAGACGATGGAGCAAGCCAACGAAGCGCTGCGCACAAGCGATGAGCGTTACCAATTGGCGGTGCGCGGCTCCAGCGCGGGCCTGTGGGACTGGGACGTGCAGGCCGGGACGGTGTTCTACTCGCCGCGCTTCAAGGCGCTGCTCGGCTACAGCGCGGAGGAACTGCCCGATGCGCCCGACGCCCTGGCGGCGATCATGGACCCGGACGACCTGGTACAGGTGCGGCGGGCGCTGCGCGGCCACCTGAGCCAGGACCTGCCCTACCAGGTCGAGTGCCGGCTGCGGCTGAAGGCGGGCGACTGGCGCTGGTTCCTCATCACCGGCATGGCGCAACGCGACGCTGCCGGGCGCGCGTTCCGGATGGCCGGATCGGTGATCGACGTGACGGAGCGCAAGCGCGCCGAGCAGGTGCTGCACGAAGCTAACCGCGCCAAGGACGAATTCATCGCCACCCTGGCGCACGAACTGCGCAACCCGCTGGCGCCGATTCGCACCGGCCTGGAAATCCTGAAGAAGGACACCGGCAACGGCGCGCCCTCGCAGCGCGCGCGCGAAACCATGGAGCGGCAGCTGGCGCACATGATCCGGCTGATCGACGACCTGCTGGACATCTCGCGCATCAACAGCGGCAAGATCCGCCTGGAAATCGGGCGCGTGCGGCTGCAAAGCGCCATCGACAACGCGGTGGAGATCAGCCGCCCGCTGATCGAGTCGCGCGGCCACGAGCTGTCGGTGGAAGTCGCCAACCCGGAGATCGAGTTGATGGCCGACGCGACGCGGCTGGCGCAGGCGGTGGGCAACCTGCTGAACAACGCCGCCAAGTACACACCGCCGCGCGGGCACCTGCGGCTGAAAGCCTGGCAGGAAGGCGGGCAAGCGCTGATCGAGGTGAGCGACGATGGCGTCGGCATCCCGGCCGACATGCTGGAGAACGTGTTCGCCTTGTTCACGCAGGTCGGCCGCACGCTGGACCGGGCGCAGGGCGGCCTTGGTATCGGCCTGTACCTGGTGCGCAGCCTGATCGAGCTGCATCACGGCACCGTGGTCGCGGAAAGCGGCGGCCCGGGACAGGGCAGCCGTTTCACGATCCGCATTCCCTGCCTGCTGCAGCCGCAAGCCACGCCCGCGCCCACCGCCGACACCTCCACCACCCAGGCCGGCAATGCGTTGAAGGTGCTGGTGGTGGACGACAACGAGGACGCCGCGCAGACCCTGGCGACGGTGCTGGAAATGACCGGCCGGCGCACCGAGGTGGTCTACGACGGCGCCGCGGTGCTGGCGGCAGCGGCGGCGTTCGGCCCCGACGTGATCCTGCTGGACATCGGGCTGCCGGGCATGTCCGGCTACGAAGTCGCGCGGCAGTTGCGCGCCGATCCGCGCTTTTCGCGCACTTTCCTGGTCGCGGTCACCGGTTGGGGCAGCGCAGAGGACCGGCGGCGCTCGCGCGAGTCGGGCTTCGACGAACACCTGACCAAGCCGATCGACCTGGCGACGCTCGAGCCGCTGCTGGCCCAGGTGGCGGCCGCCGTGTAAAGCGGCCATTTCGGCCGGCCAAGCAGGGCCGCCCCAATTGCCAGAGAATGTGGGGTTTCGTCAGCCCCGAATCCCGAAGGAAACCAGATGAGCTACCCCAACACCCGACTCTTCATCAATGGCGAATGGCAGGACGCCGCAGACGGCAAGACCCTCGCCGTTTTCAACCCCGCCACCGGCAAGGAAATCGGGCGCGTCGCCCATGCCGGCATCGCCGACCTGGACCGCGCGCTGGAGGCCACCCAGAAGGGCTTCGAGAAATGGCGTGACACGCCGGCCGCCGAGCGCGCCAAGATCATGCGCAAGGCCGCTGGCCTGATGCGCGAGCGCGCTGGCGACATCGGCGCGCTCCTGACGCAGGAACAAGGCAAGCCGCTGGTGGAAGCCAAGGGCGAGGCGATGGCCGCGGCCGACATCATCGAATGGTTCGCCGACGAAGGCATGCGCGTCTATGGCCGCATCGTGCCCTCGCGCGGCAACCTGGCCGCCCGCCAGATGGTGCTGAAGGACCCGGTCGGCCCGGTGGCGGCTTTCACGCCCTGGAACTTCCCGATCAACCAGGTGGTGCGCAAGATGGCGGCGGCGCTGGCCACCGGCTGCTCGATGATCGTCAAGGCCCCGGAAGAAACGCCGGCCGCGCCCGCCGAATTGATCCGCGCCTTCGCCGATGCCGGCATCCCCGCCGGCGTGCTGGGCCTGGTGTACGGCAACCCGGCCGACATCTCCAACTACCTGATCCCGCACCCGGTGATCCGCAAGATCACCTTCACCGGTTCCACGCCGGTGGGCAAGCAATTGGCCGCATTGGCCGGCAAGCACATGAAGCGCGTGACGATGGAACTGGGCGGGCATGCCCCGGTGATCGTCTGCGAGGACGCCGACGTGGCGCTGGCGGTGAAGGCTGCGGGCGCGGCCAAGTTCCGCAACGCCGGGCAGGTCTGCATCTCGCCGACACGCTTCCTGGTGCACGAGAGCATCAAGAACGATTTCGCCGCCGCGCTGGTCAAGTACACGCAAGGCCTGAAGGTGGGCGACGGCGCAACCGAAGGCACGACCATGGGCCCGCTGGCCAACCCGCGCCGCATCACCGCGATGGCCGAGTTCACGCAGGACGCGATCAAGAGCGGCGCGAAAGTCGCGCACGGCGGCGAGCGCATCGGCAGCGAAGGCAATTTCTGGCAGCCGACCATCTTCACCGACGTGCCGCTGACCGCCAAGGTGTTCAACGACGAGCCGTTCGGCCCGATGGCCGCCATCCGCCCCTTCAACACTTTGGAAGAGGCGATCGCCGAAGCGAATCGCCTGCCCTACGGCCTGGCCGGCTACGGCTTCACCAAGTCGCTGAAGAACGCCGACCTGCTGGCACGCCGCGTGGAAGTGGGAATGATGTGGATCAACATGCCGGCCATGCCGTCGGCCGAAATGCCGTTCGGCGGCATCAAGGATTCGGGCTACGGCTCCGAAGGCGGACCGGAGGCGATGGAGTCCTACCTGAACACCCGCGCCGTCACGATCATGAACGTGTGATTCGTCCGCTCTTCTTCCTGGCCTGGTCGGTGGCCCTGGCATCCGCCCAGGCCCAGGAACGCAAGAACTACTTCGACGATCCGTTCGCGCAGGTCACATCGGCCATCGCGCCTTGCCCAGTCCCGCTGGGCCCGGGCGTGACGCAGGCGGAGTTGCCGGCACTCGCGCACATCCGCGCCCAGCATGGCACCAGCTGCCACCTGTCGGGCCGCTGCCGGCTCGCGAACTCGTATCTCTACGACAAGGAAATCATTCCGCGCGTGGTCCAGTACGTGCGGCTGGACGGCAGGTTCAACGACACCAGCGTCTGGGTGCTTGGCGAACGCCGCATGGTCACGCTCATGGGCTGCGTGCGGACGAACGAACAGGCACTCGCCCTCGAAAAATCGGTGGCGCTGGTCGACGACGTGATGGTCGTCATCAACCAGTTGATGGTGGTGGGCAGCGGCGAGCGGCCGCGCTACCCCGTTGCCGAATAGGCTGTACGCGCGCCCTCGTCGCGGTTACTTGAGGAACTTCAGCGCGTTCGACACCACCGTCAGCTCCACGAACGACGAAGCGCTGCGGGTGTCGGCGCTGAACGCGAGCGGGAAGCCGCCCAGGTTGAAAGGCGGCATCTTCTCCAGCGCCGCGGCCAGCGCGGCCGGGGTGGCTTCGCGCGGCTTGGCGCGCTTGAGCGCCTCGGTCAACCAGCGCGCGGCCACATAGCCTTCCATGCTGGCGAAATCGGGCGTGAGCTTGTTCTCGGTGCAGAAGGCCAGGAACTCGCGCGAGATGACCGAGCCGCCGCCCCAGGGGAACGGCACCACCTGCGCTACCGAGATTCCCACGGCAAGTGAACCCAACTGGTCGAGCAACACCTGGCCACCCACCGTCGACACCGTGTAGAAACTGCCGCCGAAACCGGCCTTGCGCGCGGCGCGCACGAAGGCCGCACTGGCGCTCGGGTTGGCGGCGAGGATGATCGCCTGCGGGTTGGCCGCGACCAGCACCGGCACGGCAACACTGACGTCGGCGCTGCCGCGCGACACGCTCGAGCTGACGCTGCCGGCGAGTCTGGCGTCCTCGGCCGCCTGCGCGAACGAGTCCCGGATTTCCCAACCCGCCGACTCGTACTCGAACAGCAGCGCCACGCGCGCGATGCCGGTGGAGCTGGTGTGCCGGATGATCTGGCGGATTTCCTCCTTGTGCCCGGCGCGCAGCAGGTAGACGTTGGAGTTCTCGCGTTGCCGCAGCACGTCCATGCCGCTGACCGGCGCGATGAAGGGCACGCCCTCGGCCAACGCCACCTGCATCCCCTCGCGGTTGGCGCCGGGGCCGGCGAAGCCGAAGAAACCGGCGGCCGCGTGCGTGCTGGTCAGCAGCTTCGCGTTGGTGGTCGCGCGCTCGACGACGCCGCCGTCATCCAGCGTGGTCAGCTCGAGCTTGTAGCCTCCCGCGCCGCCGGAGCCGTTGACCTGTTCGAACCAGCCCAGCGCGGCGTCGCGGAACTGGCGGCCCACCGCGCCATTGGCGCCGGTGAGCGAAGTGGACTGCCCCAATCGGATCACGCCGTCTCCGGCGGGCTTTTTCGCTGCCAGGGCCAGCGCCGGCAACGAGTATCCCGCCGCGGTTGCGCAGGCGAGCGTCAAAAGCCTTCTTCGATTTATCCTCAAAATTTGTCTCCTCGTTGCGGGGTGCCCCCACCCCTGCCCTCCCCCAGCGGGGGAGGGAGAAAAGCTCCCTTACCAGCGCAGCGCGGCTGTACGCACGGGCGCATCCCAAAGCGATTTCATTTCTTCGTCCAGCATCGTCACGGTGAGCGAAGCGCCGGCCATCTCCAGTGCGGTCGTGTAGTTGCCCACCAGCGAGCGCGACACTGTCAAGCCCTGCTTTTCGAGCAACTGGCTCGCGTTGTGGTACAGCAGGTAGAGCTCGATCAGCGGCGTGCCGCCGAAGC
>JAQGMS010000047.1 GCA_028292245.1 Ramlibacter sp.
CCTGGTTTACTTTATGCTGACAGACACCATGGCCCAATTCCATTTGCTGGACCGCCTGATGGGCGCACAGCGGCCCGACCTCAGCACCGAGGCGCTGCTGCGCAAGTTCGAGGCCACGCCCTACGACGAGCGCATCGCGGCTCAAAGCACTTACCAGGTCCTGCAACGGGGCGCGGCGCGCGACCCCGATGCCGCGGCCCTGCAGTTCCTGCCCAATGCCGACCCGAACGAAGAGCCGCTGACGCTGACCTACCGCGAGTTCATGGCGGGCGTGACCCAGGCCGCCAACATGTTCTTCGAGCTGGGCGTCGGGCCCGGCGACGTGGTGAGTTTCCTGCTGCCGCTGCTGCCCGAGAGCTTCACGTCGCTGTTCGGCGCGCAGGCGGCCGGCATCGCCAACCCGGTCAACCCGCTGCTGGAGGCCGCGCAGATCGCGGAGATCCTGCGCGCCGCCAACACCAAGGTGCTGGTCACGCTGGGTGGCGCGGCTGGCGCGGAGATCTGGAGCAAGGTCGAACGCATCCGCGGCGAGCTGCCGGCGCTCAAGGCCATCGTGGTGCTCAAGGGGGCGTCCAACGAAGCCGACGCAATCTTCAGCTACGAACAATTGGCGGCGGCGCAGCCTTCCGATCGCCTGCGCAGCGATCGCCGCATCGCCGCGAGTGACACCGCCGCGTTCTTCCACACCGGTGGCACCACCGGCATGCCCAAGCTCGTGCGCCATACCCACCGCAACGAGGTCTACCAGGCGTGGGTGCTCGGGCTGATGCTGCCGAGCAGGACCATCCTGTTCGGCCTGCCGCTGTTCCACGTCGGCGGCGCGCTGACGCAAGGCCTGGCGAGCTTCGGCATGGGCGCCACGCTGGTGGTGCTGTCGCCGGCCGGCTGGCGCAACCCGAATGCGATCCGCAACGTGTGGCAATTGGTGCAGCGCTATCGGCCCACGGTCTTCGGCGGCGTGCCGACGGTGCTGGCCGCGGCGCTGAACGTGCCGGTCGGCGAGGCCGACGTGTCCAGCATCCGCTATTGCTCCGGCGGCGGCTCGGCGATCCCGGTGGCGGTCGGCAACACCTACGCGAGCCGCTTCAAGGCATCGGTGCTCGAGGTGTACGGCATGACCGAAACCTCCAGCGTGCACCTCATGAGCTATCCGGACCGCCCGATCCGCTTGGGCTCGGTCGGCCATCCCTGCCCGTACAGCCGGGTGCGCGTGGTGCAACTGGATGCCAACGGCGATTACGAGCGCGACTGCAAGGCCAATGAAATCGGCACCGTGGCGATGCAAGGGCCCGGCGTGTTTTCAGGCTACCTGAGCGAAAGCCACAACCGCAACGCCTTCATCGAGCCCGGCTGGGTGAACTCGGGCGACCTGGGGCGGCTGGATGAAGATGGCTACCTGTGGATCACCGGCCGCGCCAAGGACCTGATCATCCGCGGTGGCCACAACATCGACCCGATCGTGATCGAGGAAATCCTGTTCCAGCATCCGGCCGTCGCGTTCGCCGCAGTGGTGGGGCAACCCGACGTTTACGCAGGCGAGTTGCCGGTCGCCTACGTGCAATTGAAGCCGCAGGCCCAGGCCGAGCCGGCGGAACTGCTGGAGTTCATCGCGGCGCGCACACCCGAGCGGGCGGCAAACCCGGTTCATGTCTACGTCATCGACGCCATGCCGCTCACCGGCGTCGGCAAGGTCTTCAAGCCGCAATTGCGCTGGGATGCCGCGCAGCGCAAGGTCACCCAATTGCTGGCCGACCTGGGGCAACCGGAACTGGGCATCGCGGTGTCGGTCGCGTCGCACGCAGTGCATGGCAGTCTGATCACCGTGCATCTGCAAGGCCCGACCGGATCGGCGCGCGCGGCGATTGCCGACCAGGTGCACGAGCGGCTGGACCCGCTGGTGATGAAGCACGAGATTGCCTGGAGCTGATGCTCCTTCGGGCTAGTCGTCCACGAAGCCGCCTTTGTAGAAGCTCCAGGCCGTGCCGTCGTGCAGGTAGAAATAGCCGTCCGAGCAGAAATCCTTGCCGGGAAAGAACTCGCGGTATGCGCGCGGCACCAGCCGCACCAGTTGCTCGTCCGACAGTTCGTCGAATTCCTCGGGCGTGATCGGCTGGCCGACGCGCAGTCTTCGGGATGCCATGGTCAGACTTGTTCCTTTTGAGGTGTCGTTCCCGTCTCGCGCTCGCGTTTTGCGCGCAAGACCGCGAAGCGCCAGCGCAGCAGCCCCACCGCATACGCGATGTAGTAGCCCGCAAGTAGCCCGAACACGATCAGCGTCAGCGGGCTGCGCATGAAGTCGTCGGCCGCGTGCGGGTCGGTCATGTCCATCACGAAGACCTCGCCCAGCCGATAGACGATTCGCCCTATCAACAGCAGCGACAGCGCGATGCCCAGGTGCGCGTTCGGCGTGTAGAACAAGCCGGTGGGCGTGGGCTCGAACTGCGTCCACTTCAGCCCGAACACACCCAACACCGCGCCCGACGCCACGCCGGCGGCCAGCCACCACAATTGCACGAGGTGTCCATAGGCCGTCAGGCACAGCAGGGCAAGAATCAGCGGGAACACCACCAGCGTCACCCAGGGGCGCACCTTGGACAGGCGCTGCCGGCCGACCATGCGGCGGATGCGCGCGTACATCCGCCACACGATCAGCGGCAGCATCGCGAGCAGCGTGATGAGGGTGGAGTTGGGCGCGGCCATCAGGAGTGAGGGGCCAACGGGGCGCGGGACGGTTGCCAGTCGCCGCGCAGCAGCCCATACAGGCCGGAGTCGCTGACTTCGCCTTTGTTGTCCCAGCGTTCGCGCAGCAGGCCTTCCTTGACGAAGCCCAGCCTCTCCAGCAGGCGCGACGACGCGGTGTTGCGCGGGTCGATCTCCGCTTCGAGGCGCCGCAGCCCGGCCGGACCGAATGCGAAATCGACGAGCGCCTTGCCGGCCTCGAGCATGTAGCCGGCGCCCCAATGTTGCCGCCCCAGCACGTAGCCGATCTCGGCCCTGCGGCTGGGCTCGTCGAAATGGAACAGCAGGCAGGAGCCGACCACGCGGCCCGTCTCCCGCAGCACGATCACGAACTGGCCGGCCTCGCCGGCGGCGTGGCGATTCAGCGCGCGGTCGAACCACTCCTGCGCGTCGGCCATCCCCCTCCAGCTTGCATAGGGCAGGTAGCGCGTGGTTTCATCGTCGCCGTTGATCTCCAGCAGCTCGGGCAGGTCGGCCTCCGAAACCAGGCGCAGTGTCAGACGCCCGGTCTCGATCGTCAAGCCCGAGGGCAGCGTCAGGCCCATGGCTGAATTCCGTTATTGATGACGGCCTCGATCTGGTGGCCGTCCGGGTCGACCAGGAACGCGGCGTAGTAGTGCGCTCCGTAGTGCGGTCTCAAACCGGGAGCACCGTTGTCGGCGCCTCCGACGGCGAGAGCGGCTGAATGAAAATGGTCGACCGCGTCGCGCGATGGCGCCGTAAACGCCAGGTGAAAGCCGGGCCCGGGCGCAGCGGAGCCAGGCCGAAATTTCAGGCAGAACATGTCCTTGCCGTCCTCGATTCCGTAGCCGATGGCCGTCGCGTCCTCGAACACGCGCCGGTATCCAAGCGCTGCCAGCGCAGCGTCATAGAAGGCGCCTGCTTTGGCGAGATCGGCAACCGGAAAAGAGATGTGATGCAGCATCGCGGTCGGCGAGAAGTTCAGGGCGAACCCGGTGGCAACTCCAGCGACATGAATACGCTGTTCGGGTCGGCCGCGTAGTCGGCAAACGGCCCGCAGTGGCTGAAGCCGAAGCTTGCGTAGAGGTCTTGCGCCGGTTTGAAGGCGTCCTGCGAGCCGGTTTCGAGGCTCAGGCGCCGATAGCCGCGTGACTTGGCCTGCGCCACGATATGCGCCAGGACCGCGCGCCCGGCACCGCGGCGGCGCAGCGACTGCGGCGTGCGCATAGACTTCACTTCGCCGTGGGTGGGCGTGAGCTCCTTGAGCGCGCCGCAACCGAGCAGCTGCGATCCATCCCAGACCGTCCAGAACGTGATGTCCGCGCTGCGCAATTTCGTCAGGTCGAGCGCATGGACGCTTTCCGGCGGCGAAAGCTCGTACATGTTGTCCAGGTGTTCCTGCAGCAGGGCGTGGACTTCAGGCCGCGAGAGGTCGTCGAGTTCGATGCGCATGGTCAGTCCTCGCCTGCGGCGTGCGGAATTTCGTCGAGCGAGAAATACAGGGCCTTGCCGTGTTTCCTGGCGAGGGCCACCATTTCGTCGGCGCCGGCGGAGGGCCCGCCGATGCGTAAACAGCCATCGCACTGGGCCACCAGGCGGCGCGAGACGGGGTGGAATATCTCGTTGAATATTGCGTCGCCGATGCCGGTGGAGCCGGCGTGCGTGATGAGGGGCAGGGCGAACCATTCGCCCATTACCGGCAGGTGCCCTGCGCGAAACAGATGAAGGGATGCTTCGGTCATCGCGTGGACGTTCCTTTCGATCAGCACCGGATCGTCGTTGGTGCCCGAACGGTAGGGGCCGGCGACGAGGATCATTTGCGGATTCATCGGCTAGGCCTCGATGCGTACTTCAGTGGCGGGAATCGCCGTCGCGCGCGGCCCGAAGCTGCGCATGTTCCCGAGCGTGGCGTTGTGATGCGCCGAAATCTGGGCGGCGGACAGGACTCCGTTGTCCACGGTCGAGTGCCCATCCGCGACGAGCGTCACGTTGTAGCCGCGCGCCAGCGACCCGCGAACCGTCGAGTCGATGCAGAAGTCGCTTTGCAGGCCGCAGATCACCAGGCTGGTGATCTCCCGCTCCTGCAACAGCGCCTGCAGGTCCGTGCGATGGAACGAGTCGGGTGCCGTCTTGCGGACTCGAAGGTCGCCCGGCTGCGTCGCGAGGTTCCCGGCGAGTTGCCAGCCATCGGAGCCGAACTCGAGAGAGCCGTCGCTTTCCTCGTGCTGGACCAGGACCACCGGCACGCCGGCAGCCCTGGCCTTCGCGCTCAAGGCATTGATTCTTCCGATGACATTGTCGATATCGAAGGCGGCTTCTTCGCCGGTGCACAGGGCGTGCTGGACGTCGATGACGAGGAGGGCGGTTTTCATGATTCGACAAGAGTGTATGACCTGCGAGCGTACGCAGCGCGACCATGGCCGCCGCCGCCGCCTCCTTCTGGTCCTTGCCCCAGGGCGGCCAGCCGGGCATGCCGGTCCCGACGCTCGCCCGCGCTTTCGCCGGTTCGAGGCCTTCGGCCGCGTGGTACGGCGCCCACGCGCCGTCCGGCAAGAGCTGGATCTGAAAGCGTTCGATGAGTTGCGGCTCAAGCGCGTCGCCGGCCAGCGCGACGAGCAGCGCGCGGCCCGTGCGTGCTTTCAGGCCGATGGCGACGCGCATCGCTAGGCTCCCAGGAAAACGAATCTTGGAACCAGCCGCCCTTCTATCTCGACCTCGCCGAAGAACATGGCGTGCGGGCGCACCCACCATCCGCTGTCGTTGTACAAGGGGCGGTACACCACCAACGCCTCATGCGTTTCGCTGTGACGTGCCACAGAGACAACCTCGTATTCGCCACCCTTGTAGTGGCGATAGCGGCCGAGCGGCGTGGACGGCAGTGGCGGCAGGGCGCTCATTTGGATAGGCGCTTGGGCGCCTTTCGGGTCCAACTCTGGAGCAACAGGCGCTCGACCGTATCCGTTTTTGCATCCGCCAGCGCAATCCGCACGCCCACCACTTTGGCACCCCAGTGCAACGCCTCGAAGGTTTCAGGTTCTGCCGCGATGAGCGGGGCTCGCTGTTCTTCCTCGACGAAGACGTGCAGGTGTTTCTCATCCGGCGGCACCGTGGCGAAGATCTTGCCGTTGACCCGAAACGAGGTGTACTCGAAGTGGGGCTCCTCGGTCGCCTCGGGCAGCGAGAGTGCGAACTTGCGGGCTTGCTGAAGCTTCACCGGGGTCTCCTGATACGTCAGTTGAGAGTGTCAACTAAAACGAGGCAGGCTCCGCATTCACCCCGCCGCCGCCCACAACATCACCGCCCCCGCCACCAGCAGCAGCCCATCCATCAGCAGCCGGAACCGGTCCGCGTCGATCTGCTTCACGTAGCGCTTGGCGATGAAGGCGCCGGCCACCAGCGAGCTGCCGACGATCACGCCCTGGCTGATCACCTCCACCGGCAACGCGCCCAGCTCGCGGAAGGTGACCACCTTGGACACGAACAGCGCCAGCGAACTCAGCGCCTCGGTGCCGAGAAAAGCGCCCTTGACCAGGCCGTGCATCAGGAAGAACGGCGTGTTCAGCGGCCCGGTGCTGGCGACGATGCCGGTGAGGAAGCCCACGGCCGCGCCGACGACGGCCATGTGCGCCAGCCCCAGCCGCCATTGCTTGCTGGCCATCCATCGGCGTAGTGGGATCATCGCGATGAAGAAGACGCCCAGCACCGCCTCCACGATTCCGGGCGGCAGCACCATCAGCGTGTGCGCGCCCAGGGCCGCGGCCGGCACGCCGGTGGCCGAATAGGCCAGCGTCGCGCGCCAGTCGATCTCGCGCCACCACGCGGCCGCGCGCGATGCGTTGGCCATGATCGAAGCCACCGCCATGATCGGCACGGCTTGGCGTGGCCCGAACACCAACATCAGCGCGGGCATCAGCATGATGGACGTGCCGAAGCCGACGATGCCGCCGATGGTGCCGGCCACCAGGCCCAGGATGAGAACGAGCGCGAAGTCCAGTTCAGCCTCCGCGGCGCCGCGCGCCGAGATCTGTCAAGAGAGTGCTACGCGTCGTCATGGGTTGCGACTATACGGGCTGTGGGGCCGGCCGCGTACCCGGGCCGCCTCTCGCGGGCATTGCGGAGATATTGCAGTTGCGCGAACGCGCGCGGCAGGCGCTAGGCGTGCGCTTCGAGATCCGCGCGTTCCACGCGCAGGTGCTGGGCGAGCACTGACGGGTCGGCTTGCACCGAGCGCGGCTGGCCCAGGCACTGTTCCAGCGTCTTCATCCCGCGATCCCAGTCGGCGGCGATGTTGTCGAACAGGTCGCCGGCCTGCAGCGGCTTGCCGCTGTTCACGGCCCGCGCTGCTTTCAGGATCAAGGCCTTCATTCCCAACGCGATGGCGTCGAAGCTGAAGGAGGCATCCCGCAGGCCTTCGTGCCCGAAGCCCGCTTGCCAGCGCAGGTACTCTGCCGCAAGTTCGAAAGCCGCACCGGCCTGCCGCACGTTGGCAAAGGCCCATGCGTGATAGAAGGGCAGGCCGCGTGAACGCAGCGCCGGGAATTCCTCGGTGACGCGAGTGCCAAAGCGCTCGAACGGGTTGGACGGCGGCCGCCGGCCGAAGTGCTTGCGCAGCATCTCGAACGAAAGCGCGGCCAGCTCGTCCGCCGGCCGGCGCACCATGCGGTCGACGCGAACCAGTTCCGCGAACAGCGGCATGAACTGCGGGTCTTCTTCGACGCCGGCTCGCAGCACGCCGCGAAAGTCCTCGCCCGCCAGTTCGAAATAGCCGGCGTTGTGGAAATAGCCGAGCCGCTCTTCCTCGACATCCAGGCTCGCGACCAGGATGGTGGTCTTGGTGTGCTTTTGCCGGTAGTCGGTAGCGGCCGTGTCGGGCAGCCAGTACGCGTCCACCTCGCAGCAGATCAGCTTGCCGGCGCGCAACTGGTCGGCCGCATGCTCGACCATCGGCCGCCAGACGGTGAGTTCCTGCACGTCGATGCCATAGAGGTCTTGCAGCTCTCCCAGCGAGGGCTTGAAGAAGGTCCACTGGTCGCCCTCGAAATCGGCGGCCAGCGTGAACGGCAGCATTGCCATCGGCTCCAGCTGCAGCGTGTGGAGCAGCTCGACCCACAGGTCGCTATAGCAGTTCTTCTCGCCCCAGACGGCATCCGGCCCGTGCAGGGCGTGGGAGCGATAGCCATTGGCGTCGAGGCCGGGAAGGGCCTCGATCTTCGGACTGGGCGTGGGCGCACTGGGGATCGGCGCCATCAACGCCACAAGCGGTACATGCGGCATCGTCTTACTTTTAGGTTCAGCTGTTGCAGCTATTCTGCAAATGACCTCGTGCACATCAATGTAGGAACGCGCCCCTTGACTTCTTCCGCTTTGGCCGAAGCACACGCACGCCGCGAGCGACTCAGCTTGG
>JAQGMS010000377.1 GCA_028292245.1 Ramlibacter sp.
GCTGCCGAAATAGAGCGGCGTTGATTGAAGTGGAGGAAAACGCCGTGCTGGAATGGTCCGAGATCGTGCTGCGTCTTGGCGTCGCCAAGCTCGCCGGCGGCCTGATCGGTCTTGACCGCGATCTTCACGGCAAACCGATCGGCCTGAAGAAGCTCGGCCTGGTCGGCCTCGCCACCGCGATGGTGGTGATGCTGGCGCTTCCCCCTGGCGATCCGACGCGGATCGCGGACGCCACCAGCCGGGTGATCCAGGGCATTCTCACCGGCATCGGCTTTCTCGGCGCCGGAGTGATCGTGCGCGGCGCCCATGGAATTCGGGTTCACGGGCTCACCAGTGCGGCCTGTGCCTGGCTCGCGGCCTGCGCCGGCATCGCCTGCGGCGTCGGGCAATGGCGGATTGTCGGCGTCGGCCTTGCCATCGCGTTCGTCCTGCTGCTGACCGGCCACCGGCTCGAGCGCTGGCTGCACCTCGCCCTCGGCGGCAAGGTCGAACCACCGCAGAATCCGCCGGCGGATTAAACTAATCGTCCGACGCCGGCCCGCACCAGCCCGGCAAATAGACCGCGTCGCCGCCCTTGGCCAGTTCCAGCGCCTTCTCGATCGCCTTGTCGAAATTGCCTTCCACGGTCTTGCGCGAAATCCTGCGCCGCAAAAAATCCGCCCACAGGAACTCGCTGAACGGCGTGGTGTCCTTGGCAAAACCGCCGACGCGGCGCAATTCGCCGGCGAGGCTGCGGAACGGATCGTCCTTGAGTTGGGCCACCGTCCTGGGAATGTCCCTGAAGTGCCGGCGCTCGCCCTTCACGTCGTACGGATAGACCCAGCGGCGATTGTCGAGCACGCCCCAGAACGCGTCGCGATCGACCATGGTGAGGTCGGCGATCACGCTGACCAGAACCTCCTTGACGCCCTCGTCGTGCAGCGCGCGCGCCAGATGATGGTGGTCGACCACGTAATGACGCTTGCCCGGTCCCAGCACCACCGGGATCATGTGTTTGCCCAGCAGCTCCGCCTGCTTCTTCGCCGATTTGTGCTCCCGCCAGCGCTTGCGCTTTTCGTTTACCTCCCGCATTCCCACGGTCATCTGGGTCGGGTGCAGCGACGCGATCAAAATCGTTTGCAGGATCGGTTCGCGCGTATTGGCCATGACTTGAAATCCTCCGTCCCGGATGACTGCCGCGCCCGCTGCTGCGCCGCCGCAACCACAGCAGGTTCCATGACACTCCGCAGCAATGGATTATCGCATCCGTGCCATGCCAACATTTTCTGTAAGACCCGGCGCGAGCG
The DNA here is from genome assembly GCA_028292245.1 of Ramlibacter sp. Taxonomy (GTDB): domain Bacteria; phylum Pseudomonadota; class Gammaproteobacteria; order Burkholderiales; family Burkholderiaceae_C; genus Ramlibacter. The sequence goes on from JAQGMS010000377.1 coordinate 1,287, forward strand.
TGTTAAATAACACCAGCATGTCCCGGAACTGGCAGCAGTGAAAACCCAGCAGCCCATTACGTCGGAAGAAGAGCATCGCGTGCACAAATTCCGGACCCGCACCCTGGCCCATCCGCCGGGCCGGCGTGCGGACCAGGGCGAGCAGGGTCAACACGAAAACGCTGGGCACAATGCCAACGACCTGTCGAGCTACGAGCGAGACCGGAACGAGCCGGACGATTTTCGCCATCGCATGCTGGCCAACATCGCGGCCTTCGCATTCACGGTCGCGCTGACGGCGATCGGAATATGGCTCGCCGCCAGCATTTCGGAACTGCGCAAGACCCAGGACTGCGTGCTGATGGGACGGCGGGACTGCGCGCACATCTCGACACCGCGCATCTAGGCATTTTCAGGCCAGGCCAAGCCTTTATACCCTCAAATCGCTTTTTACCTTCAAATCCGGGGCGGCCCGCATCGTCCGCCTCCATTGAACTCAGGGCCTCGCTCCGATATACGGGCACTCGACTGCCGGTCGCGGGCCGGGCATCCGGGGCGCGATGCCGGCCTCCCCTGCCTTTCCGGGATCTTGTCGGGATCTTGCCTCGGGATCTTGCCGGGATTTATCTTCAATCTATCAAAGGCTTAATGATGTCATCCACATTCGATCAGATCGCCAACATCATCGCGGAAACCTGCGACATTCCACGCGATACGATCACGCCGGAGAGCCATGCCATCGACGATCTGGGGATCGACAGCCTGGATTTCCTGGATATCGCCTTTGCCATCGACAAGGCCTTCGGAATCAAGCTGCCGCTGGAGAAATGGACCCAGGAAGTCAACGACGGCAAGGCGACCACCGAGCAGTATTTCGTCCTGAAAAATCTCGCCGCGCGAATCGACGAACTGGTCGCGGCCAAGGGCGCGGGCGCGTAACCGCGCGCCATGCATCTCGAATATTTCCATCTGATCGACCGCATTGTCGACCTGAACATGGGCGAGAAGACCATTACGGTCGAGGCGCAGGTTCCCGACAAAAGCACCATCTTCGAAGGTCACTTTCCCGGCTATCCGCTGATGCCCGGCGTGCTGTTGATCGAAGCCATGGCGCAGGCCTCGGGATGGCTGTTGATCGCACTGACCAGGTTCGAGCGCATGCCGTTTCTGGGCGCGGTCAAGGAAGCCAAGATGCGAGGTTTCGTGGTGCCGGGGGAGTTGCTCACGATCGATGTCAGCCTCGTTCACGAGGGTTCCGGCTTCGGCATTACGTCGGCGAAGGTCCGCGTCGATGGTCGCCTGCGATGCGGCGCGACGCTCACCTTCCCTCAGGTCGCATTTCCGAACGCCGACCTGCGCGGACACATGCTGACGATGGCTGAGCGTATCGGATTTCCGCAAGAGCTGATCCCGTCATGACCGAGATAGAATCGAATTCAGGATCGGCGGAAGTCTGGATCACCGGCATCGGCCTGGCGACCTCGCTCGGCGAAGGGCTGGACGCCAATTGGGAGGCGCTCAATGCGCGCCGCATCAACGTCGATGAGAAAACATTCGCGCCCTGT
>JAQGMS010000075.1 GCA_028292245.1 Ramlibacter sp.
TGCGCGATGTTGCGGCCCTTCCATTGCACCTCCAGCGTTTCGCGGTTGTAGCGCTGGCCGTGGCAGACATCGCAAGCCACGTACACGTCCGGCAGGAAGTGCATTTCCACTTTCACCATGCCGTCGCCTTCGCAGGCTTCGCAGCGGCCGCCGGCCACGTTGAACGAGAAGCGTCCGGGCCCGTAGCCGCGTTCCTTGGCCATGTTGGTGTCGGCCATCAGCTCGCGGATCGGCGTGAAGAGGCCCGTGTACGTCGCCGGGTTGCTGCGCGGCGTGCGGCCGATCGGCGACTGGTCGACGTTGATCACCTTGTCGAAATGCTCGATCCCTTCCACCGCCTCGTGCGCCGCCGGCTCTTCATGGGCGCGGTAGAGCGTGCGCGCCACCGCCGCGTAGAGCGTGTCGTTGACCAGCGTCGATTTGCCCGACCCGGAGACGCCTGTCACGCAGGTGAACAGGCCGACCGGAAAGGAGACGCTCACGTTCTTGAGGTTGTTGCCGGTGGCGCCCAGCACCCGGATCTCCTGCACATTGCCGCGCGTGGCGATGTGTTCGGCCTCGCGCGCGGCGCGCCGCACGGCCGCTTCGCTGGGCGGGAAGCGGGAAGTTTTTCTCTCGTAGGGCACGAGGTCCTGCACCGGCAGCCAGCGCGTGCGCCGCTTCGGGATCGCAATCGCCTTCTTGCCCGAGAGGTACTGGCCCGTGAGCGAAGCCGCGTTGTTCTTCACGTCCTCGAAGCTGCCTTGCGCCATGACGCGGCCGCCATGGATGCCGGCGCCGGGACCCATGTCGATGACGTGGTCGGCGGCGCGGATCATGTCCTCGTCGTGCTCCACCACGATCACGCTGTTGCCGATGTCGCGCAGGTGGCGCAGCGTGCCCACCAGCCGGTCGTTGTCGCGCTGGTGCAGGCCGATGCTGGGCTCGTCCAGCACGTACATCACGCCGGTGAGGCCGGAACCGATCTGGGAAGCCAGGCGGATGCGCTGCGCCTCGCCGCCGGACAAGGTCTCGGCGCTGCGGTCCAGGCTCAGGTAGTTCAACCCGACGTCGTTGAGGAATTTCAGCCGCAGCCCGATCTCGCGCACCACCTTGTCCGCGATCTCCGCCTTGGCGCCGTGCAGCTTCAGCTTGTCGAAATACTCGAAGCTCTCGCGCAGCGTCGCGTGGCCGATCTCGAAGATCGCGCGGGCCTGCTCGCCCTCGCCGACCTTGACGTGCCGGGCCTCGCTGCGCAGCCGCGTGCCGCCGCAATCGGGGCAGGGCTGCATGCCGCGGTAGCGCGCCAGCTCTTCTCGCACCGCCACCGAATCGGTCTCGCGGAAGCGCCGCTCCATGTTCGGCAGGATGCCTTCGAATGCGTGCTTCTTCGCCACCTTTCGGCCCGCCGAGGCGCCGGAGTCCAGCGTGTAGCTGAAGCGGATTTCCTCGTCGCCCGAGCCGTTGAGGATCGCCGACTGGATCGGCAGCGCGAGTTCCTCGAACGGCACGTCGAGGCTGAACTTGTAGTGCCGGGCCAGGCTTTCGAGCAAGGCGAAGTAATAGCCGTTGCGCCGGTCCCAGCCCTTGATCGCGCCGCTGGCCAGCGACAAGCTCGGGAAGCCGACGACGCGTGCCGGGTCGAAGAACTCCATGTGGCCCAGGCCATCGCAGGTCGGGCAGGCGCCCACCGGCGAATTGAAGGAGAACAGGCGCGGCTCGAGCTCGCTGATCGAGTAGTTGCAGATCGGGCAGGCGAACTTGGCGTTGAACCAGTGCTCGGTGCCGGCATCCATCTCGACGGCGATGGCGCGCCCATCGGCCAGCCGCAGCGCGGCCTCGAAGCTTTCGGCCAGTCGTTGCTTGATATCGGGGCGCACCTTCAGCCGGTCGATGACCACGTCGATGTCGTGCTTCTCCGTCTTCTTGAGCTTGGGCAGGTCGTCGAATTCGTACAGCGTGCCGCCGATGCGAAAGCGCACATAGCCCTGCGCCTGCATCTCGGCGAACACGCCTTCGAACTCACCCTTGCGGTCCCGCGCCACCGGCGCCAGGATCATGAGGCGCGCTTCTTCCGGCAGGGCCAGCACCGCGTCGACCATCTGCGAAACGGTCTGCGACTGCAGCGGGACGTTGTGGAACGGGCAGTATGGCGTGCCGGCGCGGGCAAACAGCAGCCGCAGGTAGTCGTGGATCTCGGTCACCGTGCCGACGGTGGAACGCGGGTTGTGCGAAGTGGCCTTCTGCTCGATCGAGATCGCCGGCGACAGGCCCTCGATCACGTCGACGTCGGGCTTGTCCATCAGCTGCAGGAACTGTCGTGCATAGGCCGACAGGCTTTCGACGTAGCGCCGCTGCCCTTCCGCATACAGCGTGTCGAAGGCGAGCGACGACTTGCCCGAGCCCGACAAGCCGGTGATCACCACCAGCTGGTTGCGCGGGATGTCCAGGTCGATGTTCTTGAGGTTGTGCGTGCGCGCCCCGCGGATGCTGATCCGTTGCGCGGCCATCAAGCTGCCCAGGTATTTTCCGTCGGTAGAGTCGTTCAAGGTCGGGTGCGCCAAGGGGAACCCAACATGATAGCCCGGCGGGCCTTTTCGCGCAGCCCCGCTACACGCCCGCCTTGGCCAGGATCACCACCGACACGCCGCGCGCGGCCGCTACCCCATCCGCGTTCTGGTACGAATGCGGCAGGTTGCCGGGAAAGGCCAGCACGTCGCCGGTCTCCAGCGGGTAGACCTCGCCCGCCACCAGGACGCGCACGCGGCCCGCCAGGCAGCTGAAGAATTCACGCGTGCCGGGCAGGTGCGGCGTGCCGCCCATCACGGCGCCCGGCGCGAAGTCCATCACCTCCATCATGGAATCGGGCACCGGCTCGGGCACCAGCGGGCGAATCGTCACGCCACGGCCCTTGCTTTGCGTCGGCACTTCGACCGCGTCCCAGCGGCGCACCATCGCGCGCGGCGAAGCCAGCAGCTCGTCGATGGGGACGCCCAACGCGTGCGCGACCTTGACCAGCACCGACAGCGAGGGATTGCCTTCGCCGGACTCAAGGTTGGCGATGGTGGAGCGCGGCACCGCCGCGTCCCGTGCCAGCCCATCCTGCGTCAGCGCGCGGGTGTGGCGCAGGCTGACCAGGTTGCGCGCGAGGTGCGACGCGGTGGAGGCGGCGGCTGGGTCGGCGGGTTCGCTCATGAGGGGCATTTTGACGCGCGGCGCGATGGCCCTGTCAACCTTCCGCCAATCTGGTGGACATTGCGCTGGCCCGGCTCGCGAGGGGCTCCTATCGTGGAGGCACTTCATCAAAAACCCCAGGAGCACTTCATGGACCCCTCCAGCAACCCTCTCGACGGCCTGCGTGTCGCGGTGACGGGCGGCACGTCCGGTCTCGGCCTGGCGCTGGTCGAACAATTGCATCGCGCGGGCGCGCAGGTCGCGCTCGTCGCGCGTGACGCGAGCCGGGTCGCGGCCGTTGCACGGCGGTTCGCCGGAACGCACGGCATCGCTGCGGACGTCTCCTCCAAACCCAGCACCCATCCGCTGGCGATCCAGATCAACTCGGCGCTCGGCGGGCTCGACGTGCTCATCAACAACGCATCGACGCTGGGGCCGGTGACGCTGCTGCCGCTGGCCGATACCGAGTGCGAGGACTTCGAGGCGGCGCTGGCGACCAACCTGGTCGGCCCGTTCCGGCTCACCAAGGCGCTGTTGGGCGCACTGGCATTGTCCGCGCGGCAAGGGCGCCCGGCCCTGGTCGTGAACATCACCAGCGACGCCGCTGCCAATGCTTATCCCGGCTGGGGTGCCTATGGCGCCAGCAAGGCCGCGCTCTCGCACATGAGCCGCATCTGGGACGAAGAGTTGCGCGAACACGGCGTGCGCATGCTCGCGCACGACCCGGGCGACATGGACACGCCCTTGCATGCGCAAGCGTTGCCCGACGCCGACCCGGCCATGCTCAAGATGCCCACGCTGGCGGCAGCCGAGTTGCTGGCGCGCATCGCGCGCATGGTGCAGAGCGACGAGGTCAGCGCATGAAAGCTGCCGGCATTCCGTTGCAACGCGCGCCCGATGCGAAGCTATTGGTCGTGGACGCCGGCGGCGGCTTGCGCCATGCGGCGCGCGCCCGGCTCGCCGATTTCCTGAACCCGGGCGACGTGCTTGTCGCCAACGACGCTGCCACGCTGCCCGCGAGCCTGGCCGGGGTGCATGCAGCAACTCGGCGCGCCATCGAGGTACGGCTGGCCGGTCGCCACTCGCTCGATGTGAATGACGTGCGTGACTTCACCGCCGTCGTCTTCGGCGAAGGTGACTGGCGCACCCGCACCGAAGACAGGCCGCCGCCGCCGGCATTGCAGGCCGGCGATGCATTGCTGCTGGGTCCGCTGCGCGCGCAGGTCCTGCGGCTGCTCGATCATCCCCGGCTGGTGGCGTTGCGCTTCGAAGGTGAAGTCGATGCCATCTGGGCCGGCATCGCGCGCCACGGCAAGCCCATCCAGTACGCCCACCTGCAATCGCCGCTCGCTTTGTGGGACGTGTGGACCCGCGTGGCCGCGCTGCCGGTGGCGTTCGAGCCGCCGTCGGCCGGTTTCCTGCTCGACTGGACCCTGCTGTCGGCGCTGAAGGCGCGCGGCGTGGCGTTCGCCACGCTCATGCATGCGGCGGGCATCTCGTCCACCGGCGACGCGGCGCTGGATGCGCGGCTGCCGCTGGACGAGGCCTATCACCTGCCCGCAACCACGGTGCGAGCCATCGCAATGGCGAGGGCGCGAGGCGGCCGGGTGGTCGCGCTGGGCACCACCGTCACCCGCGCGCTGGAACACGCGACGGCTGGCGGCGCGTTGCGCCATGGCTTTGGCGTCGCCGATCAGCGGCTGGGTCCCGGAACGCAATTGCGCGTCGTCGACACCATCATCAGCGGCACCCACGAACCCGGCACCAGCCACTACGAACTGCTGCGCGCCTTTGCCGGCGACACCGTGCTGCGCCGCGCCGCGCTGGAGCTGGAACGCGGCGGTTATCTCACGCACGAATTCGGCGACACCGTCTTAATACGGCGGCAGCATGCGGCGGAAACCGTGAACCAGCACCACGCCCAGGAAGAACAGGTTGCGCAATAAGGTCTTGAAGATCGAGGTCGGTGGCAGGCCGGTGGCGATGAAGTCGACTCGCGTATCGGCCAGTTGCCGCGCCAGCCGGTCCATCCAGGCGACGTTGCGCGGCCATTCGGCAAGACGGCTGAGCCACTCCTGCGGTAGCGCATGCCGGCCGCAGCCCGCGCCGGCGATCGCGCCGGTGATCGCCGCCACCGTGTCCGTGTCGCCGCCGCAGCGGATCGCGGCCAGCACCGCGCCGCGGTAGTTGCCGGGATGGGACAGCCAGGCGTGCAGCGCCACCGGCACCGTGTGGAACGAATAGCCGGTCACGCCGCGCTGCAAGCCCAGCTCGTTGGCGAAGTCTTGCGTGGCTTGGCCCGACTGCACCGATCGCGCGACCCGGTCGATCAAGCCGGAGAGTTCCAGGCCCTCCATGCCGAGCAACGCGCACATCCGGTCGGCGTACTGGGTGGGATCGGCCCGCCCCGCGCGTTGCGCCGACAGCGCGGCGGCGGCCGCGACGGCAAGCGCCGCGTGCGTGGCCTTGGGGTCGGAATGCGTCAAACGGGTCGAGGCTTCGACATGCCGCCGCATGAAGTCCGGCTCCGCGGCCCAGAACACGCCGATCAGGGCGCTGCGCATTGACGGCGCATTCCCCGCGGAATGGATGCCCTGCCAGCGTTGCGGCAGGAACAGCCAGAGTTTCAGGATGCCCTTGAGTGTCGCCATGCCGATGCCGGCCGGCAGGCCGAGCAGCCACCAGCGCATCCGCCAGGCCAGATCGGAGCGGAAGCGTTGCGCGTCGCCGAAGGCCTTCGCGTAGCCGGCCGTTTCGGCCAGGGACTGCGCGACCATGACGGTATGTTCGGTGTCGTCCGAGCACATGCCGCGCCCGAACGGCAGCAAGTGGTGACTATCGGTCTGCGGGAACATTCGCGCCTGCCGTTGCGGCGACAGGCCTTCACTGGCCAGGCCCAACGCATCGCCCAACGCCGTGCCCAGCAGGCAGCCCGCGAGCGATTCGAAATGCAGGTCGCTTTGCGCTTTCTTGTCGGCGGCGCGCTGCGCCAAGTCGGCTGACGCCTGTTGCTGCTCCGGCGCCTCGGCCGGCGCCTTGCGTGCGACGAGCGCAACGAGCACGGCGAACAAGCCCAGCACCAGGGTCGGCAGGCAACTGACATCGAGCAGCAACGGCATCCATGCCAAGGCCCGCATCCACTCGAACGGACCGTTCCACATCGAGATCGCGCCGACCACGCCCGGGACGAACATCACCAGCGAGGGATTGCTGCCGGCCGCGCGCGCCTCGCGGACCGAGCGGGACCAGCCAAAGGCAACGCTCGCGTTGGCCCACGCGCCGGCCACGAACAGCGCCAGGCCGGCGCCGGGAAGAATCCAGTCGAACAGGATGCCGCTTGCCGTCATTCGTGCCCCTCCCGGCCGATGCTACGCCCGGGCAGCGCTTTCGGATACCGGAGAAAACACACCCCAATCCTTGGGATTTTTTGCCGGCGGCGCGGTCGGCGGCCGCCTGGCCAGGAACGTTGGTACAAAAGCGCCGGCCTCAGAGCTGCCGGCCGACGAGGCGCAGCCTGCGCAGGCAAGCATAATCACTCAATTACCGGAGGAATTTTCCCCATGGCATCCGTCAACAAAGTCATCATCGTCGGCAATCTGGGGCGCGACCCGGAAGTGCGAACATTCCCCAGCGGGGACCGCGTGGCCAACGTCACCATCGCTACCACCGACCGGTGGAAGGACAAGCAGACCAGCGAGATGAAGGAAGCCACCGAGTGGCACCGCGTGGTGTTCAACGGTCGCCTGGCCGAGATCGCCGGCGAGTATTTGAAAAAGGGCTCTCAGGTCTATGTCGAAGGCAGCCTGCGCACCCGCAAGTGGACCGACAAGGATGGCGTCGAAAAGTACACGACCGAGATTCGCGCGGACCAGATGCAGATGCTGGGCAGCCGCCAGGGCATGGGCAATCCATCGCAAGACGATGGCGGATTCGAGGGCACGCCACGTTCCGCACCCGCGCCTGCCTCGCGCGCAGCGCCATCCAAGCCGGCGTCGAAACCCTCGACCGGCTTCGACGACATGGACGACGACATTCCGTTCTGACGGGCACGCCGCATGCCACGCTATGTGGCGTTCCTGCGCGGCGTCAGCCCGCTGAACGCGAAGATGCCGCAATTGAAGAAGTGCTTCGAGGCGGCGGGCTTCACCGACGTCAAGACCGTGCTGGGCAGCGGCAACGTGGTGTTCGACAGCCGCGCGACGTCCGAAGGCGCGGTGGAGCGCAAGGCCGAAGCCTTGATGGAAGAACATCTGGGCCGCACGTTCTACACCATCGTCCGGCGCGCCGACACGCTGCGCGAATTGCTGGCTGCCGATCCCTACGCGAAGTTCGACTTGCCGGCCAACGCAAAACGCGTCGTCACCTTCCTGCGCGAGCCGCCCGCGGCCAGGCTGAAACTGCCGCTGCAGCTCGAACAGGCGCGCATCCTGGCTTTGAATGGCCGGGAGATTTTCACGGCCTATCTGCCGCAGCCGGGTAACCCGGTGTTCATGGCGCTGATCGAGAAGACGTTTGGCAAGGACATCACGACGCGGACATGGGACACGGTCAGGAAATGCGCAGGCGCCTAGTCCGTCACACCCATGCGCGTCCACGGCTGCTGCGCCTCCAGCTCCGCGATCATCTTCTTCGGCGCGACCGCGCGATAGCTCTCCAGGATCCAGCGCTTGAGCAGTTCCACCGGCGGCTTGTCGCCAGCGTCGAAGGCGAGCGTCACCCAGCCGCTCTTGCCCAGGCCGTAGCCGGTGGGCTTGGCGAACGGCTGCTGCAGCGCTTGCGCATGGCTCACGGTCAATTTGACCGACATGTGGAGCGGCACGCCGGCCACGCCCATGAAGGCGAAGGTCTTGCCCTTGACCGCCAGGTCGTCGTGTTCCGGCCAGGGGCTCTTCGAATGCGCGCCCGGGAAAGCCAGGCCGAATTTCTTCAATGCGGCCAGGACGGTGTTGTGGTGCTTCGCCATCCTCACTGCCTGGCGCTGATCACGCCGCCGCCCAGGCAGATCTCGCCGTCGTACAGCACGGCCGATTGGCCGGGCGTGACCGCCCATTGCGGCTGCGGGAAGTCGAGGTGGAACGCGCCATTGGCCGCCGGCGCCAACGTGCAAGGCGCATCGGCCTGCCGATAGCGTGACTTGGAGCCGTAGTCGCCGCCGGCCGGTGCCTCGCCGGAAACCCAGCTCGCATCGTCCGCATCGAGCGCGAGCGATTGCAGCCAGGGATGTGAGTGTCCTTGCACCACCCACAGCGTGTTCTTCTCGATGTCCTTGCGGGCGACGAACCAGGGCGCATGCTCGCCGCCGCCGCGTTGCGCGCCGCGCTCCTTGACGCCGCCGATGCCAAGGCCCTGCCGTTGCCCGAGCGTGTAGAAACTCAGGCCCTGGTGCTGCCCGATCACGCGGCCGCGCTCGTCCTTGATGGGGCCCGGCTCCTTGCTGATGTAGCGATTGAGGAAATCGCGGAACGGCCGCTCGCCGATGAAGCAGATGCCGGTGGAATCCTTCTTCTTCGCGTTGGGCAGCTTGATTTCTTCGGCGACGCGGCGCACTTCGGTCTTGCGCAACTCGCCGACCGGGAACAGCGTCTTGCCCAACTGCGCCTGGTTCAAGCGGTGCAGGAAGTAGCTCTGGTCCTTGCTTTCGTCCAGGCCCTTGAGCAACTGGAACTTGCCTTCGTGCTCACGCACTCGCGCGTAGTGCCCGGTCGCGATCTTCTCGGCGCCCAGGCGCATCGCATGATCGAGGAAGGCCTTGAACTTGATCTCGGCGTTGCACAGCACGTCCGGGTTGGGCGTGCGGCCGGCCTGGTACTCGCGCAGGAACTCGGCGAAGACGCGGTCCTTGTACTCGGCCGCGAAGTTGACGTGCTCGATCTCGATGCCCAGCACGTCGGCCACCGCGGCGGCATCGACGAAGTCCTCGTTCGACGAACAGTATTCACTGTCATCGTCGTCTTCCCAGTTCTTCATGAAGATGCCGATGACCTCGCAGCCCTGCCGTTTCAGCAGGTGCGCGCTCACCGCGGAGTCCACGCCCCCGCTCAGGCCAACAACAACGCGTGGCTTGCGACTCATTTGTGCGATTATCCCAGCGGACGTTTGACCCTATGTTGTATCGGCCCACCCCGGCGGCGCTGCCGCGCCAACGCATGTCGCCTTCGGCGCTGGCGACGGCGGGCGCGCTGCACGTGGCCTTGCTCTGGCTGTTGCTGCAGTACTCGCCGCTGCAGCAGGCGATCCGTTACGTGGTCTACCAGTACGTCCAGCCGATCAGCCCGGCGGCCGCGCCGGTGTCCAGCCGTGCCATCACCGTGCGGCCGCCGGCGGTGGCCAGCCCGGTCGACAACACGTCGGTGTTTTCCAAGACGCCCGATTCCAGCGTGCCGCTGAAAACGACGACCCAGTTGCCGGAAACGCTGCAATCGAAGACGCCGGTGCCCGCGCCGCGCGCCGCTGAACCGACGCCGGTCGCCGAGCCGCCGAGCGTGGAGCCGGCCCCGGTGCCCGCGGTGGAAGTGCCCGCGGCGCAGGCCGTGCCGGTTCCACCGGCGCCGGCGCCGCAAGTTCCCGTGCCGCCGGTGGTCGTGCCGCAGCCCACGCCGCAGCCGGTTGCGCCGCCCGTGCCGGTCGAAGTTCCGCCGCCGCCCGCTCCGGTTCCTGTGCCTGCGCCTGCGCCGGTTCCAGTGCCGGTCCCCACGCCGGCGCCGGCCCCGGTACCCGCACCCGTACCAACACCCACTCCCGTCGAGGCACCCGCACCCGCGCCCGCGGCCGTGCCCGCACCGGCACCGGCAGTAACCGCTCCGCCCGCACCGGCTGCCGTGGCCCCGGCGGAGAGGCCCGCCGCCGCGCCACCGGCCCCTGCACCGGCGCAACCGATCCAACGCCTGCAGGGCCCGGTGATCGACGTGCCGGTGCCGGCCAGTTCGCCCGGCGCGTCCAACGCCGCGCCGATTCTCGTGGTGCCTGCCGCGCCGGGTGGCGGTACCGGCGGCAGCACGCCGGGGGCGGCCGGCGGCGCCACACCTGGCGGTGGCGCAACGCCGGGCCGGGCCGCACCGGCGGCACCTGTGGCCGTGCCGCCGGCTCAGATCGTGGTTCCGGCCATCCCGCCCCATCCCGGCCCGTTCCGCATCCAGCGGCAGCGCAGCCTGTCCGAGATGGCCAACGAGCAATTGCGGCGCGGCAAGCCCAAGGACCCGCTGGCCGAGGGCATGGAGAGCGGTTCGATCGACGACTGCATGCATGCGCCGCGCGACCCGAAGATGATGGGCGGCCTGCTGGCCGCGCCGGGCCTGGTCGCCCGCGCCTTGACCGAGCGCTGCGCCAAGTGACGGCTGCTGCGAGGCTTCTGCCCGCCCGAACAAGGTAGCATGCTTACATGATCGACGTCCTGGTGGTCGGTGGCGGCAACGCGGCCTTGTGCGCGGCGCTGATGGCGCGCGAATCCGGCGCCAGCGTCTTGATGCTGGAATCGGCGCCGCGCGAATGGCGCGGCGGCAACTCGATGCACGTGCGCAACCTGCGCTGCATGCACGATGCGCCACAGGATGTGCTGCAGGACGCCTACCCGGAAGAAGAGTTCTGGCAGGACCTGCTCAAGGTCACCGGCGGCGCCACCGATGAGCAGCTCGCGCGGCTGGTGATCCGCGCGTCGTCGACTTGCCGCGACTGGATGCGCCGGCACGGCGTGCACTTCCAGCCCTCGTTGGCCGGCACGCTGCACCTGTCGCGCACCAACGCCTTCTTCATGGGGGGCGGCAAGGCGCTGGTCAACGCCTACTACCGCAGCGCGCAAAAACTCGGCGTGCAGGTGCGCTATGACTCGCCGGTCGATGCGCTCGAGCTGGAAGGCGACCGTTTCGTCGCCGCGCGCGCCGGCGGCGAACGCATCGAGGCCAGAAGCTGCGTGCTGGCCTGCGGCGGCTTCGAATCCAATCGCGAGTGGCTGCGCGAGGCCTGGGGGCAGAACGAGCGCGGCGAGTGGCCGGCCGACAACTTCCTGATCCGCGGCACGCGTTTCAACCAGGGGGTGCTGCTGCGCCACATGATCGATGCCGGCGCGGACATCATCGGCGACCCCTCGCAGTCGCATTGCGTGGCGATCGATGCGCGCGCGCCCTTGTACGACGGCGGCATCGTCACGCGGGTCGATTGCGTTTCGCTCGGCGTGATGCTCAATCGCGATGCCCGGCGCTTCTACGACGAGGGCGAGGACTTCTGGCCCAAGCGCTACGCGATCTGGGGCCGCCTGGTCGCGCAGCAGCCCGGCCAGATCGGCTACTGCATCATCGACAACAAGGCCCTGGGCCGCTTCATGCCGCCGGTGTTTCCGGGTGTCCGCGCCGATACGCTGCCGGAGCTGGCGCGCGCGTTGGGGCTGGATGAAACAGCGTTCATGCGGACGCTGGAAGATTTCAACGCCGCTTGCCGGCCCGGCACCTTCGACCACACGGTGCTCGACGATTGCGCGACGGCGGGGCTCGCTCCGCCCAAGACGCATTGGGCGCGCCCGATCGACACGCCGCCGTTCCTGGGCTATGCGCTGCGGCCCGGCATCACCTTCACCTACCTCGGGCTGAAGACCAATGAAGACGCAGCCGTGCATGTCGGCGGCAGGCCGAGCGGCAACCTGTTCGTCGCCGGCGAGATGATGGCCGGCAACGTGCTGGGCCAGGGCTACACGGCCGGCGTCGGCATGAGCATCGGCACCGCGTTCGGCCGGCTGGCGGGCAGCCGCGCGGCAGCCGCTGCATTGCGGGAGGGCGTCCATGCAGCAGCTTGAGGCGCTGGCTCGCGAAGCGACCGCGCTGGCCGCAGGCGAAATCGAAGCGGCCCGGCAGCTCCAGATCTGCAACGCTTGCCGCTATTGCGAGGGCTTTTGCGCGGTGTTCCCCGCGATGACGCGCCGGCTGGACTTCAACAAGGCCGACATCCACTACCTGGCCAATCTCTGCCACAACTGCGGCGCCTGCCTGCATGCCTGCCAGTACGCGCCGCCGCACGAGTTCGCAGTGAACTTTCCGCAGGCGATGGCGAAAGTGCGCGCGCAAACCTATGCGGACTTCGCCTGGCCGCCGGCGCTGGGGGCCCTCTACAAGCGCAACGGCCTGGTGTTGGCCCTGGCGACAGCGGCGGGCCTGGCGCTGTTCCTGGTGCTGGGGCTGGCGCTGAGCGGCACGCTCTGGCACCGGCCGATGCAGGGCGACTTCTACGCCGTGTTCCCGCACAAGCTGATGGTGGCGCTGTTCGGTGCCGTGTTCGGCTTGGCGCTGCTGGCGATGGCGATGGGTGCGAGGCGCTTCTGGGGGTCCGTTAGTCCCGAGCCGGCTCGGGCCCCAGCGGGAGCAGCTGCGGAAGCCGTGGCGAGCGCCCTGACACTGAAATACCTGGATGGTGGCCACGGCGAAGGCTGCAACGAAGAGGACGACCGCTTCACCCAGGCCCGCCGCCTGTTCCACCATCTCACGTTCTACGGCTTCCTGTTCTGCTTCGCCTCCACCTGCGTGGCCACGCTCTACCACTATGCGCTGGACTGGCGCGCACCGTACCCGGTGGACAGCCTGCCGGTGATGTTGGGCCTGTGGGGTGGCCTCGGCCTGCTCATCGGCGCCGCCGGCTTGCTGTGGCTGAACCTGCGCCGCCACCCGTCGCATGGCGATGCGCAGCAGAAACCCATGGACCGGGGCTTCATCGTGCTGCTGTTCGCGACCAGTCTCACCGGCCTGGCGCTGCTGGCCTGGCGCGAAACCTCCGCCATGGCGCTGCTGCTGGCCGTGCACCTCGGCGTGGTGATGGGCTTGTTTCTCACGCTGCCCTATGGCAAGTTCGCGCATGGCATCTACCGCTGCGCCGCGCTGCTGAAATTTGCGATCGAAAAACGCCAGCCCGGCCGCGTTGCCGCGGGGAGCGAATAGTTCGAACGACGAAGGAAAAAACCATGGACCTGCAACTCAAGGACAAGACCGCGCTGGTGACCGGCGCCAGTGTCGGCATCGGCCGCGCGATCGCACTGGCGCTGGCCACCGAGGGCGTGCAGCTCGCCGTCTCGGCGCGCCGCATCGACAAGCTGGAAGAGCTGGCTGCCGAGATCAGCGCAGCCGGCGGCAAGAAGCCGGTGGTGATCGAGTCGGACCTGTACCCCGATGACGCCGCCGCCAAGCTGGCCGCCGCCGCGATGGACGGCCTGGGGCGCGTCGACATCCTGGTCAACAACGCCGGCGGCTCGCGCAGCTTCAAGGAGCTTCACGTGAGCGAGGAAGCCTGGCAGGAAGCGATGACGCTCAATTTCCACCGGCCGCGCCAGCTGGCCGATGCCTTGATCGACCAGATGATCGGCAATACCTGGGGCCGTATCATCAACATCACCGGCAAGAGCGAGCCCGAGCACATCAACGGCGCGTTCTGCGCCAAGGCCGGTATCCACAGCTGGGCCAAGGGCCTGTCGCGCATGGTGGGCAAGCACGGGATCACCGTGAACTGCATCCCGCCCGGACGCATCTTGTCCGAGCAGATCCTGCGCAACTACACACCCGAGTACCGGGCGTGGCAGTCCGAGCACGAGATTCCGGTGGGCCGCTACGGCGAACCGGAAGAGCTCGCCAACCTGGTGTGCTTCCTCGCCTCGCCGCGCGCCAGCTACATCACCGGCGCCGTGATCCCGGTCGATGGGGGTTTGCGCCGGTACCAGTTCTGAGCGCGCCGCCCTAAGCTTTCGCCATCAAGGAGTACCTCAACGTGAATGAAGTCTTTTCACACAAGCGCCGCGAACTCATGGCCGCGGCCGTTGCCGCCGGCACCATTGCTTTGCTGCCCGCCGCGCTGCGCGCGCAAACGCATTGGCCGACCCGCTCCGTCCGTTTTCTGGTGCCGTTCGCGCCGGGCGGCACCTCGGAAATCGTCGCGCGCTCGGTCGCGGCGGAGCTGACCAAGCAGCTCGGGCAAAGCGTCTATGTCGAGAACAAGCCGGGCGGCGCCGGCGTGGTGGCGATGTCCGAAGCCGCGCATGCGCAGCCCGACGGCCACACCATCATCCTGGGCCATGTCGGCACCCTCGCCGTCAATCCGTACATGCTGGCCAACCAGCCCTATGACGTGAACAAGGATTTCATCCCGGTCACGCTATTGGCCAAGGTGCCCAACGTATTCGTGATCCACCCGGACGTGCCGGCGAAGAACTTCAAGGAATTCGTCGCCTACGTGAAGGCCAATCCGGGCAAGCTCAGCTACGGCTCCGCCGGCAACGCGAGCGCCGGGCACCTGGCGATGGAGTACCTCAAGCTGGTGACGGGCATGTTCATCACGCACATCCCGTATCGCGGCACCGGGCCGCAGCTCACCGACCTCCTGGCCGGGCGCACGCAGGCCTCGTCGGCCGGCATGCCGGCGCTGGGCGCGCACATCCGGGCCGGCAAGTTGCGCGCCATCGCGGTGGGCACGCAACAGCGCATCGCGGCGATGCCCGAGGTGCCGACGGTCGCCGAGATGGGCTACAAGGATTTCGAGACGTCGCAGTGGTACGGCATCCTGGCGCCGGCCGGCACGCCCGCCGATGTGGTGAAGAAATTGCAGGAAGAGTCGTTCAAGGCGTTGAAGTCGAGCGCTGTCACCGAGCGCTTCGCCAACGATAGCGCGGTGGGCGGCGGCGGGCCGCCGGCGGAGTTCGCGGCCTTCATCGCGCGCGAGCAGAAGATCTGGAAAGAGATCGTGCGCAAGGCGCAGATCAAGGCCGACTGATGATCCTCAGGCCGGCTTGGTGAGGACACTCGGGTCGGCGTAAACCACCGACAGCGGATGGCGCACGCCGGCCAGGTAGTCCTCGATGCACTTGAGCACCAGCGGGCTGCGGTGCCGGCCGGCGGCGGCGCTGGCGCGAACTTCTTCGGGCGTCATCCAGACGGTGCGCACGATGCCTTCGTCCAGCGTGCGGCCGGGATCGTGGGCGCCGAGTTCGCCGCAAAACGCCATGCGCAGGTAGGTCTGGTCCTCGCCGGTGCTCTTCTTCATCGAGCGCGCGAGGTAGATGCCGAGCAGCGCCGTCGGGCGAAACACATAGGCCGATTCTTCCAGTGCCTCGCGCGCGCAGCCCTGGGCCGGCGTTTCGCCGGGGTCCAGGTGGCCCGCCGGGTTGTTCAGCTTCAGGCCGTTGGCGGTCTCTTCTTCCACCAGCAGGAACCGCCCGTCCTTTTCGATGACGGCGGCGACGGTGACGCTGGGCTTGAAGCGTTTCTGCATGCCCGGATTATCCTCATGCGCGATCACGCGGGGGCGGCCCGGCGGATGCGACACAATGCCGTGTCCCGGCTACCTATACCCGTCATGCCCGCTCTTGCTCACCTGCTCTCCCGCGCCGCCTTCGCGGTTTGCCTGCTGGCCGGCACGTCAGCCTTCGGCCAGGCCAGCTCACCGGGGGCGGCTGCGCAAGTGACCAGCCCACCGGCGGCGTCCGCAGCGCCGGCCGCGCAGCAGCCGGCCTTTCGGCCCACGACAGCGTTGCCGCCGATCAAGGCGCCCGACAGCGTGGCGAACCCTTATGGTTTGCGCGCGCTGTGGGAACAAGGCGATTGGGTGGCGCGCACCACGCTCATGATCCTGGCGATCATGTCGCTGGGCAGCTGGTACGTGCTGGTCGCCAAGCTGATCGCCCAGTCGCGCATGGGCGGGCAAGGCAAGGCGGCCAACCAGAGTTTCTGGAAGGCCGACACGGTGCGGCAAGGCGCGGAGACGCTGCAGGCGGCAAGCCCCTACCGTTTCATCGCCGAGGCGGCGCTGGAAGCGACGCGCAAGCACGACGGCCTGATCGGGCAGGTGGACCTCAACACATGGACCGCGCAAAGCATCGAGCGCGCCGTGGCCACCGTGCACAGCCGCACGCAGGAAGGGCTCGCGGTTCTCGCCACGGTGGGATCGACGGCGCCGTTCGTCGGCCTGTTCGGCACCGTCTGGGGTATCTACAACGCGCTGGTAAAGATCGGCGCGTCCGGCCAGGCATCGATCGACAAGGTGGCCGGCCCGGTCGGCGAGGCGCTGATCATGACCGCCATCGGCCTGGCCGTGGCCGTCCCGGCGGTGCTGGGCTACAACTGGCTGGTGCGCCGCAACAAGGTGGCGATGGACACGGTGCGCGCCTTCGGCTCGGACCTGCACACGGTGCTGCTCGCGGCGAACAACAAGCGGCAAGGCTGAAGAGCTGAGATGGCGATCCGCTTTCCACAACCGCCGGACAGCGAAGACCAGCTGATCGCGACCATCAACACCACGCCGCTGGTGGACGTGATGCTGGTGCTGCTGATCATCTTCCTGATCACGATCCCGGTGGTGAACAGCTCGATCCTGGTGAGCCTGCCGCGCGAACCGGTGCAGGCCAGTGAGTCGCAGACCGAGGACGTGATCGTCACCGTCGATGCGACCGGGGCGATCTACTGGTTCGACACGCGCCTGCCGGGCCGCCAGGACCTGCAGGAATTGCTGGCCCGCGTGTCGGTGCTGAAGCCCCAGCCTGAACTGCACATCCGCGCCGACGCCCGTGCCGACTACGAATCGATCGGCCAGGTGGTCTATGCGGCGCAGCAGACCGGCATCGCGCGCATCGGCTTCCTGACCGAGCCGCCGGAGCGCTGACGTGATTCCACTGGACAGCGCCGACAGCGAGGCCGAAGTCATGGCCGACATCAACACCACGCCGCTGGTGGACGTGCTGCTGGTGCTGCTGGTCATGCTCATCATCACGATCCCGATCCAGTTGCATTCGGTCAACATCGAGATGCCGGGCAGCAACACGCCACCGCCGCCGGTGCAGCCCGAAGTGGTGCAGATCGACGTGACTCCGGCCGGCACCTACCTGTGGAATGGCCAGGCGCTGTCCGGCCGCGCGGAGCTGGACGCCCGTCTTCAGCAGGCAGCGTCGGCGCAGCCGGAGCAACCGGAAATCCACCTGCGGCCGAATCGGCTGGCGAAATACGACAGCGTCGCCGCCGCGCTGGCCAGCGCGCAACGCCTGGGCTTGACGAAGATAGGCCTGGTGGGCTCCGAGCAATTCGGCCCCTGAAGCGCGCAGCTGTCTGCAAAATAGGGCCGATGCAGGACTTTGCGCGGTCGATCCTCATGTACCTGGTGTTCCCGCTGTGGGTCGCAGCGGGGCTGGTCGATTGGGCCTGCCATCGCCGCACCGCCATCGCGCAGACCAGCGGCCTGAAAGAGAACCTGCTGCACCTCGTGATGTTCGGCGAGATCGGGCTGGGCATGCTGGCCGTGGCCTTGCTCGAAATCAACGCGGCCGTGCTGCTGTTCGTGCTGGCCGTCTTCGTGGTGCACGAGTTGACTGTGTACTGGGACCTGCACTACAGCACGCCACTGCGCCACGTGGGGCCCTTCGAGCAGATGGTGCACAGCTTCCTGGAAATCCTGCCGCTGCTTTCGCTGGCCCTGCTGGCCGTCGTCGCTTGGCCGCAGGCACTGGCCCTGGCGGGCTTGGGCGCCGAGCCGGCCGACTGGTCGCTGCGCGCCAAGCTGCAGCCGCTGCCGCGCGCCTATCTGGTAGCGGGCGTCCTGTCGGCGCTGCTGTTCAACGCCTTGCCTTTGGCGCAGGAAACCTGGGCCTGCCTGAGGGCACGCGCTACGGCTCGTACTCCTGCGCGCCCTGCACCCAGATGAAGGACTGCAGGTCCATCATGTCGCGCGCCTTGAAGCCGGGCTTGCGGTCGAGGTCGCGCCGCATGACGGCCGCGAAGGTCAGCAGCGAGCGGTAGACCGGCCAGGACGGCTGCGCCTGGTACTGCAAATCGAAGCCGTAGGCCTTGGCCGCCTTGCGCGTCACCAGGGGCTTGAGCAGCATGTGCTTGTCCGGCCGCGCCAGGAAGCCGAACACCGTTGCCACCGGCCAAGTCAGCACCCGCGCCTGCTTGCAGGGCAGGTCGGCCAGTGCCTGCAGCCAGTCCTCGAACTTGCGCTGCGGCGAGCCGCGCGCCCACAGGAAGGCATAGAGCTCGGTCGCGAACAGCCGCGCGCCGGCGGTGGTCTTGAGCGCGTCGCGCAAGGCCATCTTTTCGAACGAGAACAGCAGGTTGGTGCGCGATTCGATGCGTATCGCGATGTCCGCGATCTCCTGGAACTGGCCGCGCGCCAGCAGCTTGCGGAATTCCGCCGGGCCGAGTTGCGCGGCCCATTCAAGGTGGGAACGCTCCTTGTAGGACCGTTCGGCAACCAGGTAGGTTTCGTCCAGAAAGCCGTCGGGGTAATACACCTCGAACTTGCGGCGGCAGCGCGCCGCGCCGAGGTAGGCGACATTGCCGGCGCGGGCGCCGGTGAGGGGAAATGAGAGGGATGCGGTGCGGGCCATGACAGCCAGTTTTTGGCGTGGCCCCATCTCAGCCGTGTGGGACAGCGCCTTGCGTCCCTGTAGGACTCAGGCGGTGGGTACCAGTTTTACCCGGGTGATTTCAGATGGTGCACCAAAACGCTTGGGCGGGCCCCAGTAGCCGGTCCCGCGGCTGACGTAAATACGCAACTGATCAATGGCGTGCAGCCCAGCCGTAAATGGCTGCTGGAGCTTCACCAGGAAATTCCAGGGGAGGAACTGGCCGCCATGCGTGTGGCCCGACAGCTGCAGGTCAAAGCCGGCCTGCGCCGCCGCAGGCGCGCTGCGCGGCTGGTGCGCCAACAGTACCTTCACGGCGGCATCGGCTGGCGCGCCCGCGAGCGCGGCCTGCGGATCGCTGCGATGGGCAGCATCGAAATGGCCCGCGCTGTAATCGGGAACGCCGGCCAGCAAGAGCTTGGCGCCGCCGCGTTCGATCACCACATGCTGGTTGTGCAGCACCTGGATGCCCAGTTGCTCGAGGTGCGCCATCCAGGCCTCCACACCCGAGTAGTACTCGTGGTTGCCCGTCACGAAAAAGCTGCCGTCGCGCGACTTGAGCCGCCGCAACGGCGCCACTTGCGATGCGAGTTCGGCCACGCTGCCATCGACCAGGTCGCCGGTGATCGCCACCAGGTCGGGCTTGAGGCGATTCACGGCTTCGACGATCGCTTCGACGTAGCGCTCGCGGATGGTCGGGCCCACGTGGATGTCGCTGATCTGGACGATGGTGAATCCGTGCAGCGCCGCTGGCAGTCCCGCAACCGGGATCTCCACCGTCACGACGGCGGCGGTGCGCCGCGCATTGAGGTAACCGAGCAAGGTGACGCCGATCGCCAGCAGTGGCACGGCAACCGCGGTTGCGGCTCGCATTGTGTCGAGCGGCAGCACAGGAGCGGCCAGATTGACCAGCCATGCCAGCCCCAGCAGTGCGTCGCGCAGCACGGTGAACACCAGTAGCGATGAGAACAGCCCCATGAACACCAGCCCGGCCCAGGCCAGCGTGTCGGCCACGGGCCGCCTGGCCATGCGCCGCGCGAAGAGCCCCATCGGCACCAGCAGCGCCGAGGCCAGCAGCAGCAGTGTCAGCGCGGCGCCGGCCCAGGCGGTGGGGATGGCCGGTACGATGCGCGCGCCGACATACAGGTGGAAGGCGATCGACAGGGCCAGGAGCGGGGCGATGGACATGAGCGGAACATGGTGCCGGATGCCCCGATTGAAAGCCCGCTCGGCGGATCAGCGGCTGAGCAGGGCCAGTTCGGTCCTGCCGTCGCCCACTTTCCGAAGCGACAGCGCGACCGGTTTGATCGGTGAAAAACCGCCTTCGTTCGGCAGGAAGAATCCTTGCAGCCGGTCGTTCTTCACCACCGGGTAGGCCTCGCCGACCCGCTGACCCTCCACCATGAACACCAGGTTGAGGGGTCGGTAGACCGTGCCTTGCGCCAGCAATCCCATCGGGCGCCAGCGGCTGCCGGCCGGCAGTTCGCGCCCGTACTGGATGCCGAGCCGGAACGTGGCCGGGCTTTGCAATTGAATCTCCTGGGCCGCGAGCGCGGCCGGTGCGGGCGCGAGTTGGACGGGGCTGGTGGCGGAGCCGGCAGCGGCGCAGGCGGCAAGCAGTATCACGGCAACATGGAGAAGAAGTGTTCGGCTGGGGGCGTAGCGGCGATTCATGGGCACTCCGGAATTGAAAGGAGGGTGGGCGGTGGGTTGAACTGCTGGGCGGATTATTCGATGGACTCGCGCGGGCGCGCAGTGCCTTTCGCCGGAGCTTTCCTGTGAGGTATCCACACGGCGTTTCTAGGCGCGGCGGCGGCATTCCCACATGGCCCGCCGGCCGACCATCTGGTCGGGAAAAAGCCCGCACGCTCTTCATGTAAGCTCATGGTCAGAAACCAATTCATTCACCGAGGAGAGACGTCCATGCTGATTGGCGTACCCGCCGAGACCACGGCGGGTGAAACCCGTGTTGCCGTGACCCCCGAGACGGCCAAGAAATTGAAAGCGCAAGGCCACACCTTGCGCGTCCAGTCCGGCGCCGGCGTGCTCGCCAGCGTGACCGACGAGGCTTACCAGGCGGTGGGCTGCGAGATCGCCGACGCGGCCGGCGCTTTCGGTTGCGAACTGGTGCTGAAGGTGCGCAACGCCTTCGACAACGAGGTGGCGCTGATGAAGCCCGGCACCACGGTGGTCGGGATGCTCAATCCGTTCGATGCTGCCGGGCTGCAGCGGCTCGCCGGCGCGAACCTCACCGGGTTCGCGCTGGAAGCGGCGCCGCGCACCAGCCGGGCCCAGAGCATGGACGTGCTTTCGTCGCAAGCCAACATCGCTGGCTACAAGGCCGTGATGATCGCGGCCAATGTCTACCAGCGCTTTTTCCCGATGCTGATGACCGCCGCGGGGACCGTCAAGGCAGCGCGCGTCGTTATCCTGGGCGTCGGCGTGGCCGGCCTGCAAGCCATCGCCACGGCCAAGCGGCTGGGGGCGGTGATCGAGGCCTCGGACGTGCGGCCGAGCGTGAAGGAGCAGGTCGAATCGCTCGGCGCCAAGTTCATCGACGTGCCGTACGAGACCGCCGAAGAAAAGGAAGCGGCCGAAGGCGTGGGCGGTTATGCCCGGGCCATGCCGCAAAGCTGGCTGGACCGGCAAAAGGCCGAAGTCGCCAAGCGCGTCGCGCAAGCCGACGTGGTGATCACCACCGCGCTGATCCCGGGCCGCGCCGCGCCGGTGCTGGTGACCGAGGAGATGGTGCGCGCCATGAAGCCCGGCTCGGTCATCGTCGACCTGGCCGCGCCGCAGGGCGGCAACTGCCCGCTCACGGTTGCGGGGAAGACCGTGGTCAAGCATGGCGTCACGCTGGTGGGCGAGACCAACTTGCCGGCGCTGGTGGCGGCCGATGCCTCGTCGCTCTATGCGCGCAACATCCTGGACTTCCTCAAGCTCGTCATCACCAAGGAAGGCACGCTCAACATCGACTTGAACGACGACATCGTGGCCGCCTGCATGGTCACGCGCGACGGGCAAGTCTTGAGAGCCAAATAACTTTGCGGGACAGATCTTCAGCTCTGTCCCCAACCGACTAGAAAGCGAAGCGATGGAAGTCTCCCACACCGTCATCAACCTGATCATCTTCGTGCTGGCGATCTACGTCGGCTACCACGTGGTCTGGACCGTCACACCGGCGCTGCACACGCCGCTGATGGCCGTCACCAACGCGATCTCGGCGATCGTGATCGTCGGCGCCATGCTGGCGGCCGCGCAGACCGAAACACCGTTCGGCCGCACCATGGGCGTGCTGGCCGTCGCGCTGGCCTCGGTCAACATCTTCGGCGGCTTCCTCGTCACACGCCGGATGCTGGAGATGTTCAAGAAGAAGGACAAGAAGCTTCCCGCGCCTGACAAGGGGGCGGCCAAATGAGCATGAACCTCGTCACGCTGCTGTACCTGTTCGCATCGGTCTGTTTCATCCAGGCCTTGAAGGGCCTGTCGCACCCGACAACGTCGATCCGCGGCAACCTGTTCGGCATGATCGGCATGGCCGTCGCCGCGCTGACCACCGCCGCCTTGATCGTCGAGACTTCCGGCGGCAAGGGCCAGGGCATGGCCTGGGTGCTGCTGGGACTGGTCGCTGGCGGCGCCTATGGCGCCTACCGCGCCAAGACGGTCGAGATGACCAAGATGCCCGAGCTGGTCGCCTTCTTCCACAGCATGATCGGTTTGGCCGCTGTGTTCATCGCGGTGGCCGCGGTGGTCGAACCGGCGGCGTTGCTGCAGGGCCTGCCGCAGGGCGCGCCGATCCCGCGTGGCAACCGCTTCGAGCTGTTCCTGGGCGCCGCCATCGGCGCGATCACCTTCAGCGGCTCGGTGATCGCCTTCGGCAAGCTCTCGGGCACCTACAAGTTCCGCCTCTTCAAGGGCGCGCCGGTGGTGTTCCCCGGCCAGCACAAGCTGAACCTGGCGCTGGGCCTGCTGACCATCGGGCTGGGCCTGGTGTTCGTCTACAACGAGAGCTGGCCCGCGTTCTTCGCGATGCTGGCCCTGTCGTTCGTGATGGGCGTGCTGATCATCATCCCGATCGGCGGCGCCGACATGCCGGTGGTGGTGTCGATGCTCAACTCGTATTCGGGCTGGGCCGCGGCGGGCATCGGCTTCAGCTTGAACAACTCGATGCTGATCATCGCCGGCTCGCTGGTCGGCTCCTCGGGCGCGATCCTCTCGTACATCATGTGCAAGGCGATGAACCGCTCGTTCTTCAACGTGATCCTGGGCGGCTTCGGCGGCGAGGGCGGCCAGGCCGCCGCCGGCAGCGCCGTGCAGCGCAGCGTCAAGAGCGGCAGCGCCGACGACGCGGCCTTCGTGCTGTCCAACGCCGAGACCGTGATCATCGTGCCGGGCTACGGCCTGGCGGTCGCGCGGGCCCAGCACGCCGTGAAGGAGCTGGCGCTCAAGCTGATCGAAAAAGGCATCAGCGTGAAATACGCCATCCATCCGGTGGCAGGCCGCATGCCCGGCCACATGAACGTGCTGCTGGCCGAGGCGGAAGTGCCATACGACCAGGTGTTCGAGATGGAAGACATCAACGGCGAATTCGGCCAGGCCGATGTGGCCATCATCCTGGGCGCCAACGACGTGGTGAACCCCGCCGCGCTGCAAAAGGGCAGCCCGATCTACGGCATGCCGATCCTGGAGGCCTACAAGGCCAAGACCGTCATCGTCAACAAGCGTTCGATGGCCGCGGGCTACGCCGGCCTGGACAACGAGCTGTTCTACATGGACAAGACCATGATGGTGTTCGGGGATGCGAAGAAAGTCGTCGAAGACATGGGCAAGGCGATCGAATAGAGGCGCCACTCTCGAAAACCATAGGGAAAACACAATCACGCGAGCGCTTCGCCCAGCGACACAATCCGCGATCCCGACATCGGGATCTGGAGAAGATAAAAATGAGCGACACGAGCGACCGCCCCTGGCTGAGTTCCTATTCCCCTGGCGTCCCCGCCGACATCGACCCCACCCAGTACGCCTCGCTGGTGCAGCTGATGGAAGAAAGCTTCCAGAAGTTCGCCAGCCGGCCGGCGTACAGCTTCATGGGCAAGGAGGTGAGCTACGGCCAGACCGATTCGCTCAGTCGCGCTCTTGCCGCTTACCTGCAAGGGCTCGGCCTGGCCAAGGGCGACCGCGTCGCCATCATGATGCCCAACGTGCCGCAATACCCGGTTGCGGTGGCGGCGATCCTGCGCGCCGGGTACGTCGTAGTCAACGTCAACCCGCTGTACACGCCGCGCGAGCTGGAGCACCAGCTCAAGGACTCCGGCAGCAAGGCGATCGTCATCATCGAGAACTTCGCCAACACGCTGGAGCAGTGCGTCGCCAACACGCCGGTCAAGCACGTCGTGCTGTGCGCGATGGGCGACCAATTGGGGCTGCTCAAGGGCGCGCTGGTCAACTACGTGGTGCGCAACGTCAAGAAGATGGTGCCCGCCTTCAACCTGCCGGGCGCCGTGCGCTTCAACGATGCGATCGCGCAAGGCACGCGCGGCTCGTTCAAGAAGCCCGAGATCAAGGCCGACGACGTCGCAGTGCTGCAGTACACCGGCGGCACCACCGGGGTCTCCAAGGGCGCCGTGCTGCTTCACCGCAACATCATCGCCAACGTGCTGCAGTCGGAAGCCTTCAACGTGCCGGTGATGAACAAGATCCCGGCCGGCGAGCAGCCCGCCAGCGTCTGCGCGCTGCCTCTGTACCACATCTTCGCTTTCACGGTGGGCATGTTCCTGTCCATGCGCACCGGCGGCAAGCTGATCCTGATCCCCAACCCGCGTGACCTGCCGGCGGTGCTCAAGACGCTGTCCAAGGAAACCTTCCACAGCTTCCCCGCCGTCAACACGCTGTTCAACGGTCTGGCCAACCACCCCGACTTCAACACCGTCAACTGGAAGAACCTGAAGGTTTCACTGGGCGGCGGGATGGCGGTGCAGGGGGCTGTGGCCAAGCTCTGGCTGGACAAGACCGGCTGCCCGATCTGCGAAGGCTACGGCCTGTCGGAGACCTCGCCGTCGGCCAGCTGCAACCCCACCACCAGCACCGAGTACAGCGGCACCATCGGCGTGCCGCTGCCCAGCACGTACTTCAAGCTGCTGGACGACGACGGCAACGAAGTGCCGATGGGCCAGCCGGGCGAGATCGCGATCAAGGGGCCGCAAGTGATGGCCGGCTACTGGCAGCGGCCCGACGAAACCGCCAAGGTCATGACGCCCGACGGCTACTTCAAGAGCGGCGACATCGGCACCGTGGACGAGCGCGGCTTCTTCAAGATCGTCGACCGCAAGAAGGACATGGTGCTGGTGAGCGGCTTCAACGTCTACCCGAACGAGGTGGAGGATGTGGTCGCCAAGCTGCCCGGCGTGATGGAATGCGCGGTGGTCGGCGTGGCCGACGAGAAGACCGGCGAAGCGGTGAAGCTGGTGATCGTCAAGAAGGACCCGAACCTCACCGAAGCCCAGGTGCGCGAGTACTGCCGCGCGAACCTCACTGGCTACAAGCAGCCCAAGGTGGTCGAGTTCCGCACCGATCTGCCGAAGACGCCGGTCGGCAAGATTCTGCGTCGCGAGTTGCGCGACAAGAAATTGGGTCTGCGCGCGAAGGTCTTTTGAACGCAGAGGGCGCAGAGTTTGCGCAGAGGACGCAGAGGAAGACTAGAAGTTCTTTCTGAATTT
>JAQGMS010000446.1 GCA_028292245.1 Ramlibacter sp.
TGTCGCCGATGCGCCCGGCGACTTCGTGGTCACCGTCGGCCGCGGCCCCGTGGTGAACTTCCAGGTGAAGGGTGCGGCCGGATTTACTGCGATGTCCGCCACGCCCGCTGTGAGCGATGCCGTGTAATCCGTGTCAGCGGCGAGCGCCGTCACCGGATCCAGGGTCGCCGCCCGAGTCGTCGGGTTGTACGTGACGGTCGCCGGCACCGCGTTGCCGGTCGACGTCGCGACGAGGTTGACGGTGGCGGTGCTGACCCCGGTGACGTTCTCGTTGAAGGTGACGACCACGTTGTCGGTCATCCCGATCACCATCGAACCAGTCGCCGGTACAACGGTCGCTGTCGGCGCCGGCCCGGTCAGGAACGTCCACGATGTCGACGCCACGGGGTTCTTAGCAGCGTCGGTGACACCGCTCGACACCGTGGCCGTGTACTTCGTGTCCGCCGTAAGGCTCGACGTGGGGTCCAGCGTAGCGACACTCGTGGTCGCGTTGTAGGTGACTGCTGCTGAGATCGCCGTGCCCGACGCGCTCTTCAACGTGAACGTGGTGGCACTGAGGCCGGAGACCGCTTCGGAGAAGGTTGCCGTGATGTTTGCCGTCTGTGACACAGCGGCCGCACCCGAGACGGGTGCCGTCGAGGTGATCGTCGGAGCCGTGGTGTCCACGGTCGGGTTGCTGACGATGACGCTCACCGCCGGCGCGGTCGCGGTGTTGCCCGCTGCGTCCCGCGCGACCGCGCTGATGACGCGCACGCCGTTGGCCACGGTTGTCGAGCTCCACGAGGTCGAGTAAGGGGCGACGGTGTCCTCCGTGCCGATGGCCGCGCCATCGACGAGGAACTGCACTCCTGCGACAAAGGTGTCGTCGCTCGCGGATGCACTCACCGTGATGGATCCACCCGAAACGGTGGAGCCCGCAACCGGCGCCGAGATGACCACTGCGGGCGGGGTGCGGTCGACGACGAAGGCGGAGCCAGACAATGCAACCGAGTGGTGGCTGCCCGGCAGGGGCGCATCGTCGTCGATGTCGAGGGACGCGGTTCGCAAGCCCGCAGCCGTGGGCACGAACGTGACATCGAGCGAACAGGTGCCGCCGGCGGCGACGACAAGCGTCGTGCACCGATCGGCGAGGACGAAGTCGGCAGGGGCCACGCCGCTGAAGCTCACCGTGCTGACGTTCAGAGGCGCGTCACCTCGATTCGTGAGCGTCACCGTTGTCACGGGACTGACGGTGCCCAGCTCCTGGGGTGCGAACGACACGGTGGCCGGCGAAGCGTCAACCGTCGGCGCCCGACCCGTGCCGGAGAGATCGACGACCGATGGACTGGACGATGTCGAGTTCGTGATCCGCAGGCGAGCGGTGCGCACACCGGCCGCGCTCGGCCGGAACTTGAGATCGAACCGGCAGCTCGCGCCTGCGACGACGGAATCGCCGGTGTCGCACGAAGTGTCCGTCACGACGAAATCCACGGGCCCGCCGGTCGTGGTCGGCACGACATCGACACCTTGGAGCGAGAACGAACCGCCGCCCTGGTTGGTCAGCTCCACGCTCTGCACGGCACTGTCGGTTCCGAGGCGCTGGTCACCGAACGCGAGCGCCGCGGCTCCCAGCTCGGGCACCGCGCTGCTCCGTCCGCGCAGGTCGACGGTCATCGAGCCGCCGTTCGTCGGCACGTCCACGCTCGCACTCGCGGACGCCGTCAGTGCCGTGAAGGCGATCACGATCGTGCAGCTGTCGCTCGGCGCCAGATCGGCCGCGGGATCACAGGTGCCGGTGTCGAGCACCCTGAACTGATCGAGCTCAGGTCCGGAGACGGACCACGGACCGGGAACCGGAACCGGATCAAACGTCAGCGGCGCCGTGCCGCTGTTGGTGACGGTGACCGCCTTCTCGACGGTCACCCCGATCCGCCGGTCTCCGAAGTCGAGCGTCGCGGGGGACAACGCCAGCACGGGTGCCGGCGCGGGCTCGACGGTCGTGGGTGGTGGCGGAGGTGGTGGCGGAGGTGAAGGCGCCGAGGGCGTCGGGATGACCGCCACCTGATAGGCCGACAACGACAGCGGCGTGCCGTTCACCTCGACGGCGAGGTCCGCGCCAGTGGTGTTGACGAGCATGGTCGTGCTCGGCGAGGCGAGCACCTTCACGTCGGATGTGCTGCTCGTGGCGCTGACGAGCTGGGTTCCGGAACCGAAGTGATCGGTGATGGCCTGCTGCGTTGCGGCAAAGGCCGTCGCGAGACCACCGGCCGCAGTGCGCGTGTCCGTGAACAACGCGAGCGGGTGGTAGTTGCCCGCCGCATCACCCTCTGCTCCCCACAGCAGGGCCGCCGATGCGCCACTGCGGACGATCGACATCAGCGCGGTCGCCATCACCGAGTTCTTTCGCGCCGCGCTGTCCGTCGAGCTTCCCGACGGCGCGTACCACTCCGACCAGCGCAACGGGAGGGTCGCTGCCCCCGGATAGACGGTGTTGTCGAGCGATCGCAGCCACGACCCGAAGTCGGCGAACTTGCTGGTGCGCGCGTAAGGGTCGACCAGTTCCACGCCATCGCGATTCGTGTTCTTGCCGTCGACGGCGATGAAGTCCGCGCCGGCCTTGTTCTTCAGCCAGTACTTGACCACGTCGAGGTCACGCTGATCGAAGGCGCCCCACACGCCCGTGACGGACGAGTTGTACGTCTTGTTGCCGCCGTTGCTGCCGACCACGACGTAGGGCCCGCCGATCGCGATGTCGGGGCGGATCGCCTTCACCCGGTTCCAGATCAGGTTGTAGAGCTGGGTGTAGCCCTCGTAGTTCCATCGGTTCTTCGTGGAATCCCAGAAGCCCTTCATCTCGTTCCACACCTGCAGCGTATTGATCTGCGGGTACCGCTCCACGGCCTGCGCGACGAGGTCGGCGTAGTCCGCGTAGTACTGGGCGAGGGGCGCAACCTCCACGTAGTTCGTGCCGGTCGCGCTGACGCCGAAGTCGGGTGCGTTCTTCATCCAACCCGGTGCGCAGCAGGCCGTGAGCGACACGGAGCGTGCACCGGCCATGTACGTGTTCATGCGCAGGTCGAGCGAGTCCCACGCGTACGAACCCGGCGCGGGTTCTGGGTTTCCCGGCCCGAAGCCCATGAGGTGCACGTTGAGGATGTCGCTCGACCTCGTCATCAACGACTGGCCGGCCGCGACGGCACCGGCATCACCGAAGTCGAACGTGTCCTGGGTCAGCGTGACACCGGTGTGGAAGCGGCTGACTTCATCGACGGTCGTGCTGTCGACCGTGATCACCACTGTGT
>JAQGMS010000082.1 GCA_028292245.1 Ramlibacter sp.
CAGGAAGCGTCGATCTTCCGCAAGCTCAACGTCGAGGAAAACGTGCGCGCGGTGCTGTCGCCGCGGCCCGGCGCTTCGGCAGCGGTGACGCCGGCCCCGGCGCCCGCCCAGTTGCGGCCCAGCACCGGCATGGACGGAGCCAAGAAGTGAGCGATCCGGCGACGGCTTGGCGCAACAGCGCGCCACCCGCGGGGCAGAGCCGCCTGCAGGCCCGGCACCTGCAGAAGTCCTACGGCAGCCGCAAGGTGGTCAAGGACGTTTCGCTGGAAGTGGCCAAGGGTGAAGTGGTGGGGCTGCTCGGCCCCAACGGCGCCGGCAAGACGACTTCGTTCTACATGATCGTCGGGCTGGTGCGCGCCGACGCCGGCGAAATCACGATCGACGGCAAGTCGGTGGAGCACATGCCGATCCACCGGCGCTCGCGCCTGGGCCTGTCGTACCTGCCGCAGGAAGCGTCGATCTTCCGCAAGCTCAACGTCGAGGAAAACGTGCGCGCGGTGCTGGAGCTGCAGCGTGACGCGAACGCGCAGCCGCTCAAGCGCGCCGAGATCGACAAGCGCCTCACCGCGCTGCTGCAGGACCTGCGCGTCGACCACCTGCGCGACTCGCCGGCGCTGGCGCTGTCCGGCGGCGAGCGCCGGCGCGTCGAGATCGCTCGCGCCCTGGCCACCCAGCCGCGCTTCATCCTGCTGGACGAGCCGTTCGCGGGCATCGATCCGATCGCCGTGATCGAGATCCAGCGCATCATCGGTTTTCTCAAGTCGCGCGGCATCGGTGTGCTGATCACCGACCACAACGTGCGCGAAACGCTGGGCATCTGCGACCACGCCTACATCATCAGCGACGGCAACGTGCTGGCCCAGGGCACGCCTTCGGACATCGTGAACAACGCGGACGTGCGCCGCGTGTATCTCGGCGAACACTTCCGGATGTGATCGTGGACGGCTGTTCCCTATGAAGCAGGGCTTATCGCTTCGCGTTTCCCAGCATCTGGCATTGACGCCGCAGTTGCAGCAGTCGATCCGCCTGCTGCAACTGTCGACGCTGGAGCTGACGCAGGAAGTCGAGCAGATGCTCGACGACAACCCGTTCCTCGAAGTGAACCTGGACGAAGCGCCGCGCGAGGAATTCGGGCTGGCGCAATCCGACACGCAGGCGCCGCAGGAAGAGCGCGAAACCGAATACGCGGATTTCGCGGCCGCCGGCCCGGATGACGCTCGCGCCGCCAGCCCCGAACCCGAGCCGGCGGCCGGCCCCGAGCCGGAAACCAGCTGGGACGGCGACGGCAGCGTCGAGGTGGTGCCCGACGACGGCGAGTGGGGCGGCGACGCCCCGGCGCGCAAGAACAACCTGGGCAGCGGCGACGAGGTCGACGCCACCGACCTGGCGCGCGGCCACGAGTCGCTGCAGGCGCACCTGCACCGCCAGACCCTGTCGCTGCGCCTGTGCGAGGAAGACAACTACGCGCTGCGCTTCTTGATCGAGTCGCTCAACGACGACGGCTACCTGGACGAGTCGATCGAGTCGCTCGCCGCCAGCCTGTCGCCGCAGGACCTCGAGCAGCAGGAGGAGCTGGTGCACCGGTTCAAGGTGGCGCTCAGCCTGCTGCACCACCTGGAGCCCGTCGGCGTCGGCGCCCGCTCCCTCGGCGAGTGCCTGTCGCTGCAATTGAAGGCGATGCAGGCAGGTGGGGGCGTGCCCGCCGCGTGCGAAACCGCGCTGCGCATCTGCGGCCAGCCGATGGAGCTGCTGGCCCGGCGCGACATCAAGCGGCTGGTGCAGTTGTGCGGCGACAGCGACGCGCTGGTGCGCGCGGCGATCGGCCTGATCACCCGGCTGGAGCCCAAGCCGGGCCGCCGCTTCGTCGACGTCGAGCGCAACATCGTCATCCCCGACGTGCTGGTGACCAAGGCCGGCCGCGGCGCGCAGGCGCGCTTCCGGGTGCAATTGAACCCGGACGTGATGCCGCGGCTGCGCGTGCACGACGTCTACGCCGGCGCGCTCAAGGCGCACAAGGGCGAGGGCCACCAGGCGCTGCAGCAGCGCTTGCAGGAGGCGCGCTGGTTCATCAAGAATATCCAGCAGCGCTTCGACACCATCCTGCGGGTGTCCAGCGCCATCGTCGAGCGGCAGAAGAACTTCTTCGTGCACGGCGAGCTGGCGATGCGCCCGCTGGTGCTGCGCGAGATCGCCGACGAGCTGGGCCTGCACGAATCCACCATCAGCCGCGTGACGACGGCCAAGTACATGTCCACGCCCTACGGTACCTTCGAGTTGAAGTATTTCTTCGGCTCGGCGCTGGGCACCGAGACCGGCGGCAACGCGTCGAGCACCGCGGTGCGCGCGCTGATCAAGCAGTTCGTCGCCTCCGAGAACCTGAAGAAGCCGCTGTCCGACAGCCAGATTTCCGAGATGCTGAAAGAGCAGGGCATCGAATGCGCGCGCCGCACGGTCGCCAAGTACCGCGAAGCGTTGCGCATCGCGCCGGCCAACCTGAGAAAAGCCCTGTGAACCAGCTGCAACTCTTCCTGCCCTGCGCCGCCGGCGTCGAGGACTTCCTTGCCGGCGAAGTGCACCGCATCACCGGCCTCAAGGGCGACGACCTGCTGGTCGGGCGCGGCGGCGTCGAGCTGCGCG
>JAQGMS010000548.1 GCA_028292245.1 Ramlibacter sp.
TCGAACCTGCCGCTGATCCTGGCCTCGATCGGCATCGTGATGGGCGCGTTCGGCCAGGTCACCGTCAACGACGCCATGGTCGGCAAATACACCAGCGAGGAATGGCGTTCGCGCGCCTATTCGATCCGCTATTTCGTCGGTTTCACGGCGGCAGGCGCCTCGGTCGGTCTGGTGGCGTGGCTGTACGAGCAGGGCGGTTTCGTCACCATGCTGCAGAGTTTCGGCATGCTTTGCCTGCTGGTGATCGTCGCGGCGGTCATCCTGCCCACGGAGATCAAGGTGCCCGCGGCGCAGGCGAATTGACGCAGACGAAACAAACCGGAACCTTTCATTGCCGAGTTTCTTACCTCTCCATGACACCCCATGGAGGAACTCAGTGAACAAGCTCGCAATCAGTCTGGCCGTCGGCGCAAGCGCCCTTTTCGCGACTGCCGCTACAGCCGCACCACTCTCGAACGGTTTGACGATCCTGCCCGACAGCAACGTCGAGAACGTCCGCATGGTCTGCAACGAAAACGGACGTTGCTGGCGCGAACGCGGCCAACGCCGGGTGATCATTCGCGATTCCTACGGCTACGCGCCGCGTGAGCGCTACATCGAACGCCGTGGCTACGACGAGGGCGTGCGCTTCCGCGCTCCCGGCGTCAGCGTCGGCATCGGAACCGGCCGCTACTGAGATCTGAGGTTTTGAAGGAGAAGGGCTGCGGAGCAATCCGCGGCCCTTTTTTCTTTGCGCATTAGCCGCAGCCGACCAAAGGACGGACCTCAAGCGAAATGGCGCGACCTGCCGGAATTCACAGGGCCCTCGCTGGCGGCGGTCATCGACCGGCCTTCCGTACCCCTATACCCGTATATTTCCGTGGAAGTTCACTGATCCTGAACCAATCGGGATCACAATCAGCTGAATCAGGTTTTGCATCGCTGCAGCCGTGCCCAGTATTCGGGCTGGGTCCGCGGCCACCATTTATCGCCGCTCAGGGGATACTTAATATGCATATGCGAGCCACCCGCCTCAACTTGCTCCCGGTTGCCCTGGCTGCGTTGCTCGCCACCGGCTTAACCGCATCGGCCGAAGACGGCGTGTCGGCCGACAAGATCGTGTTCGGTCAGGCGGCTCCGCTCGACGGCCCCGCTGCGGCCCTGGGTCTGGGCATGAAGCTGGGTCTGGAAGCGGCGTTCGCCGAGGTTAACAAGGCCGGCGGCGTCAAGGGCCGCAAGCTCGAACTCAAGAGCGTCGACGACGGCTATGAGCCGACCAAATCCATCGAAGCGGTCAAGAAACTGCTGGAGCAGGACAAGGTGTTCGCCCTTGCCGGACCGGTCGGCACGCCGACGTCCGCCGCCACCCAACCGATCGCGAACACCGCGGGCGCGCCCTTCATCGGCTCCTTTACCGGCGCTGAATTCCTGCGCGCGCCCCACAAGCCGCTGGTGATGAACATTCGCGCCAGCTACTTCCAGGAGACCGAAGCCATGGTCGAACATCTGACCAAGGATCTCGGCGCGACCAGGATCGCGATCATGTACCAGGACGACGCGTTCGGTCAGGCCGGCCTTGCCGGTGTCCAGAAGGCGCTGGAAAAGCGGCAGATGCCGCTCGCCGCCGAGGGTACCTTCGAACGCAATACACTGGCTGTCAAAACCGCGCTGCTGACCATCAGGAAGGCCGCGCCCGACGCGGTCATCATGATCAGCCCC
Source organism: Ramlibacter sp. (assembly GCA_028292245.1). Lineage (GTDB taxonomy): Bacteria > Pseudomonadota > Gammaproteobacteria > Burkholderiales > Burkholderiaceae_C > Ramlibacter. The sequence goes on from JAQGMS010000548.1 coordinate 1,699, forward strand.
TACAAGCCCGCCGCCGAATTCATCAAGGTGGCGCGGCAAATCAAGTTCGACCCCACCTTCGTCAATATCTCCTTTGTCGGCTCCGACGCGCTTGCCAAGGAGCTCGGGCCTGCGGGCGCCGGCGTGGTCATCACCCAGGTCGTGCCGTTCCCGAAGGATGCCGCAATCCCGGTGGTCGGGCGCTACCAGACTTCGCTCAAGGCGGTAGCCCCCGAGGCTCAGCCGGGCTTCGTCTCGCTCGAAGGCTATCTGGTCGGCCGCGCGATCATCGCGGCACTCGAAAAGGTCAATGGCGATCCGACCCGGCAGAGCCTCATGGAGGCGGTGCGCAAGACCGGCGCCTTCGATCTCGGCGGCTTCAAGCTCGCCTACAGCGACACCAGCAACCGCGGATCGGATCAGGTGTTCCTGACCGTGATCCAGGCCGACGGCAGCTTCAAGGCGGTCGATCGCCTCGAGAAGGCCGGAATGTGATCCAGTGACGCTGAACCCCCAAGCTGCAACGGATGCCAGGAGAACGAAAATGAAAACCGCGACCGCGTGGTATCATCTCGGCCTTCGCGGTCGATTGTTCATGGCCTTCGGCGTCGTCGCTGCGCTCACCGTATTGGCGAGCGGCAGCGCGATCATCTCCTATGACAGCCTTGGACGTTCGCTTGGCGCCCTCGCCGAAAAGAGCCTCCCCGAGATCACGCGCGCCTCCAAGGTGGTTCGGGCGGCGGGCGACGTCGCCGCTGCCGCACCGCGGTTCCTCACCGCACCAGATCCGGCCGAGCGCGAGCAGGCCCTCAAGGGCCTGACCGCCGCGCGTCAGGAACTCACGCAGAGCATCGGCGCACTCGCCGCCGAGGATGCGGCAAGGCTCAACAAGACCGCCGACCGCATCCTGGCCAATCTCGATCGCCTGATGCAGTCCGTCACCGAACGCCAGACCATTGCCGCCTCGCGGTCGACGATCGTCGCCGGAGTTCGCAAATCGCACCAGAAGCTCGCCGAGAAACTGGTGCCGATGGCCGACGATGCCGGCTTCACGCTGACCATCGGCCTGGAGACGGCGGCCGACAAGAAGGATTTGGCGCTGGTTCAGAAGACGCTTGCGGCGCTTGCCGATAACGAACTCGCGGTGCTGCAGGCCGTGTTGGACTTGCGGGCCGAATCCAATCTCGTCCTCGGCATCCTGGTCGAAGCCGCCGACCTGCCGTCGGTTGATCTGCTGCCGCCGGTCAAGGACCGCTTCACCGCGGCGGCGGGCCGTCTTGGCAAGGCCGCCGCTGCTCTCAAGGATCCCGAGACATCGAAGCTGGTCGACGAACTGGTCAGGACCGGCAAGGCCGCCGGCAATATTTTCGATCTCAAGCAAAAGGAATTCGTTTCCGCCAAGACCGGCGCCACGGTGGTGATGGAAAACCGCGCGTTGGCCCAGGAATTTGAAAAGGAAGTCGCCGGTCTCGGCACCCGCAGCCAGACGGCGGCGGCTACCGCGGTCCGTGAATCCGAGGCGGAGATCGGCCAGGGCCGGATCATCCTGATCAGCCTCGCGCTGGTCAGCCTTGCCACCGCCCTCGTCATCGGCTGGTGGTATGTCGGCCGCGGCGTGGTACGCCGCCTGGTGCGGCTGCAGAACAGCATGAAGGCCATTGCCGCGGGTGACTTGAACGCGGAGGTCGTCACCGCCGGGTCGGACGAGATCGCCGACATGGCCGGAGCGCTGCAGGTGTTCAAGGGCAACATGCTCGAATCCAGCCGGCTGCGCGCCGAACGCGCCGAGGCGGAAAAGCATGTGCAGGCGCAGCGAAGATCCGAAATGCGCAAACTGGCGGACGAATTCGAGGCCACGGTCGGCGAAATCGTCCAGACCGTTTCCACCGCCTCGAGCGAGCTGGAAACCTCGGCGACC
>JAQGMS010000092.1 GCA_028292245.1 Ramlibacter sp.
CGTCGCCGAGCTGGGACGGATCCTCGTAGGTGCGGCTGTCGTGCAGGTCCATGCCCAGCCAGTGGCCGGTGCGGTGCATTTAGATCTGGAAGTAGGCGCGCTTGTCGATCACGTCGTCGACGCCGCCGACCTTGTTCTTGTCCAACAGGCCGACATCGAGCATGCCCTGGGCCAATACCTTCACCGACGCCTCGTGCGGGTCGGTGAAGCGCGCGCCTGCCTTGGTCGCGGCCACGGCGGCCTCCTGAGAGGCCAGCACCAGGTCGTACAGCGCGCGCTGCGGCCCGCTGAACTTGCCGTTGGCCGGGAAGGTGCGGGTGATGTCGCTGGCGTAGCCGTCGAGCTCGCAACCCGCGTCGATCAGCACCAGCTCGCCCTCCTTGATCGGCGCCGCGTCGGCGCGGTAATGCAGCACGCAGGCATTGGCCCCGGCCGCCACGATCGAGCCGTAGGCCGAATACTGGGAGCCGCCCAGCCGGAACTCGTGCAGCAGCTCGGCGTCCAGGTGGAATTCGCGGACATCCTTGCCCTCGCGCAGCATGCGGGATGCCAGCTTCATCGCGCGCACATGGCCCCGGGCGCTGATCTGCGCGGCGCGGCGCATGGTGTCCTGCTCCTGCGCGTCCTTCACCAACCGCATTTCGTCGAGGATGGCGCACAGGTCGCGTTGCTGCTCGGGGCACAGCGCGCCGTAGCGCACGCGCGCGCGCACCTGGTTGAGCCAGCCGCCCACCCGCGCTTCCAGGCCTTCGTGGATCGCGAACGGGTACCAGACCGCGTCGCGGTTTTCCAGCAGCTTGGGCATCTGCGCGTCCAGCTCGTTGACCGAGTGCGCGGCATCGACGCCCAGGGCGGCCGGCGCGGCGTCCGGCCCGAGCCGGAAGCCATCCCAGATCTCGCGCTCGAGGTCCTTGGGCGCGCAAAACAGGGTGCTCTTGCCGTCACCGGTGATCACCAGCCAGGCATTGGGCTCGGCGAAACCGGTGAGGTAATAGAAATAGCTGTCGTGCCGGTAGATGAAGTCGCTGTCCCGGTTGCGCGGGCGTTCGGGCGCGGTCGGAACGATGGCGATGCCGTCCTTGCCCAATTGGGCGGCGACGCGGGCGCGGCGCTCGGAGTAGGTAGTGTTGTTCATGATGCGTTCAGTTGGGCCAGTCGCTCCGGCGTGCCGACATCGGTCCACGGCCCGGTATGGATCACGGCGGTGAGTTGCTCATTGTCTATCGCCGCGAGCAGCAGCGGCAACATGGGGGCTTTGATGCCCTGGGGATTGCCGGCGGGCAGGGTGGCGAAGAATTCCTTGCGGTAGATCCCGATGGTCGAGTAGGTGTACTTCGGCGAGCCGTCCCTCAGCACGACGCCGTCCGCGCGCAATGCGAAGTCGCCCTTGGGATGCTGCGGCGGATTGGGCACCATGAAGATGTGGGCCAACTTGCCGCCGGCCGCAAAGCGCCCAAGCGCCGCATGCGAGAACTCGAATTGCGGCGCGTAGACGTCGCCGCCCACCAGCCAGAAAACATCGCCCAGCAGCGGCAACGCGCGGGCGATGCCGCCGGCCGTTTCCAGCGCCCCGCCGAAATCGCGACCTTCGTGCGAATAATGGATCCGCGGCTGCGGCGGCTCCTGGTGCGCCGCAAAGTGGCTTTCGATCTGGTCGCCCAGCCAAGCGGTGTTCACCACCACCTCGGCAAAGCCGGCGCGGCCCAGCGCTTCGGTGTGGTACTGCATCAAGGGCTTGCCGCGCACCTGCAAAAGGGGCTTGGGGCAATGGTCCGTGAGCGGCCGCATCCGCTCGCCGCGGCCCGCCGCCAGGATCATCGCCTGGATGCCGGTCGTCGCCATCGCTCAGGTGTCGTCGTTGCCGCGGTCGAGCGATCGCTGCTCGGTCCACTCGGGCTGGAAGCGGTCGACCAGTGCAACCATGAGGCCGCGCGCCTTGGCCGAATGGTCGCCGGCGAAGTTGCAGACATAGACGTCCACCGTCACCGCTTTTTGCTCGGGCCAGGTGTGCAGGCAGACATGCGACTCGGCCAGCAGCACCGTGGCGGTCACGCCGCCGGGTGCGCCGCCGGTGCCGGGAAAGGTGTGGAACAGCTGGTTCACCGGCTGCAGGCCGACCGCCTGCACCGCTTGCAGGCACCACTCCCCCAGCCTGCCTGCGTCCGTCAGCCAGGCCCGCTCGCAGCGGCACTGGTACAGGTCGGCGGTGAGGTGAAGCCCTTGCATGGCTTCACTGTAGACGATGGGAGGAACGGAACGCGGACAAAACTCCAGCCGGTGCCGAAAGGTAAAATCTCGGGTTTTCCCCGATCCCCACCCCCGGAGCTGCCCCCGATGGCCAACGATTTACAGATGGCGAACGCGATTCGCGCGCTCGCCATGGATGCCGTGCAACAAGCCAATTCCGGGCATCCCGGCGCCCCCATGGGCATGGCCGATATCGCCGTCGCGCTGTGGGGCCGCCACCTGAAGCACAACCCTGCCGACCCGCACTGGTTCGACCGCGATCGCTTCGTGCTTTCCAACGGCCACGGCTCGATGCTGATTTATGCGCTGCTGCACCTGACCGGCTATGACCTGCCGATCTCCGAGCTGAAGAACTTCCGCCAATTGCACAGCAAGACACCGGGCCATCCGGAAGTCGGCGTCACGCCCGGCGTGGAAACCACCACCGGCCCGCTGGGCCAGGGCATCAGCAACGCGGTGGGCATGGCGCTGGCCGAGAAGCTGCTGGCGGCCGAGTTCAACCGCGAGGGCCACCAGGTCGTCGACCATCACACCTACGTCTTTCTGGGCGACGGCTGCCTGATGGAAGGCATCAGCCACGAGGCCTGCGCGCTGGCCGGCGTCTGGAAGCTCGACAAATTGATCGCGGTGTACGACGACAACGGCATCTCGATCGACGGCCAGGTCACGCCCTGGTTCGTCGACGACACGCCGGCGCGCTTCAAAGCCTACGGCTGGAACGTGATCGGCCCGATCGACGGCCATGACGTCGAGGCGGTGGACCGCGCCATCGCCGACGCACGGCGCAGCACCGGCCGGCCGACGCTGATCGATGCCAAGACCCACATCGGCAAGGGCAGTCCCAATCGCGCGAATACGGCCAAGGCGCATGGCGAAGCGCTGGGCATCGAGGAGGTCAAATTGACGCGCGAGGCGATGGGCTGGCCGCACGAGCCCTTCGTCGTTCCGGCCGAGGTGTACCGGGAGTGGGACGCCAAGGCCAAGGGCGCGGCAGCGCAGGGCGAATGGGACCAGCGCTTCGCGGCCTACCGTGCCGCGCATCCGGAGCTGGCAGCCGAGTTCATCCGGCGGATGAGGGGCGAGCTGCCCAAGAATTTCGCGCAGGTGGCCGTGGATGCGGCCGTCAGCGCGCACGCCAAGGCCGAAACCGTGGCCTCGCGCAAGGCTTCGCAGCTCGCGCTGGAGGCCTTCACCGCGGCGCTGCCGGAAATGCTCGGCGGCTCGGCCGATCTCACCGGCTCCAACCTCACCAACACCAAGAGCACCGCGCCGCTGCGCTTCGACCTTGCCGGCGATGTCAAGCGCACCGAGGACGGAAAAATCGGCCGCCACATCAACTACGGCGTGCGCGAATTCGGCATGGCCGCGGTGATGAACGGCATCACGCTGCATGGCGGCTACATCCCCTACGGCGGCACCTTCCTCACGTTCAGCGACTACAGCCGCAACGCGATCCGCATGGCCGCGCTGATGAGAAAGCGCGTGATCCACGTGTTCACGCACGACTCCATCGGCCTGGGCGAGGACGGCCCCACGCACCAGTCGATCGAACACGCCGCCAGCTTGCGCCTGATTCCCGGCCTCGACGTCTGGCGTCCCTGCGACACCGCCGAAACAGCCGTTGCCTGGGCTGTCGCATTGCAGAACGTGAACCGACCCACAGCGCTGTTGCTGTCGCGCCAGAACCTGCCGTATGCGCCCAAGGCCGGGCTCGAAGACATCAGCAAGGGCGCCTACGTGCTGGCCGAGCCGAGCGAAGTGGGCATCGGCAGGAAGCCGCAGGCCGTGATCATCGCCACCGGTTCGGAAGTGCAATTGGCGCTCAAGGCGCAGGAGCAATTGGCGGCACGGCAGATCGCGGTGCGCGTGGTCTCCATGCCCAGCACCAGTGCTTTCGACCGCCAGAGCATGGCCTACAAGAACCAGGTGTTGCCTGCCGGCATTCCCCGCATTGCTGTCGAAATGGGCGTCACCGACTACTGGTGGAAGTACGGCTGCTCGGCCGTGGTCGGCATCGACAGTTTCGGCGAGTCGGCGCCGGCCAACCTGCTGTTCAAGCATTTCGGGTTCACGCCGGAGAATGTCGCTGACACCGTGCGGGCCGTCCTCGGGCAATAATTTCGCAACTTCAGTCGGAGCAATTCATGACCATCAAGATCGGCATCAACGGTTTCGGGCGCATCGGGCGCAACGTGCTGCGTTCGGCGGTGCAGAACTTCAGCGACATCGAGGTGGTCGGCATCAACGACCTGCTGGAGCCCAATTACCTCGCCTACATGCTGCAATACGACAGCGTGCACGGCCGCTTCAAGGGCGAGATCGGCGTCGACGGCAACACGCTGATCGTCAACGGCAAGCGGATCCGCCTGACGCAGGAGCGTGACCCGGCCAACTTGAAGTGGGGCGAGGTTGGCGCCGGCGTGGTGATCGAATCCACCGGCCTGTTCCT
>JAQGMS010000095.1 GCA_028292245.1 Ramlibacter sp.
GCACCCGCACCTGCACCTGCACCTGCACCTGCACCTGCACCTGCACCTGCACCTGCACCTGCACCTGCACCTGCACCTGCACCTGCACCTGCACCTGCACCTGCACCTGCACCTGCACCTGCACCTGCACCCGCTGCCGCGCCTGCCTCTTCGGCCGGGGCTGCCGCAGGAGCTTTCGGCTTGTTGCGCTCCAGCGGCTCGCCGCCGTGCTTCTGCACTTCGGCGTCGACGATCGATTCGGCGCTCACCACGTCGGCGCGTGCGGCGTTGGTCTGCGCCTTCGCGGCTTCGACCTTTTCAAGCGATGCCTCGATGGCGGACTGCCCCTTGTCGCGATGGGCCGTCACCTCGGCCTGGGCTTGGGCGGTCCGCGATGCCACGTCCTGCGACGCGGCCTGCACCTGCTGGCGCACGGCATCCACCTCGGCCGCGACCGACGACAAGCTCTCCTTCATCTCCGACTCCACCGCGCTGGCGGCTTCACCGGGCGGCGCCACCGCCGCCTTCGCGTCCTCCACCAATTTGTCCAGGCTGGCGCGCGCCGACTCGAGCTTCTCGTTCTGCGCCGCGCTCGCCTCGGCGGCTTGGCGCCCATGTTCCTGCGCGCTGTCGCGGGCGGCTTCGAGTTCTGCCTTCAGTGGATTGGCCGCGCTCTCCAGCGCCGCCAATCCGCCGCGCGCGGCATCGGCCTGGCTCGCAGCGGCCTGCCCCGCCGAACTGAAGTCCGCCTGCGCCGCGGCGGCTTGCTGCGCCGCCGCCTGTAAGCTGGCCTGCGCCTGCTGCAGCGCCGCCTCGGCTTGCGCCTGCGATTGCGCGAGATCGCCGGGCAGTGCCTGCATGCCGGCCGCGGCCTGCTGCGCGGCCGACTGCAGTTGCGCGAGCAGCGGGTCGGCCTGGCTGCTGGCCTGCGCCACCGCGGAATCGACGCCGGCAGTGGAACCCACCGCACCGCCCTCCAGGCTCTGGAGCTGCTGCTCCGCCGCCTGCACGAACTGCCGCAGCAGCCCCTGCGCCGGCGCCGCCAGTTGGTCGATCAATTGCTTCACTTGCCCGACCGGCGCCAGCATCTGCGCCTTGAGCCCGTCGAGCAGCGATATCTGCCGGTCCGCCGGCGGATCGAGCTGCGCCAGCAGCGCCGACAGGCTGCTTCGCATGCTGCCCACCCCCGCCTGCAGCGGATTGAGCGGCAACTGGATCTGGCCCTGAACGCCGTCCAGCGCCTGGCGAACGCTTCCGATTGCGTTGTCGATCTGCTGGCGCACCGGCGCGAGCAGCCGGTCCTTCAATCCGCCGACCTGGGCCTGCACGGCGTTCACCTTTTCCATCGGCTGCGCGCTGGCCATGAAGCTGTCGTTGGCGCCGCGCACCTGGGCCAGCAGCGCCTTCGGGTTGGCCTTCAGCGGGTCGGCCTTGTTGCGCATCTCCGTCGCGACGCCGGTCATGCGCTGCTGCGCTCCTTCGAGCGCGGCCCGCACCTGCCCCAGCACCTCGATCACCTTGGCAATCGCCTGCTTCACCAGGTCAAGGGCCTGCTGCACCGCCGTGCGCAGCGCCTCGACGATGACGATCGCCTGGTCCAGCGCCGTGGTTGCCGTAACACCCGCCGCCTTGACGGCGCCGCGCGCGGCCGTGATGGTGAGCTTGATGCCCGGGATCATCGCCTTGACGCCGATGAACAGCATGCGCGCAGCCACCATCGCGAACGACCGCGTCACGTATTTCGTGCACACCGCGATGGCGTTGTCGCAGCGATCGCTGGCCTGGTCGAGTTCGTCGCTGGCCATCGACAGCGCGCCGTCGGCCCTCGCGACGAACTGCGGCACGCGCGCCTTGATGTCCTCGATCAGGTTCTTGGCCGCATCCACCTGGCCGAACACCGGGTCGAACTGCCGCGGCAAGGCCTCCAGCGTCGGCTTCAGCGCCTCGAGCTCGGCGATCACGCCGGCCAGCGCTTCGTTGAGCAGCGTGATGCCCTTGTCCACGCTCGCGATCACGGTGTCGATGACTTCGTTGATCTTGGCGACGATGCCTTCCATGCGCCCGAGCTGGGAGGTGATGGCGGTGAGAATCTCGTTGATCACCTTGCCCACGGCGCCGATCTGCTGCCATGCGGCATCGATCGCCGCTTCCACGGCGGCCATCGCGGAGGTGATCGGCGCGGACAGCTGCGGCAACTGGTCCTTGAAGCCCTCGACCTGCGCCACCAGCGCCTGCACTTCCTTTTCCAGCCCGGCGACCACGCCATCCACCTGTCCGATGATGCCGTTCAGCGCCGCGGCCACTTCGGCGCCCGCCGCCTTGACTTGCACGCCCACCGCCGTCACGGAAGCGGTCAAGGCCTGCGAGCTGCCGTCGACGCCGGCGTGCAGCGCGCCGACGCTCTGCGTGATGAGTTGGCCCACCGCATCGATCTCGCCTTTCAATCCCGCGAAGGCGGCTTGCGCCTGGGCCTTGATCTGCGCTTGCGCCGCTGGTGTGCTCGCCAGCGACAGCTTTTCCTGCAAGGGGCCTAGCGAGGCCAGGAAGGCGGTGACGCGCGGCTGAACCCCTGTCGCCTGCTGCATCAGGCCCTGCGCGCTCGAGGCCGCGCTTTCCAATTGGCCCACCAGCCCGGCGAAATCAGGCCGCAGCGCGATCAGCCGTGCCGGCAATCCGCTGACGATGCCGGCCACGCCTTGCACTTGAGCCGGAATCTGCGCCAGCCCCTGCCCGGCCGCCACGATGCGCGGGCCAACGCCGGCCAGCGACGACACCAAGCCGGTGAGGCCGGATTGCAAATTGCCCAACGCGCCGGCCAGCTCCCCGACGATCGCCAGCGGATCGATCGGCAGCGACAGCTTGCCGACCTGGCCGGCGACGTCGCCGAGCTTGGCCGCGACGGTGGTGATCGCCGTGCCCGCCTCGGACACACCCTTGGCGAGTTCCGTCGTCAAGGTGGTGCCCGCGCTCGAAACAGCCGTGGCCACCTGCGTTGCGCCTTCGCCGATCGCGGTGGTGGCCTTGGTGACGAACTGCATGACTGGAAAAGGTCAGAGCTTGTCGAGCGTGGCAGTGACCGAGGCGCCGGCTTCGGTCATCGCGGTCTCGATCCCCGGCACCTTCGAAGGCGTCGGCTCCAGCGACACCGGGGCGACCTTGAGTTCGCCGATGGTGATATCCACCTGCGCGAGCGACTGCTCGATCTCGGGCAATACCTCGGCGCCCTCGATCTGCAGTTCTTCGAGCAGCGGCAGCAGCGGCGGCGGCGGCACCGGGATGCCTGCCAGGATTTGTGCGACCGGCACGGCCGGCGGCTCGACCACGGCGGGCGGCGCGGGGGCGAGCGGCAGCACCGCAGGCATGGACGGGCGCGCGCTTTCGATCGCCACCACCGCGCCGCGCGCCAGCCGCGCCCCGAGCTTGGCCAGCACCTGGTCGTCGGTCCACGAGAACACGGGAGCGGAAGGCTCGCCCTTTTGCAGCGCGCCGCGCAGCGCCATCACGGCACCGACGTCGCTCTTCCAGAAACACAGCCAGGCCTGCGCGTCTTCTGCATGCCAGAAAGCCACGCGACGGCCGTGCGTCACGTCCAGCGGCGTCATGGCGGTGAAGGTGGCTCCCGGCTTGGGCAACGGTGCCGCAGGCGGTAAATCCATCGGGTCATGCAGCCACACCAACTGGCTGTGGCGGCGCAGTGTGGCAAGCGGCACGCTCATGAGGGCCATTGTAGGGTTGGCCGCCGGACCCACTCCCTTTACGCCTCAGTCACAACCTCATGCCTGCCACACCCCGTACCCCGCCTCGCGCAGCGCGATGCCCAGTTCCACCTCCATGTCGCGCGCGGCGTCGTAGGGCATGGGGTTGTACATGAGGTACAGGCCGGGCAGCAGCCGCAGGCCGTAGTCGCGCACGTAGGTGTTGGCCTGGATGCCGGCCTTGTGCTTGTCGAATCGCACGTCCGGGTCCAGCCCCGTCATGCCGACATAGACGAAGGGCTTGCCCAGCTGGTAGTCCGGGTTGGCGCGCCGGAATCGCGCCACGTTCCAGACCTGGTCGGCCAGTTCGACGACGTAGACGTGATAGTGGTGGCGGCGCGCCATGCGGTGCTAACGCGCCAGCGCTTCGCGCTGCCGCTGCAGGAATTGCCGCACCGCCGGGTCGCGCTCCAGGCCGATGGCGCGCTGGTACGCGCCGGCCGCTTCCTGGGTGGCGCCGGTGCGCGCCAGCAACCCGGCGCGGGCCGCCCAGAAAGGCTGGTAGTCGGCCAGCCGCGCATCGGCGGCCAGCGTGTCCAGCAATTGCAGGCCGGCTTGCGGGCCGGCGGTTTCGGACATCGCGATGGCGCGATTGATGGTGACCACGGGCGATGCCGTGAGCGCCTCCAGCGCCGCGTACAGCCGCTCGATCGCCGGCCAGTCCGCTCGCCCGGTGCGCTGGCGCACCACGTGCGCCGATTGCACCGCCGCCTCGAGCTGGAAGCGGCCGATGCCATCCAGGGCGCTCGCCTGCCGCAGCAGCGCTTCCGCGTCGCCGATCAGTTTGGCGTCCCACAGGGCGACGTCCTGCTGGTCCAGCGGCACATACGCGCCGGCCGCGTCGCGCCGGGCCGCGCGGCGCGCTTGCGCGTGCAGCATCAGCGAGAGCAGGCCCAGCGCCTCGGGCTCCTGCGGCAACAGCGACGCCACCAGGCTGCCCAGCCAGATCGCTTCCTCGGCCAAGTTGCGGCGGCGCGCGTCGGTACCCGCCGCGTCGTCCCAGCCTTCGGCATAGGCGGCATAGATCGCGTCGAGCACGGCGCCGAGCCGTTCGCGCAGGTCGGCCTGGCCCGGCACTCGAAACGGGATGCCGGCCTGGCGGATACGGGTCTTGGCACGCACCAGCCGCTGGCCCATGGTGGCGGGCGCCACCAGGAAGGCTGAGCCGATCGCCGCCGCGTCGAAGCCCAGGATGGCCTGCAGGATCAAAGGCGCGCGGATGCCCGCGTCGATCGCCGGATGCGCGCAGGCGAACATGAGCGCCAGCCGGTCGTCGGGAATATGCGCATCGCCGTCCTCGCCTTGCGCCAGTTCGGCCAGCAGCGCCAGGTGCTCCGCCGCGCCCTCGCCGGATTGGCGCAGCCGCACTTCGTCGATCATCTTGCGCCGTGCCACCGTCAGCAGCCAGGCCTCGGGGTTGTCCGGCACACCGCGCTCGGGCCAGTTGGCGAGCGCGGACGCGAATGCTTCGGCCAGTGCATCCTCGGCGCCCGCCACGTCGCGCGTGCGCGCGGCCAGGAAAGCCACCAATTTGCCATAGCTGCGGCGCGCGGCGGCGACGGCGGCTTCGCGCGCGGGGCCGGGGTCGCTGCCCATCCGCGGCTACATCACCCAGATCGGCCGCACTTCCACGATGCCGTGGCTGGCACCCGGACAGCGCGCCGCCCACGACAGCGCCGCGTCGAGGTCGGGCGCCTCGATCAGGAAGTAGCCTCCGAGTTGCTCCTTGGTTTCGGCGTACGGGCCGTTGAGCACCTCGGTCTTGCCACCGGCCACGCGCACGCTCGTGGCCGTAGCGATCGGCTGGAGCCGGTTGGATGAAGCCAGCACTCCGGCCTTCTTTAGCGCGTCGGTGTAGGCGCCGTAAGCGGCCATGGTTTCGGTGGCCTGGGCCTCGCTCATGGTCTGGAACCCGCCTTCGTTGGCGTAAAGCAGCAGCATGTATTGCATATCGACTCCTGTTGGGTTGCCGCGAAGCATCATGCTCCGCTACGACAATGACGTGCAAGCCCGGCCGATTTCGACAGCGGGCGAAGATTTTCCTGGGGCCGCCCCGGGGATCAGCCTGCGACCAGGCCCTTGGTGTGGCGAAACAGGTTGCCCGGGTCGTATTTGTGCTTCATCGCAGCCAGCCGCTCGAAATTCGCCGCGCCGTAGGCGGCCCGGGTGCGCTCCGAGCCTTCGTCCTCGGTCAGGAAATTCAGGTACACGCCGCCGGTGGAGAAGGGCTTGATCGCCTGCCAGGCACCACGCGTCCACTCGATGTTGGCGGCATCGCCGGCCGCGCTTTCCCATGACGACGCGATGTTGCAGTTGAACAGCGCATCGCGGTTGCCGGCCGGCGAATGACCGGCGGGCAACTCGTTGAGCGCACCGCCGATCTGGAACAGGATGATGGCCGAGTGCGGCGAAGGCATCAGCGCCGCCTGCGCCGCCACGACTTGCAGCGCGCCGGGTTCCAAGTCCGCCAGGTACTCCGATTTCCAGTAGTAGCGGCGGCCCTTGGGCTGCGTGGCGTCGACCAGGCTTTGCATCTGCGCGTAGGGCCGGCGCACCAGGATGTCGGCCACCGGCTTGCCGAAAGCCTTGAGCGGCGCGACCGCCCGCGCCCCCTCTTCCACGCTGCCGCTATAGCAGGCAAAGACCGCGATGATCGGTTTGCCATGGATTTCCTTGGGCAGCCACGGCGCCGGCGGCGCCGTGCGCATCAGCGCGACGCAGGTCAGCTCGCGCGGCGACGCAGCCGTGAACTCACGGAAGAACTCCAGCACCCGGGGCGCGTCCGCGGCCGGCCAGGCGACGACACCGCCCATGATCTCGGGCCCCACCGGATAGAGCTGGTACTCGAATGAAGTGACGATGCCGAAATTCCCGCTGCCGCCGCGCAGGCACCAGAACAACTCCTGGTTCTCCGATGCGCTGGCCCGCAGCACCTGGCCTTGCGCCGTGACGACCTCCATCGACATGACGTTGTCGCAGGTCCAGCCGTGGCCCCGGGTCAGGTAGCCGTAGCCGCCGCCCGTCGTGAGCCCGGCGATCCCGGTCGCGGAGACGAAACCCAGCACAGCGGCCAATCCATGGAGCTGCGTCTCGCGGTCCACGTCGCCGAGCGTGCAGCCGGCCTGCGCGCGAGCCGTGCGGCCGGCGGCATCGACCCAGACGCCGCGCATCAGCGACATGTCGATGACCACGCCGCCCTCGCACACCGCCAGCCCGGCGATGTTGTGGCCGCCGCCTTTCACCGACGAGAGCAGCCCGTGCTCGCGCACGAACGCGATGGCCGCGATGACGTCGGCAGTGCCGGTGCAGCGCACGATCAGCGCGGGACGCCGGTCGATCATGGCGTTCCAGAGCTGGCGCGCCTCGTCATAGCCCGGGTCGCCGCTGCGCAGGATCGGCCCGCGGAATGCGGCGCGCAACGCCTGCAATGCTTCAGGCGAAACGGCGCGGGCGCCGTCATCGAGTGTCCGGATGCGTGTTTCCATGGTGCTGCCTTTTCAACTCCTCGAACTTCCCGGCCTGCCAGTCGAACTCGCCGTCGAACGCCGATGGATCGGTGACGGCGTAGCCGCCGTACGCATAGACCGACGCATAGGCGGCGTAGCTGGCCGCAGCCAGCGCGCGCCCGGCCAGCGCATTGGCCACCGCGTAGGTGGCAGACACCGCCGCATGCGCTGCCCCGTCGATCGAGTTGGAACCGCGGTGCCGGTTGGCAACTTCGGCGATGGCATCGCGCGCACGCGCGAGGTCGGTTGCGGCCGCACGGCCGGCGACAAAATCGCGCAGCACGGCCAGGCACTCGATCGCCTTCGGGTCTTCCAGCAGATGCTGCACCCGTTCCACGCAGGCGAGTCCGAAGGCCAGGCGCAGCGGCTCCCGGTCCGGCTGGTCCAGGCCGGTTGCGGCGGCCAGTTGCGAGAGCTTCGGGTTCACCGCCCGATCGTAAAGCATGTAAGGCCAGGCGAACGGGCGCGACTCACCCGCCATGAGCACACCTTACGACCTGATCTTCGACAACGCCGTCTTTTCCGCGCAGGTGATCTTCGTGGGCACGCGCTGCGGCCGCGAGAACCTGCTGCGCAACTACGCGTCGGGCACCCTGCACTTCGTCAAATCGAGCCGCGCCCTGGTCCACCTGGAAGGCGCCGAGCCGGTCGCGATCGAGCAGCCGTCGCTGGTGTTCTTCCCGCGCACGAGCCGCCACAACGTCACCGGCGTCAACGACGACGGCGTGGACCTCGTCTGCGCCATCGCCAATTTCAGCGAGGCCTTCCAGCAGAACGTCGCCACATCGCTGCCCGACATGATGGTGCTGCCGCTGCAGGAGCTGGCGCCGATCCGGCATGCGGTCGAGGCTTTCTTCGCCGAGGCTGCCTGCACCGCACCGGGCAGCAGGCAATTGGCCGACCAGCTGTGCGGCATCGTGCTGGCCTATGTGGTCCGCCATATCCTGCTGGACGAGCGGCACCGGCAGGCCGGGCTGGTCGCGGCCGCTAGCGACCAGCGCATCGCCGGCGCCGTCAAGGCAATCCACACCTCGTTCCACGACGGGCTGGACCTGGCGACGCTGGCCAAGGTCGCCGGCATGTCGCGCAGCCGCTTCGTCGAGCACTTCAAGCGGCTGGTGGGCACCAGCCCGCACAACTACCTGGTCAATTACCGCATCGGCGTCGCGCAACAGCTGCTCGCCCGGCGGCTGCCCGTCAAGACCGTCGCCGCGCGCGTCGGTTATGAAACCACCGCGTCCTTCTGCGCCAAGTTCAAGGAGGTGGTGGGCGTGTCGCCGGGAGCCTGGGCGAAATAGCCGCCACAGGGACGTTTGCACAACACATCGGGACGAAGCGAAAACTTCTCACCCGGCCTCGCGGGCACATTACGGCCTGCTGTTCCTTTCCCCTCACGTCATTCACTCACTCACTGGAGATATTCACCATGAAACTGAAACAATTCGCCGGCTCCATCGCCTTCGCCGCCACCGTGCTGGTTTCCGGAACCGCGTTCGCCGCCGGTCCCGCCAGCGCCGAGTTCTATCCCTTCGCCGAGATCATGTCGATGAAGATGATCGACAAGAACAAGGACGGCATGGTGTCGAAGAAGGAATTCATGGACATGATGACGATGGCCTGGGACATGAACGCCAAGAAGATGGGCGGCAAGGCCGACATGATGACCGACGTGCAATTCAAGGAACTCCTGATGTACCTGAAGGCCGGCGGCTGACCTCCGCCTCGCTTCCCAACTTTCGACAAGGGCCCCACGAGGGGCCCTTCTTCGTTTTGCCGTGGGACAGCACCGACACCCGCGCGTGCCCGTGTCCGACGGGCGACCAGCCCAGCAGCGCCTAAGGTGCATTGAAACCCAGGAGGATCCCCCATGCAGCAAGCAGCGCCCCGCCATTTCTCGATGTTGCGGGGCTTTCATCTGGCCGATTTCTTCACGCTGGGCAATGCGGCCTGCGGGGTGGGCGCGGTGTTCTTCGCCATGCTCTACATGCAAGGCCAGCTGCTCACGCACTTCTACCTGGCCGCCGCGCTCGCGCCGGCCGCCTTCATCTTCGACGTGCTGGACGGCCGGATCGCCCGCGCGCGGCACCAGCACTCTGCGCTGGGCCGCGAACTCGATTCGCTGTCCGACGTGATCTCGTTCGGCGTCGCGCCGGCCGCGCTGGGTTTCGCCGCGGGCCTGCAGGGCGGCTGGGACGTCGCCGCGCTGATCTATTTCGTCTGCTGCGGCGTGAGCCGGCTGGCCCGCTACAACGTGACCGCCGAGCAGTTGTCCGGTGACAGCGGCAAGGTGGCCTACTTCGAGGGCACTCCCATCCCGACCAGCGTTCTGTTGACCGGCTTGCTGGCACTCGCGGCCGCGCTCGGCCACGTGGGACAGAACCTCTACGGCGGAGCGTGGACCTTGGGACCCTGGGACCTGCACGCCTTTGCGCTGCTGTTCATCCTGTCCGGCAGCCTGATGATCAGCAAGACGCTCCACATTCCGAAACTCTAGGCCTGCCCGCCAGCGCCACCCGAGGAGAACCACCATGGCAATGATCATCGCCGGTCCCGCCGGCGACCTGCACGTCGAAGACGGCGGCGGCGGCAACGTGCCGGTGCTGTTCGCCCATTCGTACGCGGGCAGCGCCCAGCACTGGCGCGCCCAGCTGGCCCATTTGCGCACGCGCCGGCGCGCTGTGGCGGTGGACCTGCGCGGCCACGGCAACTCCGATGCGCCGACGCCGGCCGACTATTCGGTGCCGGCCCTGGCCGAAGACATCGCTGCGGTGGCCGACGCGCTGGAAATGCGCCGTTTCGTGCTGGTGGGCCACAGCATGGGTGGCGCTGCCGCTTCGGCTTATGTCGCGAAGTATCCCGAGCGTGTCGCCGGCCTGGTGCTGGCCGGTGCTCCCGGCAAGGCGTCGCCCGAACAGGGCAGGCAGATCATGAAGTCGCTCGAAGGCGACTACGAAAAGGTGATGGCAAGCTACTGGAATTCGCTGCTCGAAGGCGCGCAGCCGCAAGTGCGCGAGAAGCTGGAGGCCGGCATGCGCGGCATCGGGCGCGAGGCCTCGCTGGCGATGATCGGCGCCCTCTTTGCGTACGACCCGCTGCCGGCCCTTCGCAAGTACCAGGGTCCCAAGCTGATCATCGACACGCCGCACGGCGACGGCCCCACGGCCTTGCACAACCAGTTGCCCGACGTGGCGCGCAAGGTCATCACCGGCACCAGCCACTGGCCCCAGATGGACAAGCCGCAGGAGTTCAACCGTCTGCTCGACGAGTTCCTGGCCTGGGTGGCTTAGCCAACGGCGCAGCCCGCCGCTACAGCATCAGGTTTTCGAGAATCACGATCTTGGGCCCGCCGCGGCCCTCGTCCAGCGCCTTGGCGGCCACCTCGGCGATATGGCTGCGGTGCCGGCTGAACGCCTGCATCAGCGCGTCGTCGGTCTCGAAGAGCTTGTATTCCAGGTCTTCGAGGCCATCGCGGTACAGCACGAATTTCTGGTCGACACCGCCGCGGGTGCCGATGAATTCGATTCCATCCAGGCTTGCGACAGGGTTCGAGATGCTGAGACTAGCCATGTTTGAGATCCGTCGGTAGGAGGCTCCAGTATGGGCAGGAGCCGGCCCAAGTCAATCGGAAATCATCCCAGGGCCGGGCCGCGTTCAGGAACGCCCGGGCCCGCGTTCGCGCGGCTCTTCCGCCTCCGACGGCAGGTCCGCACCCTCGGCCGGCCGGTGCAACGCGGCGTCGCGAATCGCGAACAGCTGCTTCAGGTCCTCCTCGAGGTCCTCCTCATGGCCTTCCGACGGCTGGCCGTCTTCGGGCGGCCGGGTGTCCTGGGCCATGTCCTGCGGCAGGCGGTCCTCCTCGGGCGGCAGCGTGTCGCCGTCCCAGCCGTCGAACGAGGGCATGGCGTTGATGTCGGTGCGTGAATTGCCCTCGAATTGCCAGCCCACGCTGAACAGCCAGTCGCGCGGCCGGGTCTCGTATTTCGCGAGTTCGAGCCAGAAGCTGTCCTGGAACGCGTGCACGTAGTCCAGCAATTGCTCTTCGCCCTTGAGCACGACGAATTGCACATGCATGCCCGACCTGCGCTTGCGGGTGAGGACGGAGAGGATGCGGCAGTCGATCCAGTCCGACGGAATGCCGTGCTTGCGCATGGTGTCGCGCAGCACGACCATCACCATCTCCCGCCGCGGGGCGTTGGCCGACCCCAACTGGCCGATCGTGCTTTCCGTTTCGTGAAACTGGGAGGATGTGCCGGCCGGGGGGTCGACACGGCCCGCCCCGCCAAAAAGGTTTTTCAACAGTCCCATGGATTGCCCGCGAAGCCGCTCATGCGGGCATTATGGCGTGCGGCGCGATCAAGGACCGGCTAGGCCTGCAACTGGAAAAGCATCCGCGTTCCCGCGAGTTCGAGCACGTCGTGGCTGGACAGCATCACGGGCCGTTCGCCCAGCGCGTCGCCATTGAGCGTGGGCCGCGCGGTTCCGTCCAGGTGCGCGACGTAATAGCCGTCGCGCCGGTGCGACACCGCGACCACCGAGACACCGGGCTTGCCGAAGGTGGTCACTGCCTTGACCACCGGCATTTCCAGCCCTTCGGACGAGCCGTTCAGGACCCGGAAGATCGCATGGGGCAGGCGGCCCGGCACACCCTGGGGATCGACCATCATCGCAGTCGTTTCCGAGAACCCGCTGGGCCGTTCCGACTCCTGCAGGTACTGGATGCGGAAGTTGCCGATGGCGATCACCTCTCCGTCGCGCAGCTTCTGGCGCTTGACCATCTGGCCGTTGATGTAGGTGCCGTTGGTGCTGTGCAGGTCCTCGATGAAGACGTCGGCCAGGCCGCGCAGCTCGAACACGCAGTGCCGGCCGCTGACCACCATGTTGTCGAACACGATGTCGTTGTCCTGGCTGCGGCCCAGCGTCGTGCGGTCCTTCTGCAGGTACACGTGCTTGATCTCGACGCCCTCGACTGATGCGATGAGTTGCGGCATGACACCTTCCCCAAGTTCAGTCGCATGGTAGACCGACTTCCGCCCCAGGCGCAAGGTCCCGCACCGGCCGGCGGGTTCAGGGCAGCGTGCCGTCGGCCACGCGCCGGTACTCCACCTCGCGCTTGCGCACGTTGTCGATGCCGGTGAATTCATTGTGCGAGCGGAACTTCAGCTCGAAGGTCGCATACGGCATGGCCGGCGCGGCCGGCAGTTTGCCGTCCACGCTGGTGTAGCGGCGCTTGAGGTTGGTGCCGTCGAACAGCCACTCGCCGGCGTGGCTGTGGTCGGCCTGGGAGGCGCCCAGCTCGGTGATGCGCGACATCTCGCGGAAATGCCCGTCCGCCTCCAGCACCAGCACCCGCCGGACGTTGAAGCCGTCTTCGGCGTACTCGCGCAGCCAGGTCCCCACCAGGCGGTCCCGGACTTCCTGCAGGTCCGCCGTTTCGGGCGGCGCGTCGCAGCCCGCCACCAGCGCGCCCGCCAGCAGCACCAGCAGCCGGCGGCGGGGTGCGAAAAATGAGGGCGGCATGGTGTAAGGATAGCCCCGCGGCGCCGACTCACGTGCAGGTTCACAATGGAGCGAAAGGAATCCCGCGATGAGCAATCGACGCAATACTTTGCTGGGGCTGGGCCTGCTGTCGGGGCTGGCGGCCGGGGTGCGTGGCCTGTTCGGCGCCCCCGCGCAGGCGGCCGCGCCGGTTCATGTGTACGAAGTGACACGCAGCGAAGGCGAATGGCGCAAGCTGCTCACCAACGAGCAATACCAGGTGCTGCGCAAGGCCGGCACCGAGCGGCCCTTCTCCAGCCCGCTCGACAAGGAAAAGCGCGCCGGCGTCTTCAATTGCGCCGGCTGCGCGCTGCCGCTGTTTTCGTCGAAGACCAAATTCAACAGCGGCACCGGCTGGCCGAGTTTCTGGCAGCCGCTGGAAAAGGCCGTCGACGAGGACGTGGACACGACGTTCGGCATGCGCCGCGTCGAGGTGCTGTGCCACCGCTGCGGCGGCCACCTGGGCCATGTATTCGACGACGGCCCCAAGCCCACCGGCCTGCGCTATTGCATGAACGGTGTCGCGCTCGATTTCAAGCCAGCCTGAGGATCATTCATGAAATTCCAATCCGCTTCATCCGCGTTGTTGATCGCCGTCGTGGTCGCCCTGGCCGGCGGCTTGTACATGACGCGCAGTTCGGCCGCCGAAAAGGCCGTCAAATTGCCGGCCGCCGCGTTCGATGCGCCCGCCGCCGGCGCGCAGGAGACCGCCGTGTTCGCCGGCGGCTGCTTCTGGGGTGTGCAGGCCGTGTTCCAGCACACGCAGGGCGTGCTCAACGCGGTCTCGGGCTATGCCGGCGGCCAGAAGGAAACGGCCAACTACAACGCGGTAGGCAGTGGCTCGACCGGCCACGCCGAATCGGTGCTGGTCACTTACGACCCCAAGCAGGTTTCATACGGCAAGTTGCTGCAGATCTACTTCTCGGTGGCGCATGACCCGACCCAGCTCAACCGCCAGGGGCCCGACTCGGGCACCCAGTACCGTTCCGCCATCTTCTATGCCGGCGCCGGGCAAAAGCAGGTGGCCGAACGCTACATCGCCCAGCTGGAAGCCGCGCACGCGTTCCCCGGCAAGATCGTGACGCAGCTGGCTCCGCTGTCGGCGTTCTACCCGGCCGAGGACTACCACCAGGACTACGCCACGCTGCACCCCAGCCAGCCGTACATCGCCACCTTCGACCTGCCGAAGATCGCCAACCTCAAGAGCGTGATGCCCGAGGTCTGGCGCGACAAGCCGGTGCTGGTGGCCAAGCGCTAGCCGTCAAGCCGCGAACCAGACCGACTGGACGTGCAGCGTGTCGAGGTACTCGCGCACGGCGCTGATCTTGCCGTCCCGCATCGTGATGCGAAAGTGGTATTCCTGGTTGTAGACGCGGCCGTTCTTCAGGTGGCCGAGCGACTCCACCTCCATCGCCACCTGGTCGCCTTCGGCGATCGCGCAGCGGGCCTTCCAGCTGGCTCGTCATGGCATGGAACAGCCCGGCCATCTGGACCTTGCTGCGACTGCCGATCACCGGCAACTAGCGGCCTTGTTGCTTGCGGTGTCGCTCATCGGTTGCTCCTGGCTAAGACCCTATTGGGCAGCCCGGAGTGCAACCCGCGTCAAGCACGAAGGCGACGCCCGGGCAATACTCGCCCGGATGATTCCTTTCTCCGTCCTGGACCTCGCCCCCATCACCGAAGGCGGCGATGCTGCGCAATCGTTTCGCAATACGCTGGACCTGGCGCAGCACGCCGAGCGCTGGGGCTTCAACCGCTACTGGCTGGCCGAGCACCACGGCATGCCGGGCATCGCCAGTGCCGCCACCGCGATATTGATCGGCCACGTGGCCGGCGGCACGAAAACGATCCGTGTCGGCGCCGGCGGCATCATGCTGCCCAACCACTCGCCGCTGGTGATCGCGGAGCAGTTCGCCACGCTCGAAGCGCTCTATCCGGGCCGCATCGACCTGGGCCTGGGCCGCGCGCCCGGCTCGGACCAGGCGACGGCGCGGGCGCTGCGCCGCAACCTCACATCGGATGCCGACGAATTTCCACGCGACGTCGTCGAGCTGATGGACTTCATGTCCGACCAGCCGCGCCAGCACATCCGCGCCGTACCCGGCGCCGGCGCCAAGGTGCCGGTATGGATTCTCGGCTCCAGCCTGTTCGGCGCGCAACTGGCGGCGATGCTGGGCCTGCCCTATGCCTTCGCATCGCACTTCGCGCCGCAGCAATTGATGCAGGCCATCGAGGTTTACCGGGAGGGCTTCAAGCCCTCGGCACAATTGGCCAAGCCATACGTGATGCTGGGTTTCAATGTCTTCGCCGCCGACACCGACGAGGAAGCGCAATTGCGCGCGACGTCGATGCAGCAATCGTTCGTCAACCTGCGCAGCGGCCGCCCCGGCCGGCTGCCGCCGCCTTTGCCGGGCTACCGCGAGAACGCGGGCTCGGCCGAGCGCGCGTTGCTGGACAGCGTGCTGTCCTGCGCCACCATCGGTTCGCCCGGCACCGTGCGCGAAGGGCTGCGGGCCTTCATCGAGCGCACCGGCGCCGATGAACTGATGATCACGTCCAACATGTTCGACCACCAGGCCCGGCTGCACTCATATGAAATCGCGGCGCAGGTCCGCACACAGCTGTAAAGGAAAACCCATGCCGCCACGCCTTACCGCCCAGGATTTCGACCAGGACGTGCTGATCCTCTTCGACGCCTATGTGCACGGCGGGCTGGACCGGCGCGGCTTCCTGAACCAGGCCGGGAAATACGCCAAGGCGGGCATGACCGCCGCGGGACTGCTCGCCGCACTCAGCCCCGATTTCGCGGCAGGGCAGCAAGTGCGCAAGGACGATTCGCGGCTGAAGGCTGAAACGGTCATGGTCCCCTCGCCTGCCGGCCACGGCTCCATCAAGGGTTACCTGGTGCGCCCTGCCAACGCCGGTGCCGGCAAGCTGCCGGCCGTCCTGGTGATCCACGAGAACCGCGGCCTGAATCCGCACATCGAGGACATCGCGCGGCGGCTCGCGCTGGACGGCTTCATGGCGTTCGCGCCCGATGCGCTGACGCCGGCGGGCGGCTATCCCGGCGACGAGGAAAGAGCCGTGGCGGCGTTCGCCGCGCTGGACCAGGACAAGGTGCAACAGGATTTCCTGGCCGCCGCCGCGTGGCTGAAAGCGCGCCCGGACGCGACCGGCAAGCTCGGCACGGTCGGCTTTTGCTGGGGCGGCGGCGTGGTTCATACGCTGGCCACGCTGATGCCGGATCTGAACGCCGCCGTTTCCTTCTACGGCGGCGCGCCGGCGCCGGCGCAAGCAGCCAAGGTCAAGGCCCCGCTGATGGTCCATCTCGCCGGGACCGACCCCTGGGTCGATAGCACCTGGCCCGCTTACGAAGCCGCGCTGAAGGCCGCCGGCGCGAAGTACGCGGCCTTCCGCTACACAGGCACCCAGCACGGCTTCAACAACGACACCACGCCGCGCTACGACACCGCCGCGGCCAAGCTGGCGTGGGAGCGCACGACCGCGTTCTTCAAGACCAACCTCGCGGCGCGGCCCAACGTGAGGCTGCGCGGCACGCTGCAGTCGGTCACCGGGGACAGCCTTGTCCTGAAGACGCGCGGCGGCGAAGTGATCGAGCTCGCGCTGCCCGCCAACGCAACGGTGAGCGAGGTCTACCCGGTCGGGCTGGCCGACATCACGGCCGGCAGCTTCGTGGGCGTCGGCGCGATGCCGCAGGCCGACGGATCGCAGCGGGCGATCGCGGTGACCGTGTTCCCCGAGAGCGCGCGCGGCACCAACGAGGGTCATTTCCCCTTCGACTTCGCCCCGCAAAGCACCATGACCAACGCCACGGTGGAAGGCATTGCCTCCGCGCCCGACGGCCGCAGGCTGCACGTGCGCTACAAGGGCGGCGAGAAGATCATCATCGTTCCCGCCGGCGCACCGGTCGTCACTTTCCGGCCCGGCGACCGCGCCCTGCTCGTGCCCGGCGCGAGTGTCGCGCTCACCGCGCAGGACGTCGATGGAAAGCTCACGGTGCTGCGCGCGAGCGCGGGTCGCAACGGATTTGCAGTTCCCTACTAGCCCATGACCGGCGCCGTCGGCCCCTGGCGCGCGGTGCTCGCCGGCATGGTTTCCCTCGCGGTGGCGATGGGCATCGGCCGCTTCGCGTTCACGCCGCTGCTGCCGATAATGCTGTCCGACGGTGTGCTGAACCTCGCCGCCGCCAGCTGGCTGGCCAGCGCGAACTACCTGGGTTACCTCGCCGGCGCATTGCTGTGTACCTTCCAGCCCTGGCTCTGGCGCAAGCTCCATATCGCCACGCCGCCCAACGGCCCGGCGATGGTGCGGGGCGGACTCGTCGCCACCGTCTTGTTGACGTTGGGGATCGCACTGCCGCTGCCCGCCGCCTGGCCCGCGCTGCGCTTCGCCGCCGGCGTCGCCAGCGCCGTGGTCTTCGTCTTCACTTCGGGCTGGTGCCTGGCGCAGTTCGCGCGGCTCGAATTGCCGGCGATGGGTGCGTTGGTCTACATCGGGCCCGGCGCGGGCATCGTGATCAGCGGCCTGGCCGCGAGCGTGATGGTGGCCTGGC
This sequence comes from Ramlibacter sp., assembly GCA_028292245.1. Taxonomy (GTDB): domain Bacteria; phylum Pseudomonadota; class Gammaproteobacteria; order Burkholderiales; family Burkholderiaceae_C; genus Ramlibacter. The sequence goes on from JAQGMS010000095.1 coordinate 17,349, forward strand.
ACGGTTCGGCCCAAGTCGGCTGGGCGGTGTTCGGCTTGCTCGCGGCGTTGCTCACGGCGTCGATCTGGAGCACCTTCGCGACCGATCGCGTGACCGCGGGGCCGGCGGCGGCTCCGGGTCCGAGCGCCGCGCCGGCGGCCGCGGCTGACCGTGGCGCCGAGGTCACCCTGCTGGCCGGCGCTTACGGCCTGGCCGGCTTCGGCTACATCATCACGGCCACGTTCTTGCCCGTGATCGCCCGGCAGGCCTTGCCGGGCTCGCCCTGGCTCGACATGTTCTGGCCGATCTTCGGCGCCGGCGTGATGGCCGGCGCTGCCATCGCGTCGCGCGTGCGCGGCCCGGGCGACCCGCGCCTGCGCCTGGCCGTCTGCTACCTGTTGCAGGCGTTGGGCATTGCCGCCGGCTTGTGGAGCCCGACCCTCGCGGGCTTCGCGATCGGCAGCCTGCTGCTGGGCCTGCCCTTCACGGCGATCACGTTCTTTGCGCTGCAGGAAGTTCGCCGGTTGCGCCCCGCGTCGCCCACCGGGCTGACCGGACTGATCACCGCGCTGTACGGATCGGGACAGATCGTCGGCCCTCCGCTCGCCACCGCGCTGCTCACGCACAGCGCCCAACCGTCGCGAGGCTTCGCGCCGTCGCTCGAGATCGCGGCGGGCGCCTTGATGCTGGGTGCGGCCATCTTCGCGGCGATGGCGAAGCTCTATCCGTTGCCTGAAAGATCGCTTCCCTAGCGCAGCATGTGAAAGTTGAGCAGCCGGGTCGCCATCACGGTCTCGGCGAGAAAGCACAGCAGCGCCAGCAGGAAGCAGCCCACGCCCAGCAGGAAACTGGCGATGGCGAATCGGTTGATCTGGAAGACCGTGGTCTCGCCCAGGAACAGCAGGATGATGGTCAGGCCGATCAGGAACGCGCAAGTGGTCAGCAGCGCGATGCAGCCATTGGCCAGCCGGCCGCGCTTGCGCAGGTCGCCCAGTTCCGCATGGGCACGCGCCAGAAATTCGCTGTCGGTCGATGCGCGGGCGCGGTCTTCCACCGTGCGCGCCCGGTCGATGATGCGGGCCAGCCGCCCCGCCACCGCGCCGATCATTCCCGAAACGGCCGTCAGCAGGAACACCGGTGCGACAGCTAGCTGGATGCCGTGAGTGACGGCGGCGGCGTCGATGGGGAAGGCCATGAGGGCTCCGGAAGCGGGCAACGAATGATTATCTGCCCTGCTAGGATGAGTTCTTTGCTACTCAAAAAAAAGGGGCGGAGATGGCGGCGCAAGGCAAACCAGGGTGGCGCTGGACAAAGGCGATCGTGGCGATCGCGGCGACCTGCCTGCTGCTTTCTTGCGGCGGCGGCGGAGAGGAGCCGGCGGCGCTGCGGGTGCCGCCCCATGCCGCGGCGGCCGCACCCACGCCCACCGCATCGCAATTGATGGACTGGGCGCAAACCGCCTACCCGCTGCTGTTCCCCGGCCCGCAAGCCGACAACTTTTCAGTGCCGCCCTATGTGTACCGCTACTACCCGCAGACCCGAAACTACCTGGGCGTGAGCGACGGCACGATCTACGTGATGGGCCCGGCCACCGGCGGCCCGCTGACGCCGGTTGGCACGCTCGGCCAGTTCGCCTGCAATGTCTTTCCGGATTCGTGCGGCACTGTACTTACCTCGGTGACGGCGCACTTGTCCTCGCCCACCAGCATCACCGCCGAACTGCTCAATGGCGGCTACATGCCCAACGCCTACCTTTCCGGCTACGTCACCGGCGACGTGGCGGCCCTGAACGGGAAGACGCTTTACCTGTTCGTGGAAGATCCCTACGGCCTGTTCGAGCGCGGCACGCTGTACCCGTTCCGGTCGGGCACCAGCGTGAGCGCGACGCTGTACGGCGTCAAGCAGACCATCGGCGGATCAAAGGTCGGCAACCTCAAGATCCACGCCTGCCTGGATACGCAGTGCGCCACCCGGCTGGCCGGTTCGCCGCTGACGATCCCCTTCAACGTGAACGTCGGCGACGGCGTCACGCTCGACACGTACAGCGTGGAAGTGACGGCGCCTGCTTACCAGACGCCCACCAGCGCCAGCGTGCAGGTGACGATGCCGCGCTATGTGCAGAGCTGGTCCACCCGGCTGGAGCCGGCCGTCAACATGACCGGCGCGATCTTCGTGCCCAGCGCCGTCAGCAGCGGCCCGACGGCGCCCACCGGCACCGTCGTGGTCAACATGCGCGCGATGGCGCCGGGCACCTATACGCAGACCGTGCGCGTGCTCGCCGCCACCCTGATGCCCAATGGGCAGTCGCAGACCGTGTATTCCGATTTCGTGATGAAGCTGGTGTCCACCGGCGCCTTCGTGCCGGCCTATACGGTCACTCCCGCGCAGATCAACGTCACGCGCCACTACGGCTCGCAAGGATTCGAGGCCACCAGCTTCAACTACACCACGAACCGGGCGGGCGTGTCGATGGGCTTTGCCGGCATCGGCGCCTACACCTACCCGCCGGCCGCGGAGGGCTACACGCAACGGCGATCCTGGTGGAGCAACGCCAACCCGAGCACAGGCAACCAGTACGGAACGCGAATCTGCAGCACGTTCGTGGGCGACACGCATGCGTGCCTGCCCGTGGGCACCTACACGGCCGTGATGAGCTACGACGTGTACGAGGGCCTGTCTTACTCGCGCATCGAGGTGCCGGTCACGCTGAACGTCATTCCCTAGGCGATCGCGATCTCGTACATCGCGTCGCCCATGTAGCGGTTGGGGCCGAAGGCCGCGGACACCGCGGCGGTCTCGGCAGCCCGCCACTGGTCGAAGATGGCTTGCTCCGCATCCGTCAAGGTGTCCGGCTCCGGCGCCTCGCCGTAGGTCGCGACGATCCGCAGGTAAGCGGCGTAGACCGGTGCCACCAGCGCGCCGTCACCCAGCGTCGCTTCCAGGGCCTGCCGGAAGCGCTGCTGCGCCAGCGAGCGCTCTTCAGGCGAGACATCGGCTTCGTAAAGGGTGACGGTGTAGCTCATCGCGCCCGATTATCGGCCGAGCAGGTATCCTCGCTCATTCCCGATGCACACCCACCACGCCACGCCCGACAAAGAGCAGATCGCGCTGCTTGAGCCGTTCGACCGGCTCGGGCTGGACCGCATCCGGCTGGTCGCCACTGCGCGCGACGCACTCGAGGCGCGCGCGGAACTGTCCGCCGCAAAGGCGTGGGGATTCGACACGGAATCGAAACCGACGTTCTTCAAGGACCAGGTGTCGGAGGGTCCGCACGTAGTGCAGCTGGCAACGCTCGAGGGGGCGTGGGTGTTCCAATTGCACGACCTGGATTGCCGCGCCGTGGTGGCGGGCCTGCTCGCGCAAACCGGCGTCACCAAGGCCGGGTTCGGCCTGGGCGACGACAAGAAGCGCATCAGCAGCAAATTGGGGGTCGAGCCCGCGGACGTGCTGGAACTCAACACGGTCTTCCGCGAGCGCGGCTACCGCAAGGACATGGGCGTCAAGGGCGCCGTCGCGGTGTTGTTCAACCGCCGCTACATCAAGTCGCGCAAGGCGACCACTTCAAACTGGGCCAACCCTCGGCTGACCGAGGCGCAATTGATCTACGCGGGCAACGACGCGTACGCCGCTGCCCGCGTGTATCACGCTCTCGAGCTGGGCTGAAGCTCAGCTCTTGTTCGGGTTGTTCGGCGCGCGGTCCATGCGGTTGGGCACGCCGTCGCCATCGCGGTCACCGCGAGCCCAGCGGCCCTGGCGCATTTCCCATTGGCCGTTGCGCTCGACCCATTGCGGCGCTTCCCAATGCTGGCCGCGGCGGGCGCGCAGCCAGTTGCCGGAAACCCAGACGTGATGGCCGCCGCGCCACTCGTAATGGCCGGGCGCCCAGGCATAGCCGCGGCGCGGTGCCGGCACGGCTTCTTCGCGCGGTGCGGGCGGTGCCTCGCGGATGACGATGGTGCGCGCGATCGAAGTCAGCGGAACGGCGGCGAACGACGAGGCGATGACGGCGGCGAGAAGAATTTTCTTGAGCATTGATGTGTCTCCCAGATCAAAGGGTCGAGCTTCGACATGAAGCTCCCATAACCAACGGCCAGCTTCGCGCGGCGTTGACGGCCGGGCTGTAGGACAAAGACTCTTATCGCCGCGCGCGATGCGGCTGAGGTGGGACAAGCCCAGCGCCGTTAGACTGCAGCGATGCCTTTTTCCCTGCTCAGGCTCTCTCCGGCGCTGGTACGCGCAGCGCACGAACTCGGCTTCATCACGCCCACGCCGATCCAGGCGCAAGCCATTCCCGTGGTGCTGCGCGGCGCGGACCTGCTCGGCTCGGCCCAGACCGGATCGGGCAAGACCGCCGCTTTCGCGCTGCCGCTGTTGCAACGGCTGGGCCAGGGCCCGCAGCACACGCCCCGGCGCGTGCGCGCGCTGGTGCTGGTGCCCACGCGCGAATTGGCCGCGCAAGTGGGCGAAGTCATCCGCAGCCTGGCGCAGCACCTGCCTCAGCCGCCGAAGGTGGCCGTCGTGTTCGGTGGGGTCTCGATCAATCCGCAGATGATGGGGCTGCGTGGCGGCGCCGACATCGTCGTCGCGACGCCGGGGCGCCTGCTCGACTTGATCGAGCACAACGCGCTGCGGCTGGCGGGCGTCGAGATGCTGGTGCTGGATGAGGCGGACCGGCTGCTGGACCTGGGCTTCGCGGAAGAATTGAACCGCGTGTTGTGGCTGTTGCCGCCACGCCGGCAGAACCTGTTCTTCTCGGCCACGTTTCCGCCGGCGGTGCAGGCACTGGCGCAAGGCATGTTGCGCGAGCCGGTGCGGATCGAAGTGGCCGCCGTGCCGGCCAACGAGCCCGCGATCGCGCAACGGGCCATTCGCGTCGACGACAAGCGCCGCACCGAACTGCTGCGCCATCTCATCAAGGAAAGCGGCTGGGAGCGCGTGCTGGTGTTCGTGGCCACGCGCTATGCGGCCGAACACGTGGCGTGGAAGCTCTACAAGAACGGTGTCTTCGCCACGCCCTTCCACGGCGACCTGAGCCAAGGCGCACGCAAGCAGGTGCTGCAGGAATTCAAGGACGGCCAATGGGATGTGGTGGTCACGACCGACCTGGCGTCGCGCGGCCTGGACATCGCGCAATTGCCGGTGGTGGTGAACTACGACCTGCCGCGCTCGGCCGTGGACTATGTGCACCGCATCGGGCGCACCGGACGCGCCGGCGAAAGCGGCCTGGCGGTGACCTTTGTGACGGCGCAAGCCGAGGCGCATTTCCGGCTGATCGAGAAACGCCAGAACCTGAGCCTGCCGCGTGAACAGGTACCGGGCTTCGAGCCGCAAGAGGAACCGCCGGAAGGAGCGCCGGGCGCGGGCGGCGTCAAGGGCAAACGGCCGAGCAAGAAAGACAAGCTGCGGGCGAAGGATTTGTCATTGCGGGCTTGACCCGCAATCCACTACGACTCGTCGTTGGCGGCCGGAGTGGTGGCGAGATCCTGTTCGCCGGCCGGCCGCGCCTTGCGGTGGCCCGGCTTGGCCAGTATCTCCACATAGAACTTCTCGCCGCCTTCCTTGGCGACACCATCGATCAACCCGGTCAGGCTGTTCAGGTGCACCGGCTCGGCGGTTTCCGGCGCCAGCCCGAACTTGCAATCGAAGTCCCAATAGTCGGCGCCCGCCGGCACGTCGCGCCTGCGTTCGCGCTTGATGTATTTGCGAATCTCGTGCTTCACGGCGTCCAGGACCCGGTCGCGGTTCTTGCCCTCGACGTTGAGCGGGAAGGTTTTCTTCATGCGCGATGGTACCTTGCGGCGCCCCGGGTGCCCGGTTATCGTCGCCGTTCATGCACACCCGCCCCATCCCCTCCACCGGCGCCGCGTTGCCGGTCATCGGCTGCGGAACCTGGCTGGGTTTCGACGTGGCTGGCACGCCCGGGGAAAAACCGCAGCGCGGCGAGGTGCTGGCCGCGTTGTTCGGGAGCGCGGGCCGCGTGATCGACAGCTCACCGATGTACGGCTCCGCCGAACAGGTCGTGGGCGACCTGCTGCATGAAAGCGGTTGGCGCGACAAGGCGTTCCTGGCCACCAAGGTCTGGACCACCGGCAAGAAAGCCGGCATCGCGCAGATGGAACGGTCGATGATGTTGCTGCGCACCCGGCACATCGAGCTGATGCAGGTGCACAACCTGGTCGATTGGCGCACCCATCTGGCGACGCTGCGGTCGTGGAAGGACGAAGGACGCATCTCGTACATCGGGGTCACGCACTACACCGAAGCGGGCCACCCTGAACTCGAGCAGGTGATGCGCAGCGAGCCGCTGGACTTCGCGCAGTTCAACTATTCGATCGCGAGCCGCGGCGCCGAAAAGCGGCTGTTGCCGCTGGCGGCGGAGCGCGGCATCGGGGTGCTGGTCAATCTGCCTCTGGGCGGCGGCAAGGCCTTGAATGCGCTGCGGCACAAGGCCTTGCCGGGCTGGGCTGCCGAGATCGGCTGCACCAGCTGGAACCAGGTGCTGCTGAAATTCGTGTTGTCGCATCCGGCGGTGACCTGCACCATTCCCGGCACCTCGAGGCCGGAACACATGCGAGAGAACGCGCTGGCCGGGACGGGCGAATTGCCGGGGCCGGAATTCTGGAAGGCCAGGTCCGCAGACCTGGCTGTCTAGGCGGCAAGCCCCCGAAGCCTCGCGATTTGCAGGGCGGCCAACGCTTCCGCCTGTTCCAACGCGCCGAATCCGGTCGACTCGCTGTGCTTGCAGCAACCGGCCAGCATTGCGTCGGCATCCCAATAGCTGCCCGGCTTGGCCTGGCATATCTTGTACTCGCCGACGAAGTTGCTGCCCCAATCGCCCGTGGCGCGTGCGTAGGCCGCAACGTAGTAGTTCTCGAAAGGCCCGCTCACCCGCGCGTGCAGTTCGCCACGCTCCACCGCAAGGGCCTGCACCTGGTTGCCGTGGGTCAGGCGAGCCCGCGCGTTGTCCGCGGAGAGTGTCTCGATGGCGCCCTCGATCCACTCCTCGTGCAGCGGGTAGGTGTCTTCCATCCACGAGATATCGCGTTGGGCCCGCAAGCCTGCGGCAGGGCGGTGTGAGGTCATGAAGCGACCATGCACCTCGAATGCATGCTCAACCGTAGGCTGAGGGCCTGCTTTCACGTCAGGCTTGGACGGCTCAGCTGCCGCTGGACGATGCCTCGAGCAGCGCGGCTTCCTGTGCGCCGATGCGGGCGTTGACAATGTGACGCTGTGTTTCGGCGGGCAACTGGCCGGTGTTGCGGCCGTTCCAGGCGGCGCGGCCGCGGCTGGACAGGTTGTAGTAGATCGACACGCCTTCGCGCAATTTGGTGGCGCGCTCCACCGAGCCGAGTTTCAGGCCCGCGATGCGATCGGCGCTCCACAGCGCTGCTTCCTTCATGTGCCTGGCCGCCGCGTGCACCGCCTCCACCATGTCTTCGGGATTGCGCACACCCAGCGCCCTCGCGGTCGCCGGCTCGAACTGCGCGATGCCCAGGTTGGGGGTGCCATTGCGGCTCTGGCCGGTGCGCGGTACCCACGATGTTTCGGCATTGATGATGCCGTAGACGTCGCGATAGCTCAGCCCCACTTCGTCCAGCCGGGCGCGCTGCGCCGCCGACTTGGCCAGCGCCAGCCGCGTCTCGTTGTCGGGCGTGATGTGCTCCGCGTTGCCCAGGCGAGTCTGCACCCAGCGCACGCTGGCACGCATCTTCTCGTAGTAGCCGTCTTCCGTTTCGGCCGCGGGAGCCGGCTCGACCTGCGCAACCGCGGGCGCGGCTGCGATGCTGAGCTGCAGGACCACCGGGGGCCGGTCAACCAGCTGGACAGGGACATGCCGCGGACCGCGAATCTCACGCGCGATCAGGCAAGCCAGCCCGACCGTGACGAAGCCCGCGATGCCCCACAGGACGGGCCAATATTGGCGTCGCATGTAGTCCCCTTCTGACAAAGAACAAGGGACCGGGCCTACAGCGCAAAGTTCACCGATGTTTCAATTCAACTTGTTGCTGAGCGGCGCAACGCCAACTATTTACAGGCCTCAGGGGCGCGACTGCGGCTTGCTCACCACGCCCTCGCGGATCAGCCGCGCCACGGGTTCGGTGGCTTCGTTCACCGGAACGACCTTCCGCACCGGTTCGGTCCACGGCTGGATGGCCGGAACCGGTGCCAGCGGCGTTGCGTCGGCCACCGGCGCCGTGGGCGACGTGGAAGCCGGCGCACGGAACGTGGGCTGCGGCGGCGCCACCGTCTTGAGCAGCACGAAGCCCAAGGTCAGCACGGCGATCGATGCAACGCCGAACAGCAGCCAGCCCGCCCAGCCGATGCGATCCTGCACGAAGGCAGCCATCGCGGCGCCGCGGCTTCGCGCCTGCGGCCGCGAGCCAGCCAGCGATTGGTCGTAAGCCGCCCGCTGCACGGGGTCGGACAACACTCCATACGCGAGGTTGATCTGCGCCATCAGGTTGGCGGAGTCGCCCTTGCCCTGGTACTTGTCGGGGTGGAACTTCTGCGCCATGCGCCGGTAGGCCAGCCGCACGCGCTGTGGCGTCGCGTGCGGGTCCAGCCGCAGGATTTCGTAGTGGTTCTGGGTGCGATGCCGCTTCATCGGACCGGGCCTTACAGCTTCGCCTGCGCCGCCTTGCGGTCGGCCACCACCTTTTGCGCGGCGGGCCGCTCCGCGATGAATTTCGTGTAAGCCTTGTGATCGACGCCGCCTGCCTGCAACAGGTCTTCGCCATAGATCGCCCGGGTGGCCATGGCAACCAGCGGCAGGTGGTTGAAGGCGGCGCAGTCGGCCTGGGTGAAACTGCCGCCGGCGACGAACGGCGCGAATTTGGCGAGGCGCTTGAACCCCGCGATGTTCGCCTCGAGCTGCGTGCGGATGCGCGCGGCGTTGGCTTCGCTCAAGGGCGCGCCGCCGAAGAACGCCGGCCCGTACAACTGGCGCGCCACGATCTCCAGGTGCCAGTCGATGAAGGTGGTGAGCTCGCGCACCTTGGCCGCGGCCAGCGTGTCGGCGGGCAACAGGGCGGGCTGGGGCCAGGTGGCTTCTATCCATTCCAGGATCGGCTGGCTCTCGCACAGCCGCACGCCCTGGTTGGTGGTGATGAAGGGGATCTTGCCGAGCGGGGACGCGCTCAGGATCGCCTCGTCGGTGCTGTGCGTGTCCGCGTGCGCCTCGGTGAAAGGAACGCCCTTTTCCAGCAGCGCGAGCTTGACCTTGTTGTAGTAGTTCGAGTGCGAGGAGCCGTGAAGCGTCAGCATGGGATGTCTCCGTTGTTTGCAGGAGTTTAGGCTCGCCTCAATCCGGCTTGGCCCCCGACTCCTTCACCACCTTCGCCCACTTCGCGGTTTCCACCTGCATGAAAGCCGCCAGCGCATCCGGCGTGCCGGTTGCGATGTCCAGGCCGAGCGCGGACAATTTTTCCTTGACGTCCGGCAGCGCCATCACGCGCAGCGTCTCGGCGTTGATGCGGGCCAGCACGTCCCTGGGCAGGCCGGCCGGCGCGTAGAGCGCGAACCAGGAAGTCGCCTCGAAGCCCGGCAGGCCCGACTCGGCGATGGTGGGAATGTTGGGCGCCGCCGGCGAGCGGTTCGCGCTGGTCACGCCGATGGCCCGCACTTCCCCGCCCTTGACCAGCGGCAACGCGGAGGGCATGTTGTCGAAGATCATGGTGATGCGACCGCCCAGCAGGTCGGGCACGGCCTGCGCGCGGCCCTTGTAGGGGATGTGCTGCATCTTGACCCCGGCCATCGTGTTGAACAGCTCGCCCGAAAGATGGATCGAGGTGCCACTGCCCGACGAGCCGAACGAAAGCGGCGTCTTCTTCGCCAGGTCAATCAGCTCCTTGACGGTTGCTGCGGGCACGCTGTTGTTGACCACCAGCAGGTTGGGCGTGGAGGCCAGGAAGCTGATCGGCGTGAAGTCCCTGGCGGCGTTGTAGGGCATCTTGTCGTACAGCGCCGCGTTGATGGCGTGGGTGCCCACGGTGCCGACGATCAGCGTCGCGCCGTCGGGCGCGCTCTTGGCCACGAAATCGGCGCCGATGTTGCCGCCCGCGCCGGGCTTGTTGTCCACCGTGAAGGTCTGGCCCAGCGACTGGCCCCACTTGTCGGCCAGCACGCGCGCCAGCGTGTCCGGCGCGCCGCCCGGCGGGAAAGTGACGACGATGTGAACGGGCTTGGCGGGCCAGGGCGCGGTCTGGGCCTTGGCGGCGAAGGCCAGTGCTGCACCCACCAGCAGTACGCTGGTGGCGACGAACAGCCTGCGCAAGCTGGCGCGGGTGAGAGAACGGGTAGGCATGGCAACGTCTCCTTTGCGCCGAAGCGCCTGACTCAATCCTTTTTCGCCGGTGCGTCGACCTTCCGCTTGAGCGGCTGCCAGCCGGCAAATTCGGGATAGTGGCGCTGCACCACCGGCCCGTCGAAATCCCAGGCGATGCACTTGCCCAGGTGATACGGCGGCTCGTTGCCCGGATGGGCCGGCAGCCCGGCCTGGCGGCGCAGCCGTTGCTGGTAGCCGGGAATGGTCTGGTAGGCGGCGGTCGCCATGTTGAACAGCAGCTCACGCAGGTGCGTGCAGCCGCGGATGCCGCCCAGCGCCCGCTCGATCGCCACGCGCCAGCCCGGGCCCAGGGTCACGCCCACCATCTTCTGCATCGGCGCATTGCCCTGCTGGCATTCGTCGAACGGTGTGTGGTCCCCGGCGCTGGAGATTTCGCGAATGGTCATGTTGTCGTCCACCGTGAGGCGGATCGCCATGCCGTGGATCGGCGTGCCCGGCGGCATCAGGCCGCGTTCGGAACGTTCTATCGGATAGGCCTTGGTGTCGGACAGCTCGGCCTCGATGTCCCACAGGCCGTCTTCGCGGTGATAGCCGCGAAAGACCACGGCCCGGGTGTGCAGGTGTTTGCGGGGTTGGGAGGGCGGCAGGGGCATGGGCGGCTTCGAAACGAACGAGGTGCGCCCATTTTCTCAGTATTCCTGGCTAGATCACCCCTGCGCGCCGCAGCGCGCCCATATCGCCCGCCGTCATCGACAGCAACTGCCCGAAGATCTCGTCGTTGTGCGCTCCCAGCGCGGGCCCGAGCCGGTCCAGCGAGCCGGGCGTGCGCGACAGGCGCGGCACCACATTGGGCGCGTGGAACTCACCGACCCGCTCGTCGTCCATCTGCTTGATGTTTTCGCGCGCCTGGTATTGCGGGTCCTCGAAGATGTCCTTGATGTCGTAGATCAGGCCGCAGGCCATCTCCGCGGCTTCGCAACGGTCCAGCACCTCCTGCGCGGCCATCGAGCCGACCCACTGCGACACCATCGCGTTCAGCTCATCGCGCCGCTTGTCGCGCTCGCCCATGGTCTTGTAGCGCACATCGGCCGACAGTTCGGGGCGCTCCATCGCCAGGGCGAGGCGCTCGAACATCTTGTCGCTGGAACAGGCGATGGCCACCCAGCGGCCGTCCGATGACAGGTAGTGGCTGTGCGGCACGATGTTCACGGTGTCCGCGCCCATCGGCTGGCGCACGAAGCCGCTGCGCCCATACGCCGGCGCGAGTTCGTCCATGATCCGGAAGATCGATTCGTACAGGCCGATGTCGATGAACTGGCCCTTGCCGGTCTTGTCGCGCGAGCGCAGCGCCAGCAGCACGCCCACCGCGCCGTACAGACCGGAGAAGTAGTCGGCCAGCGAGGTCGACCCCGGCATCACCGGCCTGGCGCCCGGCTCGCGTGCCAGGAACGACAAGCCGCTGAAGGCATGCGCGATGCGCGCATAGCCGGGGCGGTCCTTGTACGGTCCGGTCTGCCCGTAGGCGCTGACGCGCAGCATCACCAGCCCGGGGTTGATCTGCTGCAGTTCCTCGTAGCCCAGGCCCCATTTTTCCAATGTGCCGGGGCGGAAGTTCTCCAGCACCACGTCGGATTGCGCCACCAGCTTGCGAAAGATCTCCTTGCCCTCTTCCAGGCGCAAGTCCAGCGTGATGGACTTCTTGTTGCGCGCTTCGCTCAGCCACACCAGCGAGTCGCCGCATTCGGTCTGCGTGCCCCAATAGCGCAGCGGATCGCCGACGCCTGGCTGTTCCACCTTGATCACCTCGGCGCCGAACTCGCCCAGCGTGGCGCCGCAAAACGGCGCGGCGATGAAAGTGGCGATGTCCAGCACACGGATGCCGGCCAGCGGTTTTTCGGTTTCGGTTTCGGTGCTCATGCTTGGCGCTTTCGTGACGTGATGGCGCGCGAGCGCTCCAGGATGTTGTGGGTCATCTTCAGGTGCGCCAGGTCGATCAGCTCGCCGTCGATGCTGATGGCGCCGCGGCCTTCGGCCGCCGCACGGGTCATGGCCGATGAAACCTTTTCGGCCCAGGCCACGACTTCGGGCGCCGGCGTGAAGACCTCGTTGGCCCAGGCGACCTGGTTCGGGTGGATCGCCCACTTGCCGTCGAACCCCAGCGCGCGGGCCCGCAGCGCCGATGCCTTGAAGCCTTCTTCGTCGCGGAAGTTGGTATACGGCCCGTCCACCGGCCGCAGGCCATAGGCGCGGCACGCGGTTGCGATGCGTGCCATGGCGTGATGCCACTGGTCGTTGTAGTGCCGCTGCCGCTTGCCGTCGGCGCCCGAATCGGTCAGCACCGCGTAGTCCGGGTTGATCGCGCCCACCATCCGGTCGGGCGCCTGCATGCTGATGATGAAGTCGCCCACGCCGAAGATCAGCGCTTCCAGGCGTGTCGACGAGCGCGCGATTTCCTCGACGTTGGCCAGGCCCAGCGCGGTTTCCACCAGCGCCTCGATGCCGATGGGCTGCGCCCGGCCGGTCGAGCGCTCGATGCCCGCCAACAGCGTCTCCACGAATTCGATGTCACGCGCGCCGCCGGCCTTGGGCAACAGCACCAGGTCCAGGCGCGGGCATTTTTCGGCGACTTCGGCGATGTCGCGCCAGCCCCATTCGGTGTCCAGGCCATTGACCCGCACCGCCATGGTCTTGTCGCCCCAATCGAGGTCGTTGAGCGCGGCGATGGCCAGCTCGCGGCCCCGGGCCTTGTGGCTGGGGGCCACCGCGTCTTCGAGGTCCAGGAAGATCACGTCGGCGCCGCCGCGGGCGGCCTTCTCAAAAAAATGTTCCGAAGTCGCCGGCACCGCCAGCTCCGAGCGTTGCAGCCGGAACCGGCGCGGCGGGATTGCGATGGAAGTCATGCCGTCACTCGGGCTCGATGCCCGCCGCCTTGATCGACTTGCTCCACTGGATCAGCTCGATGCGGTTGAACTCGCGCATCTCGTCCGAGGTCGTGGCGAACGCGTCCATGCCCACGCTCTTGAAGAAGGTGGCCGCCGAATCGGACCGCACACCTTCCGTCAGCAGGCGATTGAGCGTGGCCACCACGTCGGGCGGCGTTCCGGCGGGTGCGTACGCGGCGAACCAGTAGCCAGCCTCGTAGCCGCGCACGCCGGATTCGTCGATTGTCGGCACATCGGGCAGGTAGACCGACCGGGTCTTGCTGGTGACTCCCAGTGCCCGCACCTTGCCGCTTCGCACCAGCGGCAACGCAGTCGTCATGTCGGTGAACAGGATATGGATCTGCCCGGCCATGACGTCGGTGAGCGCCAGTGGATTGCCCTTGTAGGGAACGTGCAGCAGCTTGACGCCCGCCATCTGGGCAAAGCCCTCGGTGGCGACGCGCGCCGATGCGCCGCCGCTGCCGAACGTGTACTTGCCGGGGTTGGCCTTGGCCAGCGCGATGAATTCGCCCACGGTCTTCGCGGGCAGGTCGTTGTTCACCACCATCACCTGCGAGCCGCGGCCCAGGCCCGTCAGCGGAACGAAGTCCTTGTCCGCGCTGTACGGCAATTTCTTGTACAGGTACGGGTTGGCCGCGTTGGTCGTGACGTTGCCGATCAGGACCGTGTAGCCGTCTGCCGGTGCCTTGGCCACGAATTCGGCGGCGATGATGCCGTTGGCGCCGGCCTTGTTGTCGATCACCACCGCCTGGCCGGAGCGCTGCTGCACCGTGAGGCCGACGGTCCGGGCGAGCTGGTCGGTCGCGCTGCCTGCGGTGTTCGGCACGACGAAGCGGATCGGCTTGTCCGGGAAGGCGGCCAGTGCCTGGGCCGAGGCCAGCAGGCCGGCCGCGATGGCTGACGCCGCGGCAAGGCCGCGCAAGAATTTTTTCATCGGGAGTCTCCTTATTGCGGAACGGTGCCCTGCACCACGGTACGGTGCAGCACGCGCGCGCAGTTGTTCATGTCGAAATCGTCGGAAGCCTTGTGCAGCAGGCTGCGGTTGTCCCAGATCACGATGTCGCCCGGTTGCCACTTGTGGCGGTAGACGAATTGCGGCTGGGTTGCGTGCGCCAGCAACTGCTGCAGCAGCGCACGCCCTTCATCGACGTCCATACCTTCGATGTGCGACGTGTGGTTGCCCAGGTACAGCCCCTTGCGCCCGGTCTCGGGGTGGGTGCGCACCAGCGGGTGGGCGACCGGCGGGGCCTGAAGCTTCTCTTCTTCCGAGGCCGGACGGCTGCCCGAGTTGTGGCGCGACTGCTCCCAGCTGTGGACGGCCCGCAGCGACGCGATGCGCTGTTGCATCGCTGCCGGCAGGGCGTCATAGGCGGCATGCATGTTCGCGAAATTCGTGTCGCCGCCGCTGGCGGGGATCTCGATCGCATAGAGCAAGGTGGTCGACGCCGGCCGCTTCATGTAGGAGGCGTCGGTGTGCCAGAAAAAGTTGCCGGGATTCTCCAGCCCCTTGGTGTTGTTGGGCTTGCCGTCGGCACCGATGTTGCTGACCACGTGCAGCGCGGCGAAGTCCTTGCCGACATAGTCCTTGCGGATCGGCAGTTCCAGTTCGCCGAAGCGCTCGCTGAAGGCGATCTGCGCGTCTTTCGCCAGCTTCTGGTCGCGCACCACCAGCAGCGAAGACTGGTGGTAGGCCTCGACCAGCCGTTCCCACTCGCCCTCCTTCAGCTGCGCGAGATCCACGCCCGTGCATTCGGCACCGGTGGTCGCGGAAAGAGGTGCTATGCGCAGCGTGGTCTGCGTGCGTTCCAAAGCGGCTGGGTTCATGTCTCGATGTCTCCTGATGGGGGGCTTGCCTGGATTGCATCATGGGGCGTGCTCCCGCACAATCGGTATTATTGAAATGATTGATACCGATAAACGATCAATGAACATCCGCCAGATCGAAACCTTTCTTTGCGTGGCCGACTGCGGCAGCTTCCGGCGCGCGGCTGAGCAATTGCACCGCTCGCAGTCGGCGGTGAGCGTGCACGTGCAGCAACTCGAAGAAGAACTCGGCGTTCCGCTGCTGGAAAGAACCACGCGGCGGGTGAGCCTCACGGCGGAAGGCAGGACGCTGCTGATCCGCTGCAAGAGCGTGATCGCCGACCTGAAGGGCGTGGCCCAGGAATTGCGCGATGAGTCGAGCCTGCGCCGTGGCCGCGTTTCCATCGGCACCGCGCCGTCGATCTCCACCCACCGGCTGCCGCCGATCATTGCCGCCTACCAGGCCAGCTATCCCGGAGTGACGCTCGAGTTGCACGAGGCCTTTGCCAAGGGCATGTACGACGACGTCCTCAATCGCGTGACGGATTTCGCGATCGGGCCGAAGCTGGAAGGCCTGAAGGACTTTGACATCCGGCCGCTGATCAAGGACCCCATCGTCGCCGTGCTGCCCGCGGCCTACCCGCTGAACGGCCGCAAGAGCATCAGCCTGGAAGAGATCGCCGGCCTGCCCCACCTGAGCATGCCCAAGGGAACAGCGATCCGCACGGTGATCGAGGACGCCTTCAAGGCGGGGCGCCACGCCTTCTCGCCCAAGTTCGAAATCATCCACCAGCAGACCTTGTTCAGCCTGGTGGAAGCGGGCCTGGGGGTGACGATTCTTCCGCTGATGAGCGTGCCGCAGGAACGCAGCCCGAAGTACCAGGTGGCGCACCTGCTCGCGCCTGCGATCGTGCGCGAAATCTGCCTGGTGACCCTCAAGGGCAAGACCTTGTCACCCGCTGCGAGGCAATGCGCGGAGCTGATCGTCCAGGGCCTGAAGGGGCAATTGCAGATGCTGAAAGAGTGAGGCCGCGATGCGGCGGCTACTCGCCCAGCCGCTGTGCCGCTTCGCGCTTGCCCATGCCACGCAGGGCCGCTATCGCCTCGATCTGCTTGGCCCGTGGGCGCACCTTGCCGCTTTCCCACTTGTAGATCGACAGCGCCGACACCCCCAATATCTTCGCCACCGACGCGGCCGACAGCCCGAGGCGCTTGCGCTGGGCCGCGAGGCCCTTGGCGCTGAAGCGCAGGTTGCCGCCCGGCTCCTCGGCCGCGGGGGCGCGCGCCCCGGCCTTGCCGGCGGCCTTGCCGAGCCGCTTGACCTCCTGTTCGAGCGCCTGCATGCGGCGCTTGAGATCGGCGATCTGGGCACGGTATTGGGCGACCGATTTCTTGAGGGATTGGGTATCGCCGCGCGTCTGCTTGCGCGCCAGCCGGGCGATTTCTTCCTTGAGGACCGTACCGATGTTGGGCATGAACTTGTTTGATCTCGTGGCCGGAGCCGCCCCGGTTTCTGCGCCGGCGCTCTGCTCTCCTGGTGAGCCTCCAAGAGTGCATCTTAGCGGCATGACACGCGGCCGTCGCCGCATCCTGCGATGTGAGGAGGCCAGCCCGGCCTGATCCGGGGATGATCTGCGCAGTGCCAACCCCTCTGGAGCCTGCCATGCCCACCTTGACCACCGCGCTGCGCACCGAATACCAGGCCCTGTTCGACACCTGCCAGATCCGCGCCGACCGCCAGCCGGAAGTCCACAAGACTGTCGCCCGGATCGTGGGCGCTCGGCAGCGGTACGCCGATGTCGCGGCGCAGGTCGGTGTGCCCTGGCACGTGGTGGGCATCATCCATTGCATGGAGGGGAGCCTGAACTTCAACACCCACCTGCACAACGGCGACCCGCTGTCGCAGCGCACGGTGCAGGTGCCGGCCGGCCGGCCGAAAAAGGGCAGCCCGCCCTTCTCGTGGGAAGACAGCGCCGTCGATGCGCTCACGTTCGAGAAATACGACGCCTGGGACGACTGGTCGCTCCCCGGCACCTTGTACAAGTGGGAGACCTACAACGGCTGGGGATACCGCAGGGACCACCCGGATGTGAAGAGCCCCTACCTGTGGAGCTTCACCAACCAATACACGCGTGGCAAGTACATCGCCGACGGCACCTGGTCGCCCACCACTGTTTCCAAACAGGCCGGCGCGGCGGCGCTGCTGCGGCGGCTGGCCGAGATCGGCGGGCTGGACACCGATTTCGACACCGACCAGCCCGAACTCGCGCAAGCGCTGACCGGAAGCGCGAAGGGCGCCTTGCGCTACGCGCCCAAGGTAGTGACGCCCGGCGGCGCGGAGTTGCAGCGGTACCTCAATACATTCCCCGGCATCTTCCTGCGGGAGGACGGCAAGCTCGGGCCGCGAACCTCGGACGCCTACAAACAGGTGTTCGGGCAGTACCTGAAGGGCGACCCGAGGGCGTGAGGAGTCAATCCGGCACGAACTTCGCCGTGAACGCCGCGGCGTCGGCCTCGAGCTCGAACGTCACCAACTGGCCGTTCTTGCGGTCGGCCAGCCGGTGCGCGGCGAACAGGCTGTACTTGCCTTTCAGGTTGAAGCTGGGCAAATCGATCAGCGCGTAGGGATAGGGCACGAACACCTCGTGCAGAAACACTTCGCGGTGCACGTTGCGCGGCGACGGGAACAACTTGTAGTCGTCGGTGGTGATGGTGGTCTGGGCCATGGCGGGTCGGGAAGGGATGGCCCATTTTGCGGCACCGGCCGATCACCATCAACCTGGGCCACGTTGCATCGCGGATCGTCGCCGCCGAGGCTCAGGCATAGGCACTCCCCGAGCGCGCTTTCAACAGGAATTCATCGCCGCCCACCTGCCCGCCCTTGAGCAGCACCTCGGCACCATCCATAGCCGGCGTGTGGGCGTGCAAGCGGCATAAATGGGCGTTCTCTTGAAAGTCGCTTGCCACGATGGAGAGCGCATAAGCTCCACATGCCCGCATTGCATGACTCGACGTGTCCCCCCCAGCGAAGACCGCACGACGCACCGCCCCACTGCCGATCAGCGCAGCGAAGACGCCGGCGAATGCGTGGCCGATGCGGCGCACCACCTCCTCGCCTGGCAGGCCTGCGGCTTTCGCCTGCGCTTTCGACTCGGCAATGGATGGATCGTCCGGCCCGAGTGCAGTGTGGATGATCACGCCGTCCGCCTTGTCGAATGCCTGCGTAGCGGCTTCGACAAGCCGCCCCACCACACGTGGCTCGCCACCGGAGCGCAGCAGCTGCGGCACGTCGAGCTGCAAGGCAGCAAAGCCCGCTGCTGCGGCCACGGCGATCTGGCTTGCCGTCCTCGGCGCGCAGCTGCCGGAGAGGACGAGGAGCTTTTCGACGCCTGCCAGCGCCTGGCCTGTCGCCTGCGCACGCCCGAGGAGCTGTCCCAGGCCGTGCGCCAGCCCCTGTGCGGCCAGCGCGAAGACGGGCCGCCGGCCGGAAAGCTCCCACAGCAGCGTCGAGCCGAGCGCAAGGTGCTCGGGTGTGAGCGTGTCCAGGACGAACAAGTCGTGCCCGGCGGCCAGCAGTTCATCGAGCCGCCGCTGCGCCGCCTCGCGTCCCATCCCGAGCGCCAGCACGTCCAGCAGGCGCGCGTCGCCGTGACCCAACGATGCAAGATGCGCCATCAGGTCCGACTCCCCCATCGGCGTCACCGGATGCCGGGACATCGAGGGATGGCGGTCGAGTCGCGACACGGTGCCCCGGTAGTCGGCGAAGTGGTTGCCGAACACCGTATACCGGCCGAAATGCGGAACCGCTGCGTAGACCGGAACGACGCAGCCGGGCCACTGCCGGCGCGCCTCGTCGATGACGGTGCCGAAGTTGCCGCAGTCAGGGCCCGAATCGAACGTGGAGCAGATCTTGTACTGAACGAAGCGCGGACGCAGTTCGGCAAGGGCCTCGAAGCCGGGCCGCAACTCCTGAATCATTTGCTGCGGCGGCAACGAGCGTGAAATGCCCGCGATGCCCAAGACGTCCAGCTGTTCGGAGTGCCTGCGCAGGGCGTCCCGGTCTGTCGCGTCGAAAAACAGCATCGCCCGCAGGCCATGGCGATGGAACTGGGCCAGATTGTCGGATGAACCCGTGAAGTCGTCGCCGTAGAAAGCGATCTGCAAAGTCATGTTCCGAAAGCCTCGACCGCGCGCGCCAGTGCGCGGTGGGTGGCGGCGAATTGCGGAAGCGGCACGCCCGAGCGTGCCGCTTCCCACGCATCACGCAGGCTCTGCACGCCGGCGGCAATGCCATCCGGGTGCGCCGCGATGCCGCCGCCGCAGGCATGGATCAGGTCGACGCTGCCGAGCGCCTCGTACGTGTCGACGGCTTGGCCCGCCCACTGCCCCGAGGAGAACACCGGCATGATGCGGAAGTCCTTGGCCGGGGCTTCGAACATCGGCGTGAGGCAGGAGCGTGCGGAAGCGACACACGAATCGTCGGGTTCGCAGAACTTGTTGCGGATGCCGTTGACGTGGATGTGGTCGATGCCGGCCAGGCGCCAGAACTTCTGCCAGGCGGGCGTGCTGAAGCCGAGTTGCGGGGAGCGCGACAAGGCGCCCCAGCCGTTGCGGTGCCCGTGGATCGCAAGCTGCGAATGGCGCCGCAGCTCGGTGATGCCGACGAGTCCGCAGCTTTGCACGCTTGCCATCACGCATGTGCCACCGCGGGCCAGAACGTGGTCATGCCGTGAGCGCATCTGGTCGAGATCGCCCGTTATGTTGAAGGCATACATCACCTTGCGGCCCGACCGCTGCGCGTGGTCGAGGATCACTTGCATGACCTGGTCGACGCGTTCCTCGAAGGGGCAATCCACGCCATCCGACTGCAGTTCATCGTCCTTGATGAAGTCGATGCCGCCTTCGCAGAGGTCGCGCACCCGCCTGGCGGTCTCTTCCGGCGAAAGCCCGATGCTGGGCTTGATGATGGTGCCGATCAGCGGCCGGCCGTGGACGCCCGAAAGCCGCCGCGTGCCCTCGATGCCGAATTGCGGGCCCGCGAATGCGTCGGCAAAGACGCGCGGTACCTCGAAGTCGAGCAGCCGCATGCCCGAAAACTGCGCCAGCTCATAGAGGTTTCCCGCCAGGGTCGTCATCAGGTTGGGCAGCGACGGCCCGATGTTGCGCAGCGGCCAGGAGAGATGCACTTCCGCTTGCCGCCAGCGCGGCGCACCGGCGCCCTTGGGGGAGCGCGCCCCCGGCAGGCTGGGGCTGTCCGCCCAACCCAGTTCGACCACGCGCTCGACCACGGCGCCGTTGCGCTGCTTCAGCTGCGCCGTCTCGCCCGGTACTGCAACGAAGGTGCCCGTGGACTGCTCCCCCGCCATGACTGCCGCGGCCTCATCGAGCGGAAATGCCGTTTCGATCAGGTAGCTGGCGCTGATGCGCTCGTCCATGGCTCAGTTCGGCAGCAAGCCGCGCGCCTGCAGCTGCTCGCGCACGCGGGTGATGCCCAGCAGCGGGCTCGTCAGGACCGGTGTCGCGAAACTGGATTGCCGTCCCTCGAGCAGGCGCGCCATCGAGGCCTGCGCCAGGACGATCACGTCCTGCGTGCCGGCCATGCGTTCGATGGCGTCGCGCAGGATCCGGTCGTGGGCCTCGGTATTGCCGCGGGACAGCTCGTCGAACGCATCCTGGCAAAGCTCGCGGTGCAGCGTCACGGCCTTCCCGATTTCGCGCGCCTTCTGCTCCAGCAGGCGGCAGGTGGGCAGCATCGTGGTGGGCAACGTGGCAATGACACCGATGCGCGCCCCGCGCCGCACCGCCTCTTCGGCCATGCCTTCGTCGATCTTGTAGACCGGCAGTCCGGTCGCTTCGGCCAGCGGGCCCGCCATTTCGGAGATGGACGAACAGGTGACCACGATGGCTTGCGCCTTCGCCGCGACGGCGGATTGCGCCATGTGATCGAGCCGCTCGCGGACCGCCGACGTCATCCCGTTTTCACGGAAGATCTCGGACACGATGCTGTCGTCCATGAGGTTCACCACGCGCAGGCTGGGCATCAGCGACCGCACGATGTTGTGGATGGGGGCTATCACGACCGGGCCGGTGTGCAGCAGGGCAAGGGTTTGCATGCTCGGAATTTCCTGTGGATCAAAGGTGAAATGCGGCGACCGAGAAGGTCTTCTCGACCATTTCCGGCGGTGTCGTCGCGCCGGGCTGCCGCTGGTAGAGCGGCACGCGCGTGCCGCCGGGTGAAATTCCCACCACGGTGTCGCCGCGCCATTCGACCTCGTAGGTGGTGTCGAGCACGGTCTCCCGGGTGGTTGCGGCCGCGACCGGAAACGAGGCCTCGACGACGGTGCCGGCGGCAAGCGGGCCTGTGCGCACGAACACGGTGTCACTGAAACGGTGGGGGGTCTCCCTGGAGGCAGGCTCCTTTCCGTTGATCTTCAGCACGAGGTTGCGCGGATCGACCCAGGAGGGGACGCGGATGCGAAGTTCGGTGTGGCGGTGCAGGGTGACCTCGACGCGCCCCTCGGCAGGCAGCCAGCTTCTGACCGTCGCATGCTCGCTCGCGCTATTGATCAACAGGTTGACGCTCACGGCCTGCTTGTCGATCGTCGTCGCGTGGCTCCACGCATTGAACAGGCCCCGCACACCCTGCGCGCTGCAGCACGTGTACAGGTCCCAGCGGTGCATGACCTTGGAAACCAGGTCGTTCGGCTGCGACCAGCCGGCGAAGCCGCCGAGCGAGCGCTGCGCCACGTTCTCGGTGGTCTCCCACTCGCTGTCCTCGGTCGGCTGCGTCGACGGCTTGACCCAGTCGATGCGCGTGACCTGGCTTTCGAGCAGCTGGTTGCGCAGGAACCGCTCGGCGTGTTCCCAGTATTGCGAGTGCCCGCACTTGGCGAGCCAGATGGCCGATTCCATCATGTCCACGATCGCGCAGGTTTCGCAGCCGTGCGCGCGCGACTTCACGAGCCGCTCCGGGAACCAGCCGAAGCTGGTGCCGTATTGCAGGGCACGGTCGAACACCCGGCGGCCCCACTCGATGGCGCTTGCATCGCGCTGCGCATGGCCGTAGCGGATCACGCCCAGCATCGTGACGGCGCGGCTGTGGAAATGGCCTTCCCGGAATTCCATGCCGGTGGCAAAACTGCCGTCGGACGCGAACGCGCTGCTCGCATGCATCACATGGCGCGCGTACGCACCGGCCAGCTCACCGGCTTCCGAATCCGGCAGCAGTTCCGCCAGCCGCGAAAGCCCGAAGATCAGGCGGCCGTTGGTGTTCGCCGGGTCCACGCCGGACCCGAGGATGGACCAGTCGCCCCGGGGCCATCCCTCGGGCGAGCGTTCGACCGCGGGAAAGTAGGCGTAGCCTTCGCGATGGATGGAGATCTCGGTCAAGGCCCGCGCCAGTTTGTTGCCCTGGCGCCGTGCCGTATCGGAGCCTTCCACCAGCGCGAGCGACAGCAACGCATTGAGCACCGAGCGCTGGTAGTGCATGTTGGCGTGATGGAAGCTCCACGGGTTTTCCGGCGTGTAGTGCAGGCCGTCGGTACCGAACCCGCTGTCGAACAGCTGCGTCAGCGCGGGCAGGTGCGTCGATGCAGCGGCGTCGCCGGTCATCGCCTTCGCCAGCAGCAGCGCATCGATCACGCGCGAGGTGTGGTCGCTCCAGTCGAACTGGGTGTGCGCCATCCGCGGCGGGTCGCCGGTCAGGTCCGTCAGGCAGAACGGCAGGTGGTTGTGCTTGGTGTTGACGCAACCGTTCAGGCAGTTGATGGCAAGGCGGGCGCGGTCGGGCAGGAAAACGGTGTCCGGAAAACGATCGGTTTTGGTCATGTGTCAGTTCGGTTCGGTGTCGAGGTGGTCCATCCATGTCGCGAGGCTGCGCTTCACGAGGACGAGGTAGTCGGCGACGCTGCGGCGCCGCAGTGCATCCAGCATTTCCCGGTGGTCCTGCAAGGCGATCGCGTCGACGTCGGCGCTGGCCAGCGCATGCTGCATGGTCGAGGCAAACGCCGCCATCGCTGCCCTGGCGAGGCGCGCGAACATCGGGTTGTGCGTTGCGTCGAACAGCATGTCGTGAAATTCCTGGTCGAGCTTCCTGAGCACAGCCGCGGGCTCATGCGCGTGCACCGCCTGCGCGAAGCGCTCCACCTGCGCCTCGATCGCCGCGAAATCCTGCTCGGTCGCGTTCTTCACCACCAGCTCGCCACCGGCGTACTCGAACACCTGGCGCAGCTCGATCAGCCTCGCCTTCGTGGTCTTGGCAAGCACCAGCGACAGCGCGAGCAGCTCCACCGGCGCTTCCATGTTGCCGGTCGCGATGTAAGTGCCGTTGCCCCGCCGGATTTCGACCAGGCCGACCGCCGAGAGTGTCTTGATGGCCTCACGCACGGCGGTACGGCTCACGCCCAACTGGCTGCAAAGCACCGGTTCGGGGGGAATCCGGTCGCCGGGCTGCAAGTCGCCGCTGATCAGGTTTTCCTTGAACTGCTCGACCACCTGGGCGACCAGGTCCTGGCGCGCGTTGACGGGCCGCAGTGCGAGCTTGCGGACCGGCGTCTCGGGCGCCGGCACGAACCCGGAAGGGGAATTGGCGGACTCAAGCATGGGCGGCTGCCAAAAACTGGCGCAGCTCGGAGCTTTGCTGCTCGGTGAACAGCTCCGCCGGTGCGCCCGACTCACAGACCTTTCCGTTGTGCATGAACACGATGTTGTTCGCCACCCGGCGGGCGAACGCCATTTCGTGCGTCACCAGCAGCATCGTCATGCCGTCGGCGGCAAGCCGTTCGATCACTCGCAGCACCTCGCCGGTGAGTTCCGGATCGAGGGCGGAGGTCACTTCGTCGAACAGCATCACCTTGGGCTTGAGCGCCAGCGACCGGGCGATCGCCACGCGTTGCTGCTGGCCGCCGGACAATTGCTCCGGGTACGCGTCGCGTTTGTCGACCAGGCCGACCTGGGCCAGCACGGTTGCGGCAATCTCGCGCGCCTGCGCCGGGCGCATCCGCTTGACGGCCGTGAGCGCCAGCGTGATGTTGCGCTCGACGGTGAAATGCGGGAAAAGGTTGTAGCCCTGGAAGACGATCCCGACATCCTGGCGCAGGCGCCGCAAGGCGTCGTGGTTGCCGCTGATGGTGTGGCCGGCCACCTCGATGCTGCCGGAGTCGACGCGCTCGAGTCCGTTGAGGCAGCGCAGCAGGGTGCTCTTGCCCGAGCCGCTGCGGCCGATGAGCGCAACGACACCGCCGCCCTCGACCGTGAGGGACACGCCCTTCAGGACCTCGAGGTCCCCGTAACGCTTATGAATGTTGGAGACTTGAACGACCGGCATTGAGTTTGACCTCGAGTTTCTGGCTGAGCGCCGACAGCGGGAAGCAGATGGCGAAATAGAGAGCGCCCACGCAAAGGAACACCACCGCGGGCTGGAATGTAATGTTGTTCAGGAGTTGGCCCGCGCGCGCCAGTTCGATGAAACCGACCAGCGCGGTCAGGGACGTGTTCTTCACGATCTGCACCATGAAGCCCACGGTGGGCGGTGTGGCGATGCGCGCCGCCTGCGGCACGATAACGTAGTAGAGCTGCTGCGTGCGGGTCAGGCCGAGCGAATCGGCACCCACCCATTGCGCACGGGGCACCGATTCCAGGCATCCGCGCCAGATCTCACCGAGGAAGGCCGATGCGTAGATCGTCAGCGCCAGGCCGGCGGCGAACAGTGCGGGCAATGTCGCGCCCAGCAGCGTGAGGCCGAAATAGGCGATGAAGAGCTGGATCAGCAGCGGCGTGCCCTGCACCATCTGCACATATGCCGTGGCGGCCAGCCGCACGGCCTTGAAGCGCGAAATGCGTGCGAACGCGATGACCAGGCCCAGCAGGCCGCCGCAGGTGAACGCGATCAGCGACAGCATGATCGTCCACTGCGCCCCCGTCAGGAGGTACTGGAATTCCGTGAGTCCGAAGCTGCGGTTCATGATGTCAGGCCCACACGGCTTTGCCCTGCCGGCGACGGTGCGGGAAGAGCAGGATGCTCAGCCCGGCGAACAGAGCCCGGTACAGGAGCGTCAGGAAGAAGTAGATGATCCCGATGACGATGAAGACTTCGAGGGCGCGGAACGTCTCCGACTGGATCACGTTGGCCATCGATGTCAGGTCGTCGGCCCCGATGGCGGAGATGATGCTGGTGCCCAGCGCGATCAGGATGAACTGGCTGACCAGCGCAGGGTAAACATTCTCGATGGCCGGCAGGAGGACCACGCTCATGAACACCCGTGTCCGTGACAGGCCCAGCGACAGGCCCGCCTCGATCTGGCTTGGATGCACGCTGGCGATCCCCCCGCGCACGATCTCGGTCACGTAGGCGCCGTTGTTCAGCACCACGGCAACCAGCGCCGCCTCGGTGGTGGAAAGCTTGATGCCGATGGTGGGCAACACGAAGAAGATGATGAACAGCTGGATCAGCATCGGCGTATTGCGGATAATCTCGACGTAGGCCGTCACCGCATAGCGGATCGCGCGGGAGCGCGCACGGCGGCCGAGGGCGCCGAAGACGCCGATGACCAGGCCGAAGATGATGGCCGCCGCCGAGAACAGCAATGTTCTCCAGAGCCCTTCCAGCAGCAGGGGCCAGCGGGCCAGGACGTCGCCGAATTGAAGTGTGTAGTCCATGTCTATTGAACGGTGAGGCCGAGGGCCGGCGCAGCTTGCTGCGCGGACTGCCACTGTTGCCTGAGCCAGCGCGAGCATGCGATCGCCTGTTCGAACACGGAGTACTTCGCCCCGCCCGCGTAGTCGATGAAAGGAAGGAACTCCGTCGAGATCTGGCCCAGGCGGCTGTCGGCGCGGGAGGCGTGGAAGCGCAGCAGGCGGCGCACCACTTCTTTCCACGGCTCGAGCCGGTCCTGCGCCCATTCCGAGTGCCACTCGCCCGGCTCCGGCCGGGCGAACGGATACTCGATGCCCCGCCCGGGTGTGCCGTCCGGATGCCGGGCCCAGATGTTGACCGGATTCGCTGGGGCCGCCGAACGCGCGTGCGCATGCCGGACCCAGTTGCGCTCGATCCATTCCGTGCAGACGTCATCCTCGTGGAACGGATCGAGTTGCAGGCGGCCGGACACGACATCCTTGCGCAGGCCCTGCACTTCCTGCTCGGACGGGTTGTCGATCTTGAAGATCACGTGCGAGTGGTCGAGTGTGAGGTTGAACTCCACGCCGCGCCGCTCCACCAGCTCCCCCACCGCGGCCACCCGGCCGAAATGCTCCGACCAGGTATTCACGTGGGTTTCCAGGCAGGGCGCCACGCCATGGCGTTCGCCGAGCTCCGCCGCCCACACGAAGGCGCGCGCGACCTGTTCGTTGCTCACCAGTGCCCCATGCACGTCGTGCGTCATGATCTTGATGTTGTGCGCATCGCTGCCGAGTTCGCTCGCGATCCGCAAGTGCCACTCGAGCAGGGGTTCGTCGCGGCCCAGCACATAGGAGAAGCCGCCGGCGCGCACGGGGATGCCATATGTCTGGCTCGCCCGCTGATACAGCTCCAGTTCGCCGGGGAGCGGCGTCTTGTCGATGTAGTCGAAAGCGCCGGCTTCCCGCACCATGCGGAACTTCGTGTCCACGTCGAACCCGTCCACCGTGTGGGCGATGTTGGCCGCGGCAATGCCGATGGGGAGCTGTTTCACGGGCTTGGGCGGGGAAATCTTCAGAAGACGGGCAGGTCCGCCATCGCGTTGCCGAGCCACTTCTGGTAGATCTTCGAGAAGGCGCCGTTCGACTTGTTCGACATCACCCAGATGTCGATCCAGCGGGCCATGTCGGGGTCGCCGCGGCGCATGCCCACCGCGAAGTACACGTTGCGCAGGGTGAGTTTCGGCTCGAGCTTCAGGCCTGGGTTGCGATCGGAGAATGCCTTGGTCATGATCTCGCCGGTGGCATAGCCGTCGGTCTGGCCGCTGAGCATGGCCGCCTGCGCCGAAGCTTCGTCGTCGAACCGGATGATCTGCGCGCCGGCCGGCGCCATGGTGGCTAGGTCGGTCTCGTTGGTGGTGCCACGCGCGATGCCGATCTTCTTGCCCTCGAGGTCGGCGAAGGCGCCGATCTTCTTGTCCTTGGGCGCGACCACCACGGCGCGCATGCCGCCATAGGGGATCGAGAACGTGATGCTCTTCGCGCGCTCAGGCGTCACGGCGAAGGCGGAGATGACGAAGTCCACGCGCTTGGTCATCAGGTAAGGGATGCGGTTGGCGCCGTTCACCTGGACGATCTCGAGCTTGACCCCGAGGTCTTTCGCCAGCATCTGGGCGACTTCGACGTCGGCCCCGGCCGGCTTCATCTCCTTGTCCTGGAGGCCGAATGGCGGGGCGGACAGGTCGATGGCGACCTTGACCGTGCCGCTCTTGATGATGCGGTCCAGAGCTGTAATGTCCTCGGCCTGTGCCGGGAGGGATGCCGCGATGGCCGTGACCGTGATGACGGCCAGCCGCTTAAATTGAGTGAACATGAAGTCTCCTGCGTTGATGCTCGAACTGTGGTGAAAAGGTGAAATGCCCCGCTCAGGCGGTTTGCACCGGATGCCCTCGACTGAAATCGTTCAGGCCGCAGCGGTCCACGCCGCGGACCAGCATGAGCGGCCTGTTCTGGTGCGCCGCGCCCGGATACTGGCGCGCATGCTCCAGGTCGGCCGCGTCATGGTCGAAATGGGAGGCGGAGGGGATGTAGCGAATCGACACCCCCGCGCGCGGACGCGTGCCGTTGTTGTGCTCTGCGCCGTGGATGGTGTACACGTCGAAGATCACCATCTCGCCGGCCTTCAATTCGACGCTCTTGGCCTGGCTCTCGTCGAACTCGTCCTCGGCGAGGTATTGCGGAAACACGGTGTCCTCGCGGTCCGCCTTGAGGTGGCGCCCGATTTCCTTCTTCTGGTGGGAGCCGGGAATGACGCGCAAGCAACCGTTCTCGATCACGCTGTCGTACACGGCGATCCACACGCTCGTCGTGGCCAGCGGCTTGATGGGCCAGTAGCGCCCGTCGCGATGCCACGGCGTGGCCGGCCCGCCACCGGACCGCTTGTAGAACATCTGGCAATCCCACAGGATGAGGTCCGGCCCGATCAGCTGCGACACCATGTCCAGGATGTCGGGGTCGGTCGCGACCTCAACCCAGTCTTTCGTTGTCTTCAGGCCTTGCGGCCCGGCACCCGGAACATGCAATCCGACGATCGCCTTGTTCAGCAGGGTCGGGTTGTCCGCCACCAGTTGCTCCGTCAGCTGTTGCAGCTTTGCCAAGCGCTCGCCGCTCAGTCTGTAGTCAGGGACAAGGTAGCCATCACGCTTGTAATGGCTGATCTCCTGAGGCGAGAGGATCTCTCGCACCGCCGTCTCCTCGGACAAATGCACTACTTTTCCCTTACTTCAGCTAGTACGACGCATGCTGAAGCGGCAGGTGAATCGGAATTGAAAGCGTCGTATGTCGTATGACGTCTCATGACTGAATGATCAACCGGAAGGCTGGGCACCGCAATCAGGGTTTCCCCGGTTCGCTGCCGCCGTGCGGTTTCGCAGGGGGATGACACCATCCACTTAGATGGTGCTAAGATGGCCCCATGCCCAGAGCCAGCACCAAGTCCCTCACCGCGTCGGTCAAGCCGGTCGACGAGAAGATCACCATCAACCTGGGCTGCGTCGACCTGGGCCAGATCGACCTGCTGGTGCAGGAAGGCTTCTACGCCAACCGCACCGACCTGATCCGCACGGCCATCCGCAACCAGCTGGTCACGCACGGCGAGGCGGTGCGGCAGGCGGTCTCGCGCAAGACGCTGACCCTCGGCATCCACCACTTGACCAAGGCCGACCTGCTAGCGGCGCAGAAGGCCGGCGAAAAACTGCAGGTGCGGGTGCTGGGGTTGGCTTCCATCGCACAAGACGTGACGCCGGCGCTCGCGCTGGCCACCATCGAATCCATCACCGTGCTGGGCACGCTACAGGCCAGCCCCGCCGTCAAGGCCGCGCTCGCCAAGCGAACGCGCTGACACACAACATTCCGAAAGCAGTATGAATCCCCTCTTCCAACGCCTGATGCAAAGCGCGGCACGACTCACGCACCGGGGCGACCTGAAGGCCGCTACAGCGGTGATCCAGGCCGCCCTGGGCGGCAAGCCCGACATGCCACCGGCGCGCCATGAACCGCAAGACGAAGTGATCGACGTCGTCGCACGCGAGATCGCAGCGCCGGTGCAGCAACCGCTACCTGACCCACTGCCGCAAGCGGACCCGCAACCCCAAAGCCAACCGGCACGTCCGGCCAAGGGCCGCTTCGTGGCCGGCAGCTATGCCGAAACGGCGGGGCAGCGTGACTACAAGCTCTACATCCCGCCTGGCGCCGGCGAGCGTCCGATGCCGCTGGTGGTGATGCTGCACGGCTGCACCCAGGGCGCCGATGATTTCGCGGCCGGCACGGCGATGAACGAGCTGGCCCGCGCGCAAGGCTTCTTCGTGCTCTACCCCGAGCAGTCGCAGCAAGCCAACCCGCAGCGCTGCTGGAACTGGTTCAAGCACAGCCACCAGCAGCGCGGCCGCGGCGAGCCGGCGCTGCTGGCCGGCATGACGCGCGAGGTGATGCAGGGCCAGTCGATCGACGCGGCGCGGGTCTACGTGGCGGGCCTGTCCGCCGGCGGTGCGATGGCGGCCATCCTGGGCGATGCCTATCCCGACCTGTACGCAGCCGTCGGCGTCCACTCGGGGCTGGCCACCGGCGCCGCCAAGGACTTGCCTTCGGCGTTCGGCGCCATGCGAAGCGGGCCGCAGATCGTCGTGCCCGCCGCCGCCAGCGGCATCCCCACCATCGTCTTCCACGGCGACGCCGACAGCACCGTGCACCCGGGCAACGGCGGCCACGTGATCGCGGCCAGCGTGCACAAGGAGGCGGACGTCGAGGCGGCCCAGGGCGTCGCCGCGGGCGGGCGCCACTACACGCGCGAGCTGCACCGCGCCCCGGGCGGCGGGCCGGTGGTGGCGGAGCATTGGGTCGTACACGGCGCGCCGCACGCGTGGTCGGGCGGCAGCGCCAAAGGCTCGTACACCGACCCGCAAGGCCCGGACGCCAGCGCCGAAATGGTTCGTTTCTTTCTGGGACAGTTGCTGCGGCCGGTGCATTGAGGGTAGGCTGTCGGCCAACGAGGAGCGGCGCAACCGATGGATGCATCTTTATGGACGGGGCTTTCCATCAGCATCGTGGTGGTGCTGGTGCTGGTCATCTGGTCGATCAAGCGGGTGCGCGCGCCGATGCTCAATATCGAGTGCGACTACCCGATCGATGAACTGATTCCCTCGCTGTCCGGCCTGACGCTGGGCACCGCGGTGCCGGGCAACTCGGTCGAGGTCCACGAAAACGGCGCCTTCTTCGAGGTGCTGGTCGAGCGCATCCGCGCAGCCAGGTGCTCGGTCCACTTCGAAACCTTCCTGTGGAAGGACGGCGCGCTGGGCCGGCGTGTCGCCGACGCGCTGTCGGCCCAGGCGCGTAACGGCCTGCAGGTGCGGGTGATGCTGGACGCCACGGGCTCCAACGGCGTGGGCCAGGACGTGGTGCGGCAGATGCGTGACGCCGGCTGCAAGGTCAGGTTCTTCCACAAGCGGGGCTTGCGCAACCTGGGCGTGCTGAACGACCGCGACCACCGCAAGATGGTCGTCATCGACGGCCGCGAAGCCTTCGTCGGCGGCCACTGCATCGTGGACGACTGGCTGGGCAACGCGGAAGACGGCAAGCACTTCTCCGACGTCAGCGTGCACCTGCGCGGGCCCATCGTCCACAGCATCCAGGGCGCGTTCAGCGAGAACTGGG
Organism: Ramlibacter sp.; assembly: GCA_028292245.1. Classification (GTDB taxonomy): domain Bacteria; phylum Pseudomonadota; class Gammaproteobacteria; order Burkholderiales; family Burkholderiaceae_C; genus Ramlibacter. The sequence goes on from JAQGMS010000095.1 coordinate 48,177, forward strand.
GCGGCGAGACGGGCGAGCTGTTCGTCGGGGCCGACGTGTTCCCGCAGCTCGAGCCGGCCGGTGACGCGGTGATCCACGCGGCCTTCCTGAAGCCGCAAGGATCGACCCCGGCGGTGAAGATCCTGCACCACACCGCCATCTGCCTGGCACGCACGCGCATCTGGATCCAGAACCCCTATTTCATCCCCGAGCCCGAGGCGATCGACGCGTTCGGCGCCGCCGTCAAGCGCGGCGCGGACGTGCGCGTGCTGATGCCCTCGACCAGCGGCTCGGACAACCCGATGGTGCAGCACGCCGGGCACCGCAACTTCGAGAAGCTGCTGGAAAACGGCGTGCGCCTGTTCGAGTACCCGCACACCCTGCTGCACCAGAAGATCATGACCGTGGACAAGGTCTGGAGCGCGATCGGCTCCAGCAACTTCGACGACCGCTCGTTCGAGACCAACGACGAGATCACGCTGGCCATCAAGGACGCGGCGCTGGCCCAGCGGCTCGACGCGATCTTCGAGAAGTACGTGGCCCGCGCCAACGAGATTCACCTGGAAGCCTGGCGCAAGCGCGGCGCCTGGCACAAGCTCAAGGACAACGCGGTCTACCTGCTCAAGGAGTTCCTCTAGGGCCGGCCGACCTGTGGCCGGCATTGAATTTTTTGCAATGGTGCATGCGAATTGCGCTCCTCGCTTTCCGCGGCGCGGCGCCCAAAATGGGTTCATTGAAAGGACACACGCAATGAACCGCATGCCTTCACTCTTCGTCTCCCACGGCGCCCCCACCTTCGCCATCGAGCCCGCCCTGGCCGGCCCGCTGCTGAACCAGCTCGGCCGTGAGCTGCCCACCCCCAAGGCCATCGTGGTGCTCTCGCCGCATTGGGTCACGCCCAACGTGCGGGTCGGCTTCGCGGCGGCCCCGGAAACCATCCACGACTTCGGCGGCTTTCCTGCCGAGCTGTATCGCATCCAATACCCCGCCCCCGGCAGCCCCGCCGTGGCCGCCCGCGCGCTCGAATTGTTGAACGCCGCCGGCTGGAATGCCACCGCCGACGCGCAGCGCGGCCTGGACCATGGGGCCTGGGTGCCGGTGCGCCATCTCTACCCCGACGCCAATGTGCCGGTGCTGCAGGTTTCCATGCCGCGCAGCCTCGACGCCGCCGGCGCCGTGCGCCTGGGCCGCGCGCTGGCGCCCCTGGCCGACGAGGGCGTGCTGCTATTGGGCTCCGGCAGCATCACGCACAACCTGTACGAGTTCCGCCAGGACATCGACGCGCAAGGCGCGTCGTACGCCAGCGAATTCGTGGACTGGGCAAGGGCGGCCGTGCGCGGCGGCGATGAAGCAGCCCTCATCCACTACCTCGACGTCGCGCCGCACGCGCAACGCGCCCATCCGACGCCCGATCACTACCTGCCGCTGCCGTTCGCGTTCGGCGCGGCCGCGCCGGGGGCTGACGTGGAGGTGCTCGACGGTGGCATGACCTATGGCGTGCTGGCGATGGATTCGTACCTGTTCAAGGACGGACACATCCCAGCCCGCTGACCGCGCGCTCGACCAGGCCGGTCAGACCCTGCGCCGTCGCGGCACCACCGTGAGGTGGACGACGGCCTTGGCCGGCGAATCGGTCAGCGTGAGTTGCTGCGCCGGCACGTCGATCAGTTGGTCGGCCTGCCAGACCCGGACGAAGACGGGGCCGGACGGCACTGCCTCGAACGCAGTCGTGCCCTCCGCCCCCGTCAACGCGGCCCACGGCGAGTCGCTGACGTAGACGTGACCGCGCATGGAGGCATGCAGATGGCATCCCAGCAGCATGGCGCCGGGCTTGTCGAACGTGGACTCCGCCGTCTTCGCCGGCTTGCCATCGGGCTTGCCGTCCAGCAGCACCTCGAACCCGCCCGCCGAGCTGTTGAACTCCATCGCGCCGGCCGGCGACACGCGCACGTGGTGGGCCCAGGGATCGTTGTTGACGAAATTCCCCCGCGCCCCGAGGGCGACGACCGACACGGCCGGCACAAAGCGCATCTTTTCCTGGCTGATCGTCACCTGCGTGGCAAGCGGCGTCTTGGGCGCGCCCCGGGTGGAAGTCACCAGCACGACCACCGCGTCCTGCACCGGCTTGCCTTCCTTGTCCACCACCGATACCTGCAGCGTGCCGGCGTGTACGGCCAACGGGGCCAGCGCGCACAGCGCCAGCCAGATCATGGAACGGGTCATGCTTGGCTTTCTCAGTTCACGACGTGCCAGACCTTGAGGTAGTTGTCCCCGTACTTGTCGCCGGGCTCCTGGTCTTCGGGCCAGGTGTACAGGGGCTTGCCGCGATAAGCCCACTGGCGCCGCCCGTCGTCGCGCATCACGATGGTGTAGTCGCCACGCGGGCCATCCGAGGCAGTGGCAAGAAGCGGCGGCCACTTGACCGCGCAGTCGCCGTTGCAGGCGGACTTGCCGCTGTTGGCCGCGTCGCGGTCGAAGGTGTACACGGTGATTCCCTTGCTGTTGACCAGCATGCCGTTTTTCATCATCGCCGGGGGCTGGCCACCGGACATCGACGCGCAGCCCGCCAACAGGGCCAGCGGGAGGACGGCAGCGAGGATCAGTTTCTTCATTCGGGTCTCCATGAGGTTTGCAGACAGCCTGCAATCGCATGAACACCGCAAAGTCCCGGTTTATTCCAGAGCTTGTAAAAAAAGAGAATGGATGGGCTTGCGCCGCGCCTAGCGCCCGCCGCCGAACAGCCGTCCCAGAAACTTCGCCAACCCCTCCAGGGGGTTCCGGCCGAACGGCTCCGCGTCGTGCCTGGGCTGCGGCCGCGGACGGGGAATGGCGAACTCCGCCTGCGGGTCGATCCACTTGTTGCGCAGCGACTGCTGGAACACGTCGCCCACGATCGGCAGCGCGCTGCGCGCTCCCGGGCCCCAGGCGTCGCCCATCGTCATGCTGCTGTCGTTGAAGCCGACCCAGGCCCCGCCTACCAATTGCGGGTGCATCAGGATGAACCAGCCGTCGGTGTTGTCCTGCGTGGTGCCGGTCTTGCCGGCCACGTCGGCCTGGATGCCGTGGCGTGTGCGGATGGCCGTGCCGGTGCCCTCGTCAATCACGCCGCGCATCGCGTTCACCAGTTGCAGCGCCTGCGGGCGCGACATGGCCTGCTCGGGAGCCGTCCACTCGAACGTCTGCAGCACGTTGCCGTCGCGGTCCTCCACCTGCGTGACCATTGCCGGCTCGATGTAGCGGCCCTCGTTGGCGATGGTGCCGTAGGCGGCCACCATCTCGCGCAGCGTGACCGGGCTGGTGCCCAGCGCCAGTGAAGGCACTTCGTCCAATTTGCTCAGGCGCACGCCCATGTTGCGGGCCAGTTGGGCCACGCGCTGCGGTCCCACCTGCATCATCAATTGCGCCGTGATGGTGTTCTTGGAATAAGCCAGGCCATCGCGCAGCGTCATCGGAGCGCCGCTGGGCGGTGTGCCGTCGCTCGGCCGCCAGATTTCGCCGCCGGGCAGGCGGATGGCCAGCGGCTGGTCGATCAATTGGTCCTGCGGGCTCATGCCCATCTCGAACGCCGCGCCATAGACGAAGGGCTTGAACGTGGAGCCGGGCTGCCGGCGCGCCTGGCTGACGTGGTCGAACTGCTCCTGCGCGAAATCGCGGCTGCCCACCCACGCCAGCACGTGGCCGTTGCGCGGGTCGATCGCCATGAAGCCGGCTTGCAGCAGCACTCTTTCCTCGCCGCGCTTGCGCCTGCGGTCGGCCAGCAGTTGCAGCGCATCCAACTGCCTGGCCACCGCCTGGTTCGCGGCCTTCTGCAATTTGGTGTGCAGCGTGGTGCGGACCACCAGCCCGTCGGAATAGATGTTGTAGCCGCGGGCGTCGGCCCAGGCGATCAGCCACTTGCGCACCCATTGCGCCACGTGCGGCGTGGGCCCCAGCGGCGCGTCCTGCCGCTCGAAGTCGAGCTTCAGCGGCAATTTGGCCAGCGCCTCGGCGCGCGCCGCATCCAGCTTGCCGTTGCGGGCCATCTGCACCAGCACCACGTTGCGCCGGTCGCGCGCCCGCTCGGGATTGAGCACCGGGTTGTAGTAGCTGGTGCCCTTGAGCATGCCGATCAGCGTGGCGGCTTCCAGCACGTTCAACTTGTCGGCGGATTTGTCGAAGTAGGTGCGCGCCGCCATCTCGATGCCGAAGGCGTTGTAGAGAAAGGGCACCGTGTTCAGGTAGGTCTCGAGGATCTCGTCCTTGGAGTACAGCGCCTCGATCTTGAACGCCGTGAGCGCCTCCTTGACCTTGCGGTGGATGCTGATCGAACGGCCGATCTCCTCCGGGTACAGGTTGCGCGCCAACTGCTGCGTGATGGTGGAGCCGCCCTGCACGTTGCCGCGCAGCGTGCTGATGACGGCCCCGGCGATGCGCCGCAGGTCCAGCCCGTGGTGGCTGTAGAAGCGCTGGTCTTCGGTGGCGATCAGCGCCTGCACGACGAAAGGCGAGATGCGCGACAGCGGCACCCATTCGCGGTTCAGCCGCTTGAATTCCGCCAGCACCACGTCGTCGGCCGCCATGACCACCGACGGCACCTCGGATTTGGCCTTCTTCAGGTCGGAGATGCTGGGCGTGAACGGCAGCAGGGCCAGCACGTAGAGCAGCACCAGCCCGGGCAACACCAGGCTCGCGCGCCAGGGATGGCGGCGCGCGAGGGCCCACAGGCGCTGCGATGCGTCGGCGACCCGCGCCCAAAGGCGGCGCAGGAAATCGGCCACCCACGCCTGGGCGCGGGCGAGTTGAGGTGGCATGCCAGCGAATTTACTGCTGGGCTAGCGCGCCGGCTGTAGGACTGGCGCGAATTAAATCCCCGCCATGCCCTCGAATTCCAGCACCGCGTTCAGCAGGCGATCCCGACCGTGCTGCCCTTGTCGATGGGCAGGGGAATGTCCAGCCCGGCGGTGAACGTCAGGCCCTTCTGTTCGATCTTCCTGCGCACTTCCGGCCCGAACTCGCGTTCGACCCGCTCGGCCACCTCGGGGATGTTGTCGACATCGCGGAAGCGGTCGCGGTTGCCCTGGACGGTCACCAGCAGACTCGCCTCCGCATCCGAGACGTTGGTGAAATTGCGGGTCACGCCCGGTGGCACCGCGATCATGTCGAACGGCTCGAGGATGATGTTGTGCTCGCCGCGATCACCCCAGCACACCTTGAAGCGGCCATTCAGGCAGAAGAACGTCTCGCACGTGTAGTGATGGGCGTGCAATGGCGATCCGTTGCCAGGCGGGCAAGTCGCGATGTTCAGCGTGAAGACTTCGCCGCCGTCGCCGCCGATCACCGGTGGGTCCTCGCCGGTCGCGCTCAGCAGGCCCTTGGGGCCCATCAGGATGAAGGTGCGGTCCGCGGCGATGGCGGCGTAGGCGCCGGCCGGGATGCCGTCCTTTTCCATGAACTGGTCCTTCACGGGCTTGAGGTCGCGGTAGCGCACGACGCGCTTCATCATCACTTCGGGGGTGGGGGTATGGGTTTTCATGGTTCCTGTTGTTTGAAGTGGAAAGGGAATCGGATCAATCCAGCTTGATGTTCAGTGGCGGGATCAGCTTGCGCCATTTGTCGGCGTCCGCCTTGTAGAACTCGGCGAATTGCTCGAGGGTGGTCGGCGCCAGCGTGGTGCCCATCGTCTCGACCAGTGTTCCGAAGGCCGGCGTGGCCATGATCTTGTTGATCTCCTCGTTCATTCGGCGCTGGATCGCGATCGGCGTGCCCTTGGGTGCCAGCACACCCACCCAGGAATAGCACTCGTAGCCCGATACGCTCTCGGACAGGGCCGGTACGCCGGGCAATTGCGTCATGCGCTTGTACGAAAGCGCGAGCGGTGTCAGTTTCTTGGCGTTGACGTTGGGAATGGTCGAGCCGAGGTTGTCGAAACCCATGTCGATCACGCCCGACATCATGTCGCCCGCAAACAGGTTCTTGTAAGGCACGTGGCGGAAGCGCGCGCCGGTGGCCGCCTCGAGCTGCTCCATGCAGATGTGGGTCATGCTGCCGAAACCGTGCGACGCGAACGTGATCGTGTCGGGCTTCTGCTTGCCCGCGGCAATCAGGTCGGCCAGCGTCTTGTAGGGCGTATTGTTGTTGGCGACCAGGATGTACCCGCCCAGGATCAGGTTGGCAATGGGAACGAAGTCGGCCGTGTTGTACCTGAGCTTTTCGTAGATCATCGGGTTGATCGTGAGCGGGCTGTGCACGGTCACGAGGAAAGTGCTGCCGTCGGGCGGGGCGCCGGCCACGTACTCGGTGCCGATGTTGCCGCCGGCGCCGGCGCGGTTTTCCACGATGATCGGCCGCCCGAGCACCGCCGGCAGCTTCACGCTCAGGTCCCGCGCCAGGACATCGATGGTGGTGCCGGCCGGAAACGGCACGACGAACTTGATCGGTCCGGTCTGGCCCTGCTGCGCGAAGCCGGCAGGACAGAACGCGCCCAGCGCGACCGCGAGCGGCAAGGCCGCAAAGCCCGCCCATTTTTTCCAGAACTTCATGTTGTCTCCTAGGGGTTTCACTAAAAAGCGAGTCAGGCGGTCATCATTGGCGCAGCCGGGCGGCGAGGAAGTCCTCGACGTCGTCCAGCTGCACGCCCTCTACGGGCGTGTGGCCGCCCATGTAGACCTTGCACCATTTCTCCGTGCTGCCCAGGCGATCGAAGAGGTCGAGTTGGCCCTCGCGCGCGAAGAACTGGTCGTCCCACTTCATCTGGAACAGCACCGGGCAGCGCACCGCGGGCGCGTCTCGCGCCAGCCGCTCGCTGTTCGGGTAGTCGGTTCCCCACATGCCCAGCAACGCCACGCGCAGGCGCGGCTCCGCTGCGATCAGCGGAAGACCGTATGCGGTGCCCATGGATACGCCGTACCAACCGATTGCCGACGCGTCGATGCCGTCCATGCGGGCGAGCACGTCGATCGTGGCGCGCCAGTCGGCCACCATGGAATCGATGTGCGTGTCCTTCTCCCACATTTCGCGGAACGCCTGCTGCATCGCCGCTCCGATCAGCCCGTCGCCGCGCCGCGCGCCGTGGATCGGGCCATCGATCGCCGCCGCCGCGATACCGTGGGCGCGCACGAAGCGGGCGGCCAGTTCGGCGACGCCGGGCGCGCTCTTGGATTGCGAACCGCCGTGGCCGATCAGAAGAAGCGGAAGCGGTCCGCGCGCCTGCGCCGGTGACCAAAGGATGGCCGGGACCACCTTGCCGTCGCGCACAACGTCGAACTCGCGCGCAACCACGCCCCACTCTTCGCTTTCCTCGCGGTTCCAGCGCACTTCGGGTTCCCTGGCCTGGGTCACTCGGTCTCGACAGGAATGTTCATCGACTTGTCTCCTTTATGGAGAGCATCGTAGGTTTCCGTCGGCCGGTTCGCCATGCCTGGGCCGTGATGTGCCCATAGCGGCGCAGTATGGGCGCGCCAGGCTCAGCGCGCCGCGGAAGCGCGCGGGCGCCTGGGTTTCGGCTGCGGCTTCGGCTGGCGTGTGGCCGGCGGTGACAAGCCGGCCGCCACCTCGCGGAATTTCTGGCGCAGCCACCGATGCGCTGCGTCGTGGTGGGTGAGCTCGTGCCAGACCATCGAAAGCCTCATGTCCGGCACTTCGAACGGCAGGTCGAGCACCTGCAGCTGCGAGCGGAACTGGCTGCGGCGCGCCAGCTCTGTCGGCACGGTCGCGATCAGGTCGCTGCTGGCCACCAGTGCCGGCAACGTGAGCTGGTTGGGCATCCACATGACGATGTTGCGAGACTGGCCCAGCTCCTTCAGCGCCGCGTCGGTCTTGGCCTCCACGGTGGTGGTGTGCGTGCCGCCCACCATGAGGATATGCGGCTGCTTCACGTAGTCGCCGAGCTCGATGCTTCCTTTGAAGACCGGATGCCCGGCTCTTGCGATGCAGCTGATCGTGTCGGTGAAGATGTCGCTGACGTGCAGGTCCTCGGGCATCTCCGTGTAGTAGCCGATGCACAGGTTGAACCCATCCTCTTCCAGGCGCTCACGCAGCCGAAGCGCATCGGAGGGGCCAAGGACGACACGCATGCTCGGTGCCTCCCGCACGATCGTGTCCATGATCGAGGGCATGAACAGCATCGACACGTAGTCGGACATCGCGATCTTGAACGTGTTGCGCGCGGTGGCGGGATCGAATGTCGACTGGGCCGCGAAGGCCGCGTCCACGTGGCGCAGCGCGGCCCGCACGGAAGCCTGCAATTGCATCGCGCGCTCGGTGGGGACCATGCCGTGGGCGGTGCGCACCAGCAGGGGATCGTCCAGCTTCTGCCGCAGCCGCGCGAGCGCGTTGCTCATGCCCGGCTGGCTCATGTTCATGCGTTCCGCCGCCCGCGTGACCTGCCGCTCCTGCAGCAACGCGTCCAGGCACGCCAGCAAGTGCAGTTCGACGTTGCGGTTGGAACTCATGAAGCGCCTTGCGACCGGATGACACAGTCGATGTCGGGAGTATAGGATGCGTCCATGCCACGTGAAATCCGCGTCAACGCCTTCGACATGAACTGCGTGGGCCACATCCAGCAGGGACTGTGGACGCACCCGCGCGACGAGTCGATGCGCTACACCGACATCCACTATTGGACCGGCTACGCGCGCCGGCTCGAGGCCGGCCTGTTCGACGGGATCTTCTTCGCCGACGTGGTGGGCGTGTACGACGTGCTGGGCGCCAGCCCCGACGCGGCGGTGCGCCGCGCGGTGCAGGTGCCGGTGAACGACCCGACGCTGTTGATCCCGGCGATGGCGGCGGCCACGCAGAACCTGGGCTTCGGCGTGACGGCCAACCTCACCTACGAATCGCCCTTCCTGTTCGCGCGGCGGATGTCGACGCTGGACCACCTGACCGGCGGGCGCATCGGCTGGAACATCGTCACCGGCTATCTCGACAGCGCGGCCCGCGCCGTCGGCCTGACCGGCCAGACCGCGCACGACGACCGCTACGACCTCGCCGACGAATACATGCAGTTGGTCTACCAGTTGTGGGAAGGCAGCTGGGAGGACGGCGCCGTGCTGCGCGACCGCACCAACGGCGTCTATGCCGACGCGGCGAAGGTGCGCCTGGTGCACCACCAGGGCAAGCAATACAAGGTGGACGCGATGCATTTGAGCGAGCCGTCGCCGCAGCGCACGCCGGTGCTGTACCAGGCGGGATCGTCGGCACGCGGCTCGCGTTTCGCGGCCACCCATGCGGAATGCGTCTTCCTCAACGGCCAGAGCCAGCCGGGCGTGAAGAAGATCGTCGACGGCATCCGCGCCCAGGCGTTGGAGCAGGGGCGTTCGGGCGACGACATCAAGGTGTTCCTGGGTGCGACCATCGTCACCGGCAAGACCGACGCGCAGGCGCAGGAGAAATTCGAAGAGTACAAACGGTACGCCAGTTCCGAGGCGGCGCTGGTCCACGCCGCCGCCTCCATGGGCATCGACTTCGCCAAGTACGACATCGACGAGCCGATCGAAACCGGCAAGAGCCAGGCGATCGTCTCCAACGTCGAAGCCATGACGCGCAGCGCCGGGCGGCAATGGACGCGTCGCAAGTTGCTGGAGCAGATGGTGCTGGGCAGCCGCCAGGCGCCCTGGGTCGGTTCGGCCGAGAAGATCGCCGAGACCCTGATCGCCTGGAGCAACGAGGCCGGCGTCGACGGCTTCAACCTGTCGCGCACCGTCGTGCCGGAGTGCTTCGACGATTTCATCGCGTTGGTGGTGCCGCAGCTGCAGGAGCGCGGTGCGTACAAGACCCGGTACGCGCCGGGCACGCTGCGCGGCAAATTGTTCGGCCACGACCGGTTGCCGGCCACGCATCCGGTCGCGCAGTACCGCAAATGAGCGCCAGCAAGCGCGCGTCGCTGGCGATCCTGCTCGCCTGCGAAGTGGGCGCGATGACGGTGTGGTTCTCTTCGGCGTCGGTGGTGGCGACCGTACAGCAGACGCAGGCCGTCAGCGCGCAGCAGGCGGCGCTTCTCACCAGCGCCATCCAGGCGGGCTTCGTGCTGGGCACCTTGCTCAGCGCCCTGCTCTCGCTGCCCGATCGCTATGACCCGCGCCGCCTGTTCATGATGAGCGCCCTGACCGCCGCGGCCGCCACCGCGTTGCTGGCGTTCCTGCCGCCCACCGGCCCGATGGTCTACGCGCTGCGCTTCGTCACCGGCATGTGCATGGCCGGCGTCTACCCGGTGGGTATGCGGCTGGCGGCTACCTGGGCCAAAGGCGACCTGGGCCTGTTGATCGGCCTGCTGGTGGGCGCGCTCACCTTCGGCTCGGCCAGCCCGCACCTGCTGGCCGCCAGCGGCGGCGCCGATTGGCGGCTGGTGTACGGCGTGGCGGCGGCGTGCGCGGCAGCCTCGGGCTGCGCGATCTTGCTGTGCGGCGTCGGGCCGAACATCCGGCCCGCGGCAGCATTGGACTTGCGCAAGTTCACGCAGGCCTGGCGCCAGCCCGCCGTGCGCCTGGCCAACCTCGGTTACCTCGGCCACATGTGGGAGCTGTATGCGATGTGGGCGTGGCTCGCGGTGTTCCTGCAGGCCAGTTTCACGGCCAGCGGCATGACCGCGCCCGCGCACAAGGCCAGCTTGCTGACTTTCGCGGCCATCGCCGCCGGTGCGCTGGGGGCATGGGGCGGCGGCGCGCTCGCCGACCGCGTCGGCCGCACCGCCGTCACGATCGGCGCGATGGCGGCAAGCGCGGCTTGCGCGCTGGCGATGGGTTGGCTGCTTGGCGCCTCGCCATGGATCGTCGGCGTCGTCGCGATCGTATGGGGCATCACCGTCATCGCCGATTCGGCGCAGTTCTCGGCCAGCATCGCGGAGCTGAGCGAGCCCAGCTCGGTCGGCACCTTGCTCACGGTGCAGACCTGCGCGGGCTTTCTGCTGACGCTGGCCAGCATTCATTTGGTTCCGCATGTGGTCGCCGCCGCCGGCTGGACCGGCGCATTCAGCATGCTGGCCGTGGGACCGCTGCTGGGATGCGTGGCGATGTGGCGGCTGAGGGGCCGGCCTGAGGCGGCAAAGTTGGCGGGCGGGCGGCGCTAGGCGGCCGCGCACGCGCATCGGTTCCTTGAACGCAGAGAGCGCAGAGACTTCGCAGAGAACGCAGAGGAATTCAAGAGCCTCTTGGCTGTTTTCTCTGCGACCTCTGCGTAACCTTTGCGCCCTCTGCGTTCAAAAATACGCCCCGCGATCGAGTGCGGCGCATGGATGCCGGGTCGGAGCCCGGCATGACAAGTTCCGCTAGCGCGCCAGCATCGTCTTCAGCTCGCCGCTGTCGATCAGCGCGTTCAGATCGTTGAATCCGCCGACGAGCGTCCCCTTGACGAACACCATCGGGAACGTCGGCCAGCCGGTCCACATCTTCAGCGCGCTGCGCGGCCGCCACATGCCCAGGTAGCTGCCGTACTCGAGGTATTTGTACGGCTGGCCGGCCGCTTCGAGCGTCTTGCGGGCCTTGCCCGGGAACGGGTTCAGGCGCATGCCGACGACGACCACGTCGTTGGCCTGCACGGCGGCCTTGACCTCGTCGACGATGGCGTGCTGCCAGCCGCTGATCTTGGCGCGAATCGCGGGATGGATCGAGGATTCGTCGAGGATGGGACGCGGCATGGAAGGCTCCTGTTCGGGAGCGGGTACGGTACCACGGCCCGCGCCGTCACTAGTTCGGCCACATACGGCGGAAAACCTCGTCGCGGTCCACCAGCAGGTGCTTCAGGCCGCCCAGCACATGCAGGACCACCAGCGCGACCAGCACCCAGACGGTGAAGGAGTGAATCGTGAAAAAGAGCTTCGAGGTAGCGCGGCTGGTCGCCGCCCACATGGGCACCTGCATCCCGAAGAACGCCAGGCCGGGGCGTGAGTACGAGGCGCCAAGAATTCCCGTGACCGGCAGCACCACCATGCAGGCGTACAGCAGCCATTGCGTGGCCTTCGCCGATTGCACTTGCCATCGCGGCGTGTTGGGCGGCAAGGGCTCCGGCGCATGAAAGGCGCGCCAGACGATGCGCAGCAACACCAGCACGAACACCACCAGCCCGACCGACTTGTGCAGGTTCATGTACCAGTCGCCGCCCGGCTCGTGCTCCACGGTCATCATGTACCAGCCCAAGCCCGCCATGAAAGAGATCAACACGGCCAATAGCCAGTGCAGCGCGATGGCCGGCGCGCCGTACTGCCAGGCGATTGGCATTCTTTGAACTCGAGGGGCTGACCGCATCGGTTATTGGCGAAATGATCCGGATCACATGGTGGCACGGCGGTGCCGCGATTGCATCGGCCGATTTCTTGTGCGACTGTAGGACACAGTAAGGTTGGCCCCACGACCCCGCGGATTGATTTATCGTCGGCGCCATGAGCCGCCCCACTCCGCTGACGATCGCGCTGCCTGAGGGCGGCACCACCTCCGGGCTGCTCGACGCCCCTGCCAATGCGCGGGCTTGCTTCGTGTTCGCCCATGGCGCGGGAGCAGACATGAACCACGCCTTCATGCAAGCCGTGGCGAGCGGACTGGCCGAACGCGACGTGGCCACGTTACGCTTCCAGTTCCCGTACATGGAGCAAGGTTCCAAGCGGCCCGACTCGCCCAGAGTTGCGCACGCTGCCGTACGAGCGGCCGTCGATGAAGCCACCAGGCAGTTGCCCAAGATGCCGCTTTTTGCGGGCGGCAAGTCGTTCGGCGGCCGCATGACATCGCAGGCGCAGGCAACGGAGCCGCTGCCGAACGTGCGCGGACTCGTCTTCGTCGGCTTTCCACTTCATCCGGCCGGCAAACCCTCCACCGAACGCGCCGGCCACCTCGCCGACGTGAAGGTGCCGATGCTCTTTCTGCAGGGAACGCGCGACGCCCTGGCTGATCTGGCCCTTATCAAGCAAACAGCGAAAAAGCTCGGCAGCGGCGCTGCACTGCACATCGTCGACGGCGCGGATCACTCCTTCCACGTGCTCGTGCGGTCCGGGCGCAACGACGAGGATGTGCTGGACGAACTGCTGGGCACCATGGCCGGCTGGATGAAGAAGAACTAGGAGTCACCTCGATGCCGGACTTTTCTTCTTCCTGGATCGACCTCGTTCAATGGCCCGCCATGGCGGCCACGCTGCTGGCGGCGTGGCTGGTCGGCTCCAACGCGCCGGCGCGCCGCGAAATCGGCTTCTGGGTTTTCCTGGCGAGCAACGCCTTGTGGATCTTGTGGGGTTGGCACGACGGCGCCTTCGCGCTGATCGGGCTGCAGGTGGGATTGGCGGCGCTGAACATTCGCGGCGTGTTCAAGACCGAAGACGCGGAGAAGAAGCAGGAGGATGGGCAAGGCGCCAACCTTCCCCGATAGAATCCGCCGACATGACCCGCCCGGCCAAGGCCACACCCCACAAGGCGCTGCTGTCGACCCACGACTCGCCGTTCTACCAACTCTGGGTGGTGACCAACCTCACGGCCAAGCCGTTCGCCGCCAACTTCGGCCGGCGCTTTCACCTGAACCTGTCCGACTGGCGGATCTTGTTGACCGTGGCGGATACACCGGGCATCACGGCGCAGGCGCTCGCCGACTACTGCGGCCTCGACAAGATGAGTGTTTCGCGCGCGGTGCGCAATCTCGAATCGCAGGGGCGGATGGCGCGCGAGGGCAACGAAGCCGACCGCCGCCTGCGCCATCTCTACCTCACCGACGATGGCTGGGTGGTCTACCGCGAAATCGTCACCGCGGCCGTGCAGCGGGAAAAGCAGCTGTACGACGCACTGACCCCCGCGGAGCTGCAGCGGTTCAAGGCCCTGCTGCTCAAATTGTCCACGCAGGCGCGCAACGCCGCCGGCGGCTAGTTGAACCCGTAGAGCTCGCCGTCGCCGTCCACTGCACGGGCCGGCCCTTCGGCCCAGGCCAGCAACGAGCATCCGTACTCGCTCGACATTTCCACCGTGGCGCCGGGCTCGATGATCACGAAGGCCGGGCCCGAAACGCTCTTGCCGCCGACACGCAAATCGCCCGCCATCACGAACAGGTCGGTGAGCGCACTGTGCTCCACCACGAACCGCGGCGTGCGCGGCCAGAGCGTCAGGGCGCACATGCGCCGGTCGTCACCGGTGCCCGCGTAGTCGAACAGCGGCCTGCGCCCCACCCCGCCGAAACGGGTGGCCACGGGAACCGCGCGTTCCAATTCGATGGTGATGTCCGGTGGCGTTTCGGGCCGCGCATTGCGCACCGCCGCCTGGCCGGCATGCGGATGGATGGCCAGCCCGCCGTCCGGGATGATCACCGGCCCCTCCAGCCGCGAAACCAGCATGCAGCCGGGATAAGTGACCGCGTCGTGGGTGGCGCCCGCCAGGTTCACGCCGACGAATCCTTCGCGGGTGGTGGCCTGGTGATCGGTCAGCGAGCCGGAAAGGAAGTAGCTGGTGGCAGTGCCCAGGTGCTGGTGCAAGCCTGAGCGGCTGAGCGGATCGAAACTGATCATCCCCAGGAAATGACCGGCGGCGTTGTCGCGGCGCACCGCCTTTTCGCGCGCGGTGCCGCGCGGCGTCTCGCGCCAGGGCAGGCTCTCCAGGTCGTAGGCATACACCGCGGGTGCGAGCTGATTGCGGCCGGGCTCGGCCAGATGCAGGATGGCGGTACTCATGGTCTTCCCCTATGCGATCGGGTGAAAAAGCGCTTGCGGCCTGTTAGTAACGATCGTTACTATACAGCCATTAACCCCAGGAGCGGCAATGGCCACACCCACAGGCCGGATAGTGGCGGTCACCGGCGGCGCCAACGGCATCGGTTCCGCTTGCGCGCGGCTGTTCGCTTCGCGCGGCGACACCGTGTACGTGCTGGACCGCGACGCGGAGGCGGCCCGGCCGCTGGTGGCGCAATGCGCGGGCAGCCGCTTCATCGCGATCGACGTTTCCGTGAAGGCCTCGGTAGAGGCAGCCTTTGCCGAGATCGCGCGCCAATCACAGCGGCTCGACGTCCTGGTCAACAGCGCCGGCGTCGAATCGCGCGCCCTGCTGGCCAACCTGGAAGAGGAAGCCTGGGACCGGGTGCTGGACATCAACCTGAAGGGCACCATGCTGTGCACCCAGGCCGCGGCGCGCCTGATGAAACCCGGCGGCGGCAGCGTGGTGAACATCGCCTCGGTTGCCGGCAAGCGGATTTCGTATTCCGGCGACGTGGCCTATACCGCCTCCAAGGGCGGCGTATTGGGCTTCACGCGGCATGCGGCTTTCGAGCTGGCGGTGGACGGCATCCGCGTCACCGCGGTATGCCCTGGCCCGACGCTCACGCCGATGATCCTGCGCAACCTGTCGCAGCAGCGAATGGATGCGGTCGTCGAAACGGTGCCGCTGGGCCGCTGGGTGCAGCCCGAGGACATCGCCAGCGCGGTGGAATTCCTGGCCGGCCCGGGCGCCGCGATGTGCACCGGTACCTCCATCGACGTCGACGGCGGCGTCATGGTGTCCAACGGCAGCCGCTACCAGGACTACTTCGCGGCCCGCACCTGACCCTTACGAATTCCACAAGGAGACTCCCATGACACCGAGCAAGACACTCCGCGCCGCGGCCGCCGTACTGGCGCTCGCCACGCCCCTGTGTTGGGGCCAGGCCAACCTGCGCATGGCCTATGTCGCGCCGCCACCGGTGTGGGGCCCGATCGCCGACCGCTTCGCGCAGGAAGTGAGCGAGCGGACCAAGGGCGAAGTCAAGGTGCAGTCCTTCGGCGCCGGCCAGTTGGGCAGCCTGCCGCAGAACTACGCAGGCCTGCGCACCGGGCAGATCGACATGATTCTGGCCGACAGCGGCACGCTGGCCATCGCCAAGGGCGGCAAGGACTTCAACGCCCTCTTCGCGCCCTATGTGTTCCGCGACCAGCCGCACTTCAAGACGTTCATGGCGTCGCCGACCTTCTACGAGATGCTGGCGCCGGTGGAAAAGGATGCGGGCTTCAAGTACGTGGGCTACGTGTCCGACCGCACGCCGCGCCAATTGACCACGGGCAACCGCAAGGTGCTCAAGCCCGAAGACATGAAGGGCCTGAAGGTCCGCGTGCCCGAAACGCCCACCATCCTCGAAGTGATGAAGGCCTGGGGCGCATCGCCCACGCCGGTGCCTGCTTCCGAGCTGTACCTCGCCATGAAGCAAGGCCTGGTCGACGGCCAGGACAACGGCTTCGACGCCATCGCCGGAGCGAAGTATTACGAGGTGCAGAAATACGCGATGCGGATGGACTACATCCAGTCCGGGCTGATCGTGCTGATCGCCGCCGACAAGTGGGCGCGCCTCACGCCGGCGCAGCAAAAGGCCATGACCGACGCCGCCGTGGAAACCGAGAAGTGGGCCAGCAAGCAGACCTGGGAAGGCGCGGAGAAGTCGATGGACACGCTGCGCAAGGCCGGCATGGAGATCGTCGAGCCCGACCTGGCACCGTTCCGGAAGATCGCCGACGAAGTGACCCGGCGCCTGGACGGCGACATGTGGGCCAAGGGCACGATCCAGAAAATCCAGGCCGTGAAGTAGCCGATGCTGCGACTGCTCGACCGCACCGTCGAAGCGCTGCTGGGCCTGGCGCTCGCGGTGCTGCTGGGCATCGGCGCCGCGCAGATCTTCTGGCGCTTCGTGCTGAACAACCCGTTGTCGTGGGCACTGGAAGCCAGCATCCTGCTGCTGGTGTGGGCCACCATGCTGTCGGGCTACATCGGTGTGCGCCGCGGCACCCACCTGTCGGCGGACTTCCTCGGGTTGGCTACGAGCGTGACCACGCGCTGGTGGCTGGGCTTGGCCAGCCTCGTGTTGTCGCTGCTCTTCGCCGCCGTCTATGGCTGGGTGAGCTTGCCGGTGATCGACGCGATGAGCGGCATCGGCTTCACCTCGATCCCGGTGCCGCAGATCGCGCTGTACTTGGCGCTGCCGGTCAGCGCGGTGCTGATGGCGGTGGCGCTGCTGGTCAACATCCGCCAGCACATCGCCGCGCGCGGCAAGACGGACTGACCGCATGCAACAGATCCTGATGTTCGCGCTGCTGATGGGCGCGTTCCTCGCCTTCGCGCTGGTGGGCGTGCCGGTGTTCTTCGCGATGGGGCTGGCCTCGCTGGTCTTCATCCTGTTCACCGGCGGCGCGGTGCCGCTGAACGTGCTGGCCTCATCCATGGTGCAGGGCATCGACTCGTTCGCCTTCCTGGCGATTCCGTTCTTCTTCCTGGCCGGCGACCTGATGAACACCGGCGGCATCACACGCCGCCTGCTGGCTTTCGCCACGGCCATGGTGGGACACATCCGCGGCGGGCTGTCCCATGTCGCGATCCTGGCCAGCATGATTTTTTCGGGCGTCTCGGGCTCGGCGGTGGCAGATGCCTCGGCCATCGGCTCGTCGATGATTCCCGCGATGAAGGAACAGGGTTACCCGCCGGCCTATGCCGCGGCCGTGGTGGCCGCCGCTTCCACCATGGGCCCCATCATTCCGCCGTCCATCGCCTTCGTGGTCTACGCGTTGGTGACCGAAGTGTCGGTCGGCCGGCTGTTCCTGGCCGGCGCGATTCCCGGCCTGCTGATGGGCGTGTACCTGCTCATCACGGCAACCATCATGGCGCGCCGCAGGAACTTTCCGTTCTCGACGCGCGCCTCGCGCAAGCAGTTCTTCAGCTCGATGCTCGGCGCGTTGCCCGCGCTCGCCATGCCCGTGATCATCCTGGGCGGCATCATGAGCGGCATCACCACGTCCACCGAGGCCGGCGTCGCGGCCGTGGTCTACGCGATGCTGGTGGGCCGCTTCCTGTACCGCGAGCTCACCTTCACGCAGATGTGGCGCATCACCACCGAGGCGATGATCAATTCAGGCCTGATCATGCTCACCATCGCGGCGTCGGGCATCTTCTCGTGGCTGGTGTCCAACCTGGCCATCGGCGAAACCCTGGCCAAGACCCTGCTGGCCCTGACCGACAGCCGCTGGGTGATGCTGGCGCTGATCAACATCGTGCTGCTGTTGTGGGGCCTGGCGCTGGAGCCCGCGGTGGCGCTGGTGACGCTGGTGCCCGTGCTCGTGCCCATCGCCCACGCTTACCAGATCGACCTGGTTCACCTGGGCGTGGTCGTGGTGCTGAACCTCATGATCGGGCAGCTGACCCCGCCCTCGGGCGTGATCAGCTTCCTCACCGCGCAACTGGCCGGCGCGCCCTTGCACGCCGTGTTTCGGGAGGCGCTGCCGTTCACCATCGCGCTGATCGCAGTATTGGTGATCGTGACCTATGTGCCGCTGCTGTCGTTGGCGTTGCCGGATCTGGTGTTCGCGCGGTAAGGCGGAGGCGGCGGAGCAAGAATGCCGGCATGCAGCATTCTAACGGCCTGCTTGCCAAATTTTGCCAAGGCCGCTAGCATCATGCTCCATGGGCACCATGAACGTTTCACTTCCCGACTCCCTCAAGACTTTTGTCGATCAGCAAGTGGAGAAGCGCGGGTTTGGCACCAGCAGCGAATACGTCCGCGAACTCATCCGCAAGGAGCAGGATGCCGAACAGATGCGCGCGCTGCTGATGAAAGGATCCAAGTCGCCGATCGTGGGCCTGATGGACGGCGAGTGGTTCGACGGGCTGCGGCAGCGAGCGCGCGGTCGCCGCGCCGCATGACGCGCAAAGCGGTAGTACGGCGCCGTGAGGCGCAAAGGGACGTCGAGCAGGCAGCGGACCACTACTTCGCCGAGGGTGGCACCGCGCTCGAACTTCGCTTCATCGACGCGCTCCAGGCAGCGGTGACGCGCATCGCCACGAACCCCGGCGTCGGGTCGCCCCGTTACGCAGCCGCACTGTCGATGCCCGGCCTGCGGTTCTGGAAGCTGACGAAATTCCCCTACCTGATCTTCTATGTAGAGCGCGAAGACCAGGTCGACATCTGGCGCGTGCTGCACGAGCAACGCGACATTCCCCAACGGTTTGGGCCGGAGCCCGGCGCGACTTAGTCCCCGGCGTTGGCGTTCGGGCGCAAGGGCTCCAGCAAATGCTTGAGCCCGTTGTGGTCGATCTCCAGCATCAACGCCAGCAGACGGCCCAGTTCACCCGACGGGAAGCCCTCGCGCGCGAACCAGGCCAGGTAGTTGCCTGGCAGGTCGGCGATGACGCGCCCCTTGTACTTGCCGTAGGGCATCTCGCGCGTGACGAGGAGTTGGAGCAGCTTCGGGTCCATCGCTAGGGCAACTGGATCACGTCGCCGTTGCCCGGTTGCGCGGACTCGTGAAAGATGTCGGCCAGGTACTCGCGCAACTCATCGGCGGTGAGGAAGTCCGGCACCACGATGCCCAGCGGGCCGCGCTTGCCGTCGCTGCTGATGGAAAACGCGTCCCAGCCGTCGGGCGTACGAACGACCGCGACCGGCCGGCCGTAGACGCTGAAGCGGAATTCCTGCGACATGGCCGCATTGTCGCTCGCTCCCCGCCCGCCGATGACCTGCGGAACTGCACAGTCGGTTCCGGCTGACAGGCATTGGCGCCAACTGCCCGGCAGACGCACTGGCGCGACGCGCCTGCAATGAAGCAAGCGTCCACGGTGGGCGCTTTATTTCTTCAAGGAGCAGATATGAAAATGCAGCCCGAACAATTCAAGGAACGGATCAGCAAGATAGAAGAGCGCGTGGACGAAGCCAAGGACGCCCTGCAGCACGGGCAGGCCTCGCCCGAATTGCGCCAGAGCGTGGAGACGCTGCACCAGCAGGCACGGCAGGCCAAACAGCAAGTACAGGCTGCCGGCGGCCAGCAGCAGATAGGGCAAGACCAGATTCAACAAGTGGTGAGCCAATTGGAGCAAAGCGGCGACCGCGCCGTTCAGGCCTGCCGCAGCGCCGGCAACGTCGACCCGAAGACACAGCAGGCGGTGCAGCGGGCGCATGACGAGATCTCCAGCCTGAAAAAGCAGATTCAGATGGGCTGATGGGCCGTGCAGGCGACCCGTCGGCGGCGCCTGCGTTTGCCAGCCACCCGCGCTCACCCCCCCGCCAACCGCGCATTCTGTGGAAACAACGCCCTCTTCGCCTCCTCGTCTAGCTCCTGCTTGAAAACAAAGCGGTCCTTCAGCGCCTCGGCGCGCTGCGCGGCGGGACGGGCGTTGATCGCGTCGAGGTGGCGCTTGACGTTGGGCAGGCTGGCCCAGGCCTGCTCGCCCATGGCGCGCGGGATCATGCGCGCCCAGCCCCATACGGCCATGTCCACCAGCGTGTAGGTGTCGCCTAGCATCCAGGGCTTGCCGGCCAGGTGGCTCTCGACGATGCCCCAGTGCCGCTCGGCCTCGAAGGTGTAGCGGTTCAGGGCGTACGCCTTGGGCTCGGGCGCCACCAGCTTGAAGTGCACCGCCTGCCCGCAATAGGGCCCGATGCCGGTGGCCACGAACATCAGCCACGACAGCATCTGCGCGCGCTCGGCCGGCGTATCGGGCGGCAGGAACCGGCCCGTGTTCTCGGCCAGGTACAGCAGGATGGCGTTGCTGTCGAACACTGTGGCGTCACCATCCACCAGCGCCGGCGTCTTGCCGTTGGGGTTGATCGTGCGGAAGGCGGGCAGGTGCTGCTCACCCCTGCGGGTGTCCACCGGGACGACCTCGTAGGGGATGCCGGCCTCCTCCAGGTACAGGGCGACCTTGATGGGATTGGGAGAGGGGTGGTAGTAGAGCTTGAGCATGCGGCATTCTAGGCACCGTCTTCCACCGGCGCCTGTACCCTGTAAATTCCAGGGAGATGCAAGCCCAAGAAGAACAGTCCCCCAACACCCGCTCCCCCTGGCCGATGCTGCTGATCCTGATCGGCGGCTTTGCGCTCAGCCAGGCTTTTCGCACGGCGGCGTCGATCATGGCGCCCGCGCTGGCGAAGGACTTCAGCTTGTCACCGCAGCAATTGGGGCTGTTCGCGGCGGCGTTCCACTTCTCGTTTGCCGGGCTGCAGCTGTTCATGGGCATGGCCATCGACGTGTACGGGCCGCGCCGCACCATCGTGGCCGTGTTCCCGCTGGCCATCGTCGGCGCGCTGGTGATGGCCGCCGCGCCCAATTACACCGTGCTGATCCTCGGCCAGGTGCTCACCGGCGTCGGCTGCGGGCCCGCGTTTTTGGTGTGCACGGTGTTCATCGCGCGCAGTTTTCCACCGGGGCGGTTTGCGGCAGTGAACGGCGCGGCGTTGGGCATCGGCTCGGTCGGGCTGCTGCTGACGGGCACACCGCTGGCCTGGACCATCGAGGCTGCGTCATGGCGCGCCGGCTTCATCGCGCTGGCGGTGATCGCGGCCATCGCGTGGGTGGCGATCTTCGCCTTCGTGCGCGACGGCACCGACGGCGATGGACCGCGCCAGCGGCTCAACGTGCTGGCCGCGCTGCGCGGGTATGGCGAGCTCTTTCGCCTGCCGCACACCCTCGGCATCTTCGTGCTGGCGCTCGCCAGCTACTCGTCGTTCATGACGCTGCGCGGCCTGTGGCTGGGCCCGCTGCTGATCGAGCGGCACGGTTTCAGCCTGGTGCAGGCCGGCAACGTGGCCATCGCCATCTCCATCGTCGGCATGATCGGCCCGCCCTTGTTCGGGCGCGTGGACCCGGGCGAGCAACGCCGCCGCCGCTGGATCATGGCCTGCGCGCTCGCCACCGCGGCGCTCTTCATCGTGATGGCGATGAACCCCGGCGCGGTGGCCGACGTGGCGCTGGCCCTGGTGATCAGCCTGATCGCCGGCTTCGGCACGCTGCAGTACGCCGACGTGCGCTCGTCGTACCCGCCGCACATGACGGGCCGCGCGATGGCCGTCTTCACGATGGCGATGTTCCTGGGCGTGGCGGTGATGCAGTGGGTGACCGGCGGCGTGGCCAGCGGCGCGCATGCGCTGGGCGTTGAGACTTATGGGGCGGTGCTGGGGGCGATTGCGCTGTCGCTGGGGCTAGGGGTAGTGGCGTTCAGGGTATTGCCGAAGCCGGCGGACCCAGGCCGGGCGCAAAACAGTTAGCTCAACTCGCCGCCCACCGACCCTCGAAGTGCCTCCATCGCCGCCCGCACCCAATCCTTGTACTCAGGGAATTTGCAGAAGGGCGCGCCTTCGCTTTCCGCCGCAGCAATCACGTCGTCGGGGTTCGCGCCGGACTTGAGCCCCGCGTACATGTAGGCGACTGCCGATGCACGCGGTCCGGTACGGCAAGACACCAGCGTCGGCCGCGGAAGCGAGTCGAGCGCTTCGACATGTTGCCGGGCCAACGCAAGATCCAGCACACGCGGCGGATCGCTCACGACGCGTGCGCTGTGAGGCGCGGCCTGCCGCACCTGCGCGTACGACATGCCGCCCTGCATCGACGCAAACTCGTCCCCGACGATGAAGAGCCACGAAGCGCAGCCGGATAGGCTGAAGTACGCGCGCGCATCGCCGATCAGCGCGCGGTTGTACTTCAGCTCCGCAGGCAGTTGGAAGCCCTTGGGCATGGCGATTCTCCTTGGGTTTTTAGAAACTGAGCGTCGCCGCTCCGGACTTGATCAACTCGTGGACAGCGCTGGCGCCCTGGATGCTCACGCCGTCGATCAAGTCTTCCTGCGCGTAGCCGCGCGCCTTCGCGCAAGGCGGGCACGCCCACACGGTGCCGCCACGGCCCATGAAGTCCTCGAGCAGCTTTTTCAGCGGATCGAGAGGGGGCACGTGCGTCATCTCGACACCGCGCTTGCGCACCAGGTCCACCGCCGAGCTGGCGAGGAAAAGGTACACCTTCAGGCCCGATGTGATGCCGCCGCAGGCGATCGTGAGCGCCACCGAGGACAGTTCGTGGTCCGTGCCGCGCGTGGCGAGGATGACGAGATCGCGAGTGGAAGGGGTCATGGTTTGCTCCTGTCGATAGAATGAGCCTTCATGGTGCCGGCTCGCAAGCCCCGTGAATTGCCCAGTCCTCCGGATCTATTGACCGAAACCCCGGTCGCATACAAGCCGAGGTGATCGATGGATGTGTTGTCGGACGTGCTGCGGACCATCCGCCTGGAGGGCGCGCTGTTCCTCAACGGGGACATGCATGCGCCCTGGTGCTTCAAGGTTCCCAGGGGCGCCGACATCGCGCAGGTGCTCAAGCCCGGCGCGCAGCGACTGGCGATCTGCCACCTGGTGGTGCAGGGCCGTTGCTGGGCCCAGACCGAAGGCAGCGAGCCGATCCGCGTCGAGGCCGGCGAAGCGATCGTGGTGCCGCAAGGCAACGCGCACGTGCTCGGCAGCGGCCTGCAACACGCGGCCGTGGAGATCGACCATGTCGTGAGCCCACGGGTTCCCGCCATGGAACGCATTCGCTACGGCGGCGACGGTGAGAGCACCGTCCTCGTCTGCAGCTGGTTCGCCTGCGAAGGCGACGCGCCCAACTCCCTGATGGCGAACCTGCCGGCCCTATTTACCACTTCGCTGCGCCGGCGGGCCGCCGGGCCGTGGATCGAGCAGTCGATCAACTTCGTGCTGGGCGACGCCGCATCGCACACGCCAGGCTCGGAGATGGTCGCCGCGAAAGTCGCGGAAGTGTTGTTCGCGGAAGTGGTGCGCGGCTACATCGAGTCCATGCCTGCCGGCAACCCCGGTTGGCTGGCCGGCCTGCGCGACCCCCTCGTGAGCCGCTGCCTGGCGCTCATGCACGGCGAGCCCGCGCGTGCCTGGACGGTCGATGCGCTGGCGCAAGAGGTCCATATCTCCCGCAGTGTCCTGGCGGACCGCTTCACCGGACTGGTGGGCGCGCCGCCCATGCAATACCTGACCCGCTGGCGGATGATCGTGGCCGCAGGCCTGTTGAGCAAAGACCAGGCTAACCTGGCGCGCATTGCCCAAGGCGTCGGATATGAGTCGGCGGCCGCCTTCAACCGCGCGTTCAAGCGCGAGTACGGTGTGTCGCCGGGAGCTTGGCGGCAGAACGGGGTTTAGCGCGCCCGACAGCCTGAACGCGCCTACAATTTGCGCTGGGGACACGAGCAGGCTCCCCACTTCAAGACACGCTTGCGCGTCCAAGTTCTGCTTCCGGCAACGGGCCCCGCCCGTCAAGGAGCTTGACTTGAACCCTTCCACTTCTTCTTCCCCTTCCTCCGTTGCGGCCCAAGTGGCGCTGCTGTACCCCGGCGACCGCGCCATGCGCGATCGGTCCCAGCCGGCCGAGAGCCGGTTCGCCGCGCTGTTCGACGCCTTCGCCGGTGCGGGCATCCGCGCGGCGCCGGCCGTGTACCACGACGACTTTGCCGACGAAGTCGAATCGCAGTTGCGCGGCGTGCAACTGGTGATGGTCTGGTGCAACCCCATCGAGGGCGGCCGCCGGCGCGACCGGCTGGACGCGATGCTGCGGCGCGTCGCCGCATCCGGCGTGATCGTCAGCGCGCACCCCGACGCCATCCTGGCGCTGGGCACCAAGGACGTGCTGCTGGCCGCGCGCGGCCTGCCCTTCGGCAGCGACGTCCACCGCATCGACAGCCTGGCCCAGCTCCAATCCGAATTGCCGGCGCGGCTGCGCGAAGGCGCGCGCGTGCTCAAGCAGTACCGGGGGCAAAGCGGCAATGGCGTGTGGCGCGTCGAGCTCGCCGATGCGGCGCAGCCACGGTTGCGCGTACGCCATGCGCAGCGCGGCAGCGAAGAAGAAATCATGGACATGGCCGCCTTGGCGCTGCGGCTGGCGCCGTATTTCGACAGCGAGAACGGCGGCCACATGGTCGACCAGGCGTGGCAGCCGCGGCTGGTGGAAGGCATGGTGCGCGCCTACCTGGTGGGCCGCCGCGTGGCAGGCTTCGGCGTGCAGGCCGTCAACGCGCTCTACCCCGGCAAGCCGGGCGAGGCGCCGCCGGCCACCGGGCCCCGGCTTTACCACGACGCCGGCCTGCCGCAATACCAGCGGCTGAAGACCTTGCTGGAAACCGAGTGGGTGGAATCGCTGCGCGAGCGCGTGGGCCTGCCGCCCGACCGGCTGCCCCTGCTGTGGGACTGCGACTTCCTGCTGGGCGAGCCCGATGCGTCAGGCGACCGCTATGTGCTGTGCGAGGTGAACGTGAGCAGCGTCTCGCCGTTCCCGCCCTCGGCGATCTTGGGGATCGTCGAGGCGGTGCGGGGGCGGCTGCGGGCGTGATTCATCTGCGCGCTGCGGGAGCAGCGCTCAGTCCAACGAGCACTCGTTGGCCAGGTCGGTGCCCACGTTGCGCGCGATCGTCTTGCTGGCGGGCGGCCTGCCTTTGCCCTCCACCCAGTTTTCCAGCGCCACGAAGGCCGCGCGGTAGCACGGCGCAATGGGCCGCAGCTTGTCGGGGAACTCGTCGTAGAGTTGATCGACATGGTTGCCGGCCTCGACGACGTAGTAGCGATGCAGGCGGCCGCGGCCCGCCCGGTGAATCAGGTCGGCGTAGTTGTCCGAGTTGGTGCGCATCGGCAGCAGCGCATCCAAGGTTCCGTGCAGCGTGATCATCGGTTTGCCCAGCCGGCCGGTCAGCGAAATGTTGCCGACCGCGTCGCGCACGGCAGCTGGACGGGAGGCATAGTCGTAATCGGCATCGCAATACGGCACACCGGATTGGCAGAACGGGATTCCACCGTTGAGAAGGCCGTCGTAGCCCGGGTCCATTTCCTCGCGGTAGGTGCGCTGGGTGAGGTCCCAGTACACGGCGTAGTGGTGCTCCCACAGAAATTCGGAGCCGCGCGCATAGCCGGCAGCGATGATCCGCTCGTAGGCATCGGCACTGCCGGTGGCCCGATAGGTCGGGTACCAGCGCAGCGCGGGCGGCAGCGATGTGAGGATGTTGGGGCCTTCGGGGCGCCAGAAGACACCCTCCCAATCGACGCCGCCGTCGTACAGGTCGGGCCGGTTCTCGAGCGCATACCGCGTGAGGTAGCCGCCGTTGGACAGCCCGGTCATGTAGGTGTACGCCGGCGGCGCGCCGTAGCGCTGCCTCACCACGTCCTTGGCGGCAATGGTCAGCTCCGTCACGCGGCGATGCCACTCCGCGATCGCGTCGCCCGGATTGACGCCGTCGTTCTGGAAACTCGTCCCGCTGTTGCCCTTGTCGGTGGACGCATAGGCGTAGCCGCGCGCAACGAACCAGTCGGAAAGGAGGTAGTCGTTCGCGTACTGGCGGCGTACGCCGGGCGCGCCTGTGACCACGAGCTTGCCGTTCCAGTTGTCGGGCAGGCGGATGACGAACTGCGCGTCGTGAAACCAGCCGAAGTAGGCGTTGGTCGTCGAGGTGTCGGGGAAGTAGCCATCGATCTGGATGCCCGGCGCCGCGCCCGGCGGGTTGCGCGTGGCCTGCGAGTGCAGCGTGCCCCAGTCGCTGATGTCCGTCCGGTTGACGGCCACGAGGTATTTGGTGGTGAGGTCCGCCAGGCAGATCTTGTCCTGCTTTTCGGCCCCGGGGACGTTGATCGCGTTGATGCTCGCGCATGTGACGAGCGGCGCCTGCGCGAACGACAGGCACGCGCTGGTTGCAAGCAGCGTCGTGGCCAAGAGTCTTTTCATTCTTGTCTCCAGTTGGAGTCCCCTTCTCCCTATCTGTCTCTTTATAGGGCGAGAAGCGAGGAGCGGGCTGCCGCCGTTGCCGGATGTAACAGGGCTCGGTCGCGGGTGGACATCTGCGCGTCTGCGTCAAGTCAACTGCAGCGACCCAATCGCCGGGACGCCACTTGAAGTCGCCCGTGCCGCCCACGACCGGAGCGCCTTACTTTGGTTCGGTGGACGGGGCCGCGTTTTGTGCAGGAGGGTCAACCGCTACCGTAGGCGCAAGCGGCGCGGTCACGGGAGACACTGGTGCTGGGGCGGTCGGCTCGATCTCGATGACGTATTTCAGTACAGCAAACTTGCTGTTGTTCTTCTGAACCGCAGCAGAAGCACCAAAACCGGAGCCAAAGCTGCCTGACCGCTGCCCAAAGGCGGTGCCAACCACGCCCACAGTCTCGGCATCAGACGCCATCAGAATTACGGCGTCCGCGCCATTCTTCTTCGCTACTTGCGCGACATCCTTCTCCAAAGAAGCCATCGAAGCCCTTCCAATAAGGCCACTCTTTTGCCGACGGTCCGTGATGTACCCCAGGAGCTTGTACTTTCGCGGTGGTGCACCATCCGACCAGAAGTCCACACCTTCCACGGTCTTCTTCGCTCCGCCTTCGCCCTCGCGTACAGCATTCTTACCCTCAAACGCGATGAAATCCTGAGCTGTAGAACTGGTAGCCGACAGCACAAGCGCAAAGGAACATCCCAAGGCCCTCAGCGTGGCAACTTTGAAAGACATAGCCTTCTCCTCTTTACAACGGAAGGTGCCAACTATAAGAAGGCTTCTATTGCGGGACAACAGGTTCACAGCGGATGCGTTCAAGGCGAGGAACTACTTGGCAACTTCGGGCCCGACCGTGTTGCGTTTCCGCTCGTATCCGCGATCCATGCGTGTGTTCTGCGTTCCCGCGCGCCACGGTGAGCAATGGGTGGTCAGCGACGTGGCTGGAGCACCCCTGCGCTACAGTGAGCCCATGGGCAAACTAGCCGCCAGCGAAATCGCAAGCTACCGAGAGCAGGGATGGGTCAAGCCGGAGTTTCGGCTGAGCGACGCGCGCGTGAGCGTCATGCGCGACGCGCTGGACGACTTGATCCGCCGCAACCCCGGCGTGCGGCCCGAGAAACTGGTGTCGGCGCATATCGAGGGCGACAACGGCGAAGGCGTGCGCGGCAGCGCCGCCTTTCTGGACCTGGCGCGCGACCCGGAGATCGTCGACCTGGTATCCGGCGTCATCGGTGACGACGTGATCCTGTGGGGCTGCCACGTGTTCTGCAAACCGGCGGAACATGGCTATGAAACGCCGTGGCACCAGGACGGCCACTATTGGCCCATGCGCCCGCTTGCCAATTGCAGCGTCTGGGTTGCGCTGGAGGCGTCGACCAAGGACAACGGCTGCTTGCGCGTCATGCCCGGTTCGCACCGGCCGCGCGCTCTCTACGATCACCTGCACGAAGACCGGGAGGACCTGACGCTGAACCAGCGCATGTCGCCCGATACGTTCGACGAGTCGCTGGCGGTGGACATCGAACTGGAGCCGGGAGAAATGTCGCTGCACGACGTTTACATGATCCATGGCGCCCGGGCCAACACCTCGACGCGACGGCGCACGGGCGTTGCCTTGCGGTACATGCCGGCAACGTCGCTGTTCCGCCGCGACCTGAAACCGTCCGATGGGAAGACCGGCGTTGCGGTGAACTTCGCGAATCGGCCGCTGTGGTTGTTGAAGGGGGTGGACCGGACTGGGTGGAATGACTTCACGGTGGGGCACCGGTCAAGTCGCGCTTAGCTCACGGCCGCCATTTGGCGTTTGGCGCGTCGAATCGGCACTTCGTCGCAAAGCACCAGACCGTCTGCAGGGCCGGGCATAGAGTCGCCAACGTCATCTCACTCAACCACACCACCCATGAAAACGCTCACATCAAAACTACTCTCTGCCGCCACCACCTTGGTCATCGCGCTTGCCGGCACCGGCGTCCATGCCGCGGGCTTTCAACACGGCTTTGCCGCCGATCCCGATGGCAAACCACTGCAAATCGGCATCTGGTACCCGAGC
>JAQGMS010000126.1 GCA_028292245.1 Ramlibacter sp.
GCGCATGCAGGTGAACGGCACCGACGACCTGCCCGGTTACCTGGACTGCCTGCGCACGCGGCCCGGTGAGGCCAGCGCGCTGCTGCAGGACCTGCTGATCAGCGTCACCAACTTCTTCCGCGACTCCGATTGTTTCGCCGCGCTCGACCCGCACCTGGACGCGATGTTCAGGGGCAAGGGCCCGAACGACACCCTCCGTATCTGGGTGGCGGCCTGCGCCACCGGCGAAGAGGCGTATTCGCTGGCGATGCTGCTGTCGGAGAAGTCGCGCGCCCTGGAGGCGCCGCCGCTGATCCAGATCTTCGCCACCGACCTGGACGAACAGGCGATCCGGTCGGCGCGGGAGGGCAGCTATCCCGGCACGATCGAGGCGGACGTGTCCGACGAGCGCCTGCGCCGCTACTTCGTCAAGGAGCACCACGGCTACAAGGTGCGCAAGGAAGTGCGCGAGATGGTGCTGTTCGCCCAGCACGACCTGCTGAAGGACTCGCCGTTCTCGCGCCTGGACCTGGTGTCGTGCCGCAACCTGCTGATCTACCTGGACCGCGACGCGCAAAAGCGCGCGCTCGACATCTTCCACTTCGCGCTGCTGCCGCAGGGGCGGCTGTTCCTGGGCTCGTCCGAATCGGTGGAGGACGCCAGCGCCCTGTTCACGGTGGCCGACAAGAAGAATCGCATCTTCACCCAAAAGCCCGCCCGCCGGCTGGCGCTGCCGGTGCCCGTGGGTCGCGCCACGCTGGCCCTGACGCTGGAGGCACAGCAGCATGCGCAAGGCGGGCCGGTGGTCGCGGGCCGCGCTTTCGACCCGCCCGCTCCCGCGCACGCGGCGAAGCCGCCGGACGGCCGCAGCGCCTCCTGGGGCGAGCTGCACTTCAAGCTGGTGGAGGCGCTGGCGCCGCCTTCGGTGCTGGTCGATGGCGAGCACGACATCCTGCACCTGTCGCCCACTGCGGGGCGCTTCCTGCAATACAGCGGGGGCGAGCCGAGCAAGAACCTGCTGCGCGCGATGCATCCCAGCTTGCGCATCGAGACGCGCGCGGTGCTGTACCAGGCGGCCCAGACGCATGCGCGCGCCGAGGTGCTGGTCACGCCGCTGGACCTTGGCGGCGAGAGCCTGGAGGTGGAGATTCGCGTGACTCCCGCCAATGCGCTCGGCGCCGAGATGTACCTCGTGATGTTCACCGCGCGGCCGGCGGGTACGACATTGCCGGTCGACTCGCAGCCGCAGCGGGCGGGCGCCGACCCGGTGGTGCGGCACCTGGACCGCGAGCTGGAGCGGCTCAAGGCCCACCTGCGCGACACGGTGGAACAGTACGAGGCGTCGACCGAGGAATTGAAGGCCAGCAACGAGGAGTTGCAGGCGATGAACGAGGAGCTGCGCTCGGCCACCGAGGAGCTGGAAACCAGCCGCGAGGAACTGCAGTCGATCAACGAGGAAATCTCGACGGTCAACCACGAGCTCAAGACCAAGGTCGACGAACTGGCGCATTCCAACAGCGACATGCAGAACCTGATGGACGCCACTGCGATCGCCACGGTGTTCCTGGACCGCGAGCTGCGCATCACGCGCTACACGCCGTCGGCGGTGACGCTCTTCAACCTGATCGACAGCGACCTGGGCCGGCCGCTGGCCGACCTGGCCACCCGGCTCGACTATCCGCAACTGAGCGCCGACGCCCAGCGGGTGCTGGAGCGGCTGGTGCCGATCGAGCGCGAGGTGAGCCTGCCCGACGGCAAGTGGTTTCTTTCGCGGCTGCTGCCATACCGCACGCTGGACGACCACATCGCCGGGGTGGTGGTGTCGCTGGTCGACATCACGCTGCAGAAGCAGGCGGCCGAGGCGCTGCGCAGCAGCGAGGAGCGGCTGCGCCTGGTGATCGAGAACGCCACCGAGTACGCGATCTTCTCCACCGACCTGGAGCGGCGCGTGACCATCTGGAACAGCGGCGCGCAGCGCTTGCTCGGATACGCGGGCAGCGAGGTCGTCGGCCGCAGCGCCGACCTGATCTTCACGCCGGCCGACCGCGCGGCCAAGGCGCCGGAGCTGGAAATGGAAACGGCCTTGGCCCAGGGCCGCGCCAGCGACGACCGCATGCACGAGCGCAAGGACGGCAGCTGTTTCTGGGCCAGCGGCGCGATGATGAGGATGCGCGACGCGCAGGGCAAGGCGGTGGGGTTCGTGAAGATCCTGCGTGACCAGACCGCGGCGCGCGAAAGCCAGCAGGCGCTGGAGCGCAGCCGGGCCGACCTGCTGGCGGCGCTGGCCGAAAACGAAAAGGCGCGCGGCGAACTGCAGGCGGCGGACGCCGCCAAGGACCAGTTCCTGGCGGTGCTGTCGCACGAACTGCGCAACCCCCTGGCGTCGATCGACAGTGCCGCCGCCTTGCTGGCGGCGCAGAAGCTGCCGGCGGCGGACCGCGAATCCGCGTGGCAGGTGATCAAGCGCCAGGCCGGCGTGATGAAGGTGCTGCTGGACGACCTGCTGGATGTCTCGCGCCTGAAACTGGGGCGGCTGCATCTGCACCGCGAAACCGTCGTGCTGGCCGACGTTATCGAGACGGCGCGCGAGACTACGCAGCCGCTGCTGGAGGCGGCGCAGCACAGCCTGAAGATCGACTTGCCGTCCTACGCGATCGAGCTCGATGCCGATCCGCTGCGGCTGGCGCAGGTGCTGTCCAACCTGCTGAGCAACGCCATCAAATACACGCCGGCCGGCGGCGCGATCGTGCTGAAGGCGCGGCTGGAGCGCAAGGAGGCGGTGATCACGGTGTCCGACAACGGTGTCGGCATGGAGCCGGCGCAGATCGATCGGATGTTCGAGATGTTCACGCAGGCCCAGCCGGTTGCCGGCCCCGGCAACGAAGGGCTGGGCATCGGGCTGGCGCTGGTGCGCAACATCGTCGAGCTGCACGGCGGGCGGGTCGAAGCTTCTTCGTCCGGGCCCGGCAAGGGCAGCGAGTTCCGCGTGCTGCTGCCGGCCGTGAAGGGAACGGCGAGGGCCGCCGCCCCCGCGGTGCCGGCGCCCGCGGCCCAGCCTTATGCGAAGAAACGCGGCCTGATCCTGATCGCCGACGACAACGTCGACGCCGGCTGGGGCATCGCCAAGCTGTTGGAGATCGCCGGCTTCGCCACCGTGCGCGTGCGCGGCGGGCTGGAAGCCCTGAAGGAGATGCGGCGGCAAAAACCGGACGTCGCCATCCTGGACATCGGCATGCCCGACCTGAACGGACACGAGGTCGCGCGCCAGATCCGTGAGACCGAATGGGGCAAGTACATGGTGCTGATCGCAGCCACCGGCTGGGGCCAGGAGGCGGACGAGCGCAAGGCGATCGAGGCGGGCTTCGATGCCCACATGACCAAGCCGGTCGACCTGCGCAAGCTCAGCGCGGTGGTCGACGAGTTGCTGGCGCGCAAGCGCCGCTGAGCGGGCGCTGCGCGGCGCTCACGCGCGCATCCATGAAGCGATCAGGCTCCTCAAGGCCGGATCGGTGGTGACGATGTCCTGCGCCATCGGCTGCCTGGCGATGACCTTGATCGCCCGGTCGTGGTATTCGTTGGCTGCGTCGCGCGCCGCATGCGGGTCCCCTTCCTCGATGGCATCGACCAGCCGGCCGCGCTCCTTCGACAGCCGGCGGACGGTCTTGCGCCAGCCCTCGTAGGTGCCGCCCGAAAGCTGCATCGCCAGCCCGACCTGCACACCCGAGAGAAACCTGCACAGCACGATGAGCAGCGGGTTGTCCGAGGCGCGCGCGAGTTCGTGCAGGAACGATTCGAGGCTGGCGCCAAGCGTCCTGGCATCGCGCGCGTCTTCCATCGCCTGCAGCGCGGCCCGCATGCCCCGCACGTCGGGCCTGGCCTTCGCGGCCGCGGTTTCGGCGGCGTACGAATTCAAGGCTTTCAGCACGCCCAGCACTTCCGGCACGCCGATGCGTTCCATCTGGATCATCGACCGCAGCGGGCCTTCCACCAGCTGGAACGCATCCCCCGTGACATAGGCGCCGCTGCCGTGCCTGACGTCGATCAACCCCAGGGTAGTCAGGCCCCGAACGGCCTCGCGCACGGTCGCGGCGCTGACGCCGTAGCCTTCGGCCAACTGCTTTTCGGTGGGCAGCTTGTTCCCCCGCACGAACTGCCCGCTGACGATCTGTTCGCGCAGGTCCGAGAGGATCTGCTCGGCCGCGTTGCCGCGCGCGATGCGCCTGGGCGGCGCCCATGCCGCAAGCGGGGTCGGAGTGCTCATCCGCTTTCCAATTCAAGAAAAAATGGCTATATTCACAAAGTCACCTGGTGACTATGCTAATTTAAAGGAACAAGAATGTCCAGCGTCAGCCTCGCGGCGGCAAGCCAGATCATCGAGGGCGCCATGGCGTGCGCCCGCAAGCTCGACCTCCAACCCATGACCGTGGCGGTGCTCGACACCGGCGGCCATCTCGTCGCGTTCGCGCGCGAGGACAACTCCGGCATCCTGCGTCCGCAGATCGCCACCGGCAAAGCCTGGGGCGCGCTCGGCATGGGCCGCGGCTCGCGCGAACTGGGGCGGCGCGCCGAATCGCATCCCGGCTTCTACGCCGCCATCTCGGTGGCCTCGGAAGGCCGGGTCGTCCCGGTGCCCGGCGGCGTGCTGGTTCGGGATGCGCAGGGCCGGCTCCTGGGCTCGGTCGGCGTCAGCGGCGACCTGCCCGACAAGGACGAGCAGTGCGCGCTGGCGGGAATCGAAAAGGCCGGCCTGGCCGGCCAGTGCGAGTGAGGCCATGGTGACCGCGTGCGGCCCGCTGGTGGCCCAGCTCCTCGAGGGCGTGCTCAACGCCAACAGCACCGAGCGGCTCGCGCAATGCGCGGGCGGCAAGTTGGCCGTCAAGCTCACCGAGGGACGGCTGGCGCGGCTGCATGAACTGTTTCCTTCCTGGAGCGCGGCGATCGACCATCTGGTCACTGAGCAGGACAGTGTCATCGCCCGCTACCGCGTCACCTGCGTCGACGCCTTCGGCTTGCTCGGACCGGTGGGCCCGGTGGTGAAAGACGGGCAGGCTTTCATCGCCCAGGTGTCCGGCGGGCAGTTGATCGACGTGCGCGCTGTCGTCGACGATTTCGGGATCTGGGCCGGGCCGAGTTCCTTCACCCATGAAGCGAACGACGATCACTGCCCTTGTTGAGGAAGACGAGATGAATGCACCCGGTTTCAACCAGGCCGAGATCGAACGCCTGCTGAGCGACTTTGCCTGGCATGCCGACCGCGGAGCCGGCGCCGAGCTGGCCGCGCTGTTTCTTCCCGATGGCATGCTGCGAGTCGGCGGCCTCGACATGAAGGGACGAACCGAGATCGCTGACGATTGCTATCGGCGGGCCGCCGATGCCCAGCGCAAGACCCGGCATGTCTGGTCCAACTTGCGCATAGAGGGGCAAGGCGAGAACAGCGTGCGCGCCACCGCGATCCAGCTCACCTTCGAGATGCGGGGCGCCGACGAGCCGGCGAAGCTGCGGGTGAACGACCTGTTCGACGAATTCAGGCGGGACGAGCAGGGCCACTGGCGCTTCGCAAGCAGAAAAGTCGAGCGCCAGGCGGCGCTGGTGCTCGGCGTCAGCGCTTAGGCCCGTCGTACTTCAGGATCCAGACGCCCTGGTTGTTGTCGGTGACATAGATGTAGCCGCGTGTGTCGACCAGCACGTCCTCGGACTGCGGCGCCAGGATCTGCGGGAACGGGCCGTAGCGGCGGCGCGGTACCGGCGGTATGAACCAGCCCACTTCGCGCGGCGCCGTCGGGCTGGCGATGTCGAGCACGCGCAGGCCCGCGTTCCAGTACGTCAGGTACACCAGGTCGCCCTGCGGCTGCACATAAGGGTTGTGGAACAGCGTGTTGACGTTGTGCGTGCCGAAGGTGCTGCCCTTGATGTCGCAGAAGCTGGCGATCTTCATCTCCGGGGGCGGCAGCGGGTAGGGGAACAGCGACATCAGCCGCAGTTGCGCCGGGTCGGCGATGTCGACGATGCCGGCGAAGCTGGGCGCCGCCTTGCACTCCGGGGTGATGCCCTCGGACACCAGGATCGCGATCTTGCGCTCCGGCAGCGGGATCACGGTATGGCCCGCGAAGCGCGCGTCGAACGGCGGAGCTGCTCCCAGGTGGCCGACCTGCCTGGGCTTGGACACGTCCGAAATGTCCAGCACGATGATGCCTTCGCTGCCGTACGGCAGGTACGCCAGGTTGCCGACGACATAGGCCGGGCCATGCAGCGCGACGAACGGCGAGACCGGCGTTTCCCCGGGACCTTGGCCCGGCACCCACCAACGGCCGGCCTCGACCGGATGCGCGGGGTCGCTGATGTCGACGATCACATAGATGTTGCCGCGAAACCCGGGCACCAGCGCCGACAGGTGCATGTACTTGCCGCCGAAGTAGCCGTTGCGATGGGTGCCCTGGCCACCGGTCTTGTAGTGCCCGACCTGCTTGGGGTTGACCGGGTCGCTGATGTCCCAGATCAGCACGCCTTCGCCGAACGGCGCGTTCGGCGCCGCGCCGATGCCGGGCACCAGCGGCTTTTGCATGCCGGTGATCATGGTGTTGCCGTGGATGTCGACCTGGCCGGTGAAGGCGCCTTGCGGGCCGGGAATGAACTTCACGACCTTGCTGTCGGCCGGGTCGGTGACATCCAGGATGGTCCAGCCCGATACCCAGAAGTGTCCCATGTACAGGTACCAGCGATCGCCGGACTTGACGATCGACATCTTGAACGCGGGCTTGTCGTCCAGGTTGTTGTAGCCGACGACGCTGACGTTGCTGCTGTAAAAACCGGGAGGCACGGCTTCGGCCGCAACCGCGGCCGGCCCCCCGCAGAGGACGAGCAGGCAAGCACCCAGGAACCTTGAAAACCTGTTCACTTGCCGCTCTCCTTTCGAAGCTTTTAGAAAAAGTGCCGGATGCCGATAGCGTAACTCGTTCCCTGGGCTTCGACGGCGGGCGCGACGGTGCCGGCGGCGCGCGCC
This sequence comes from Ramlibacter sp., assembly GCA_028292245.1. Taxonomy (GTDB): domain Bacteria; phylum Pseudomonadota; class Gammaproteobacteria; order Burkholderiales; family Burkholderiaceae_C; genus Ramlibacter. The sequence continues at coordinate 6,980 of JAQGMS010000126.1, forward strand.
TTGTCGTTGCGCAGCACGGCATAGACGTCGGTGCGCTTGGAGAAGTTGTAGTCGTAGCCGACCGCGCCCAGGGCGCGCCTGGATGCGAATGCCTCGTTGCCCTTGCGCACGCCGTAGCCCACCATCAACTTGCCGGCGCCGATGGGCACCGACGCGCTCAGCTCCCAGAGCTTGTGCGTGATGTTGTCGTCGGCCGTGGTGGCCGTCGCGCTGCCGTCGCTCTTGATGCTGCCGACGTGTCCGTACAGCTTCACCACCCTGAAGTCGTAGTTGAGGCCGAAGATGGTGTTCTTGGTGTTGTTCCTGGTCGTGCCGTCGGAGAAAGTGACCGGATCCTTCCTCACGTCGCTGTAGGCCGCCGTGAGCGAAAGCGGCCCGTTGACATACGCCGCGCTGCCGCCGATGTTGCCGCCGTTGGGCCCTTCGGCCATCGACTTCTGCAGGTTGAAGCTGAAGCCGCTGAAGTCCGGCGAATCGTAGGCGATGCTGTTGGACCAGCCGGTACCACCGGCGATCGGCCCGCCGATGAACATCAGCAGCACGATCGGCGAGAAGTTGCTCGAGTCGCCGAATGCGTTGGTGGACACCGTGTTGATGAAGATCCCGGTGGTCATCTGGCCCAGGCGGACCCGGCCCCACTGCCTGCTGCCCAGGCCCACCCAGGAAGCGCGGGCGAAGAAGGGGTCGGCTCCCACGTTCACGGCCGAACAGGCGGGCGCGGGCGGCGGCGGGCCGGCGCAGATCGCGTCGCTGCGGCCCGGCGCCCCGATGTCGCTGCGCAGGAAAGCCGCCAGCTCGAAGCTGGCGGCCAGGCCGCCGCCGAGATCCTCGATGCCGCGAAAGCCGAAATGGCTGGTGCTCATGCCGCTGGCGTCCTGCTTGGTTATCGTGGTGTCGGCCGGTGTGATCCCGCTGGCCGCGCCCTTGTAGCGGCCGACGTTGGCGTCGATCAGACCGAAAATCGTCACCGAGCTCTGCGCGTACGCCGAACCGGCAAGGCTCAAGATCGCCAGGGCGAGTGCCCCGGGCTTCGATATCAGCTTCATCTTTGTCTCCAGGTTATTGGTGCAGGTGGCCTGCGTTTTCAACGAGCGGCCCCCCCCGCCGCACAGTCGAAAGTCATGCTAACGACGGGGTCCGCCACATGAAGAACCGATTCGTCCGGAACCTTTTGATGAAGCTTTGATACCCGCGCGTTAACGTACAGTCATTGCACTGCGCAAGGAGATGTGGAATGGCTTTGCCAAGAATCGGCCGCTATGCGCCGGGCAGGGATTTGCTGAGTTTCGAGGTTCCGCCCGAGGGCGTGACGCCCGAGGTCGTGAGCCTGACGGCCCAGGACGGCGGCAAGTCCAAGGGCGTGCTTTATCGCAGGAAGAGCGAGAAGACGCTGGTCTGCGTCCTGCATCCGCGCGGCGACATGACGCGCCACTACGCCATCCCCGCGCTGGTCAAGGGCGGCTATGCGGTGTTCGCGCAGGAAAGCCGCTGGCCGGGCAACGACGCGATGGCCAGCCACGAGATTTTGCTGGCCGACGTCGCCGCGATGATGGTCGACATGCGCGGCCGCGGCTTCGAGAAGGTGGTGCTGCTCGGCTACAGCGGCGGCGGCTCGGTCTACAGCTTCTACCAGGCGCAGGCGGTGACGCCGGCCGGGCAACGGCTGACCGACACCGCCGCGGGCGATCCGTTCGACCTCAATGGCATCGACATGCCGCCGGCCGACGGCATCATGTTCATCGCGGCGCATCTTGGCGCCGGCAAGACCATGCTCAACGAGATCGACCCGTCGCTGACGGACGAGAACGATCCGCTGTCGCTGGACCCGGCGCTCGACATGTACAACCCGAAGAACGGCTTCCAGGAGCCGCCGGCCCTGAGCAGCTACTCGAGCGAATTCCTGGCGCGGTACCGCCAGGCGCAAAGCGCGCGAGTCGCCCGCATCGACGCGATCGCCCGCGGGTTCATCGACGAGCAGCGCCACTTCCAGCAGGTCGCGCGTGAGGATGGCTTCGAGAAACTGCCGATGGAACAGCAGGCCTTCGT
>JAQGMS010000132.1 GCA_028292245.1 Ramlibacter sp.
TACCGTGCCGCCCACCCCGCGGTCGTCCTGAAGATGATCGAGATGGCCTCGACCCACCAGCTCGACGCGATCCACAACCGCAGCCTGGACTTCGGCGTGCTGCGCAAGCCCAACATCGGCGTGCCGACGGGCGTCACGATCGAGGAGTGGTATTCGGCGCCGCTGGTGGCGGCCATGCCGGAACAGCACGTGCTGACCAAGGGCAAGGGGATCTACATCAAGGAGCTCAAGGACATTCCGCTGATCGTCTATCCCCGCGACGCCGGCATCGGCCTTTACTGGAAGGTGCTCGACCTGTGTTCGCGCGCCGGCTTTCGCCCGTCCGTCATGCAGGAGGCGCGCGACGCGTCGACGATGGTGGGCCTGGTGTCGTCGGGCCTGGGCGTCGCCATCGTCCCGAACGATACGCAATGCATCCAGTTGCCCGGCGTGCTGTACAGCCCGATCCTGGACAAGGACGCGGTGTCCAGCCTGTACCTGGGCTACCGCGACGCGGATGCGAATCCGCACCTGGAGGCGCTGCTGCGGATCCTGCGAGCGACCATCAACGTGCGCAAGGCGAAGTAGCGCTAGTGCACCGTTTATGCTGCGACCTCGCGGGCAAAGCCGCGTGTGGGCGGGCTGCGCCGCGCGGCAAGGCGGTCGGCGCGATGCGCCGACTGAACCTGCAGTGTCCGGTCATGCGGCCGCGTCGCAGAACTCGCTACGCGCCTGAGGCCGCTCCGCTCAAACAGCTGCGACGAGCATGAGCACGAAGCGCGCTGAAGCGCGCCGGCCGCATGACCGGACACTGCAGGCGCCCTGCCTGATTGCGCGACGCAGCCCGCCCACACGCGCCTTTGCTTCAGACGTGCTGGCGCGCCACGGTTGAACCCCCACCATGCTCGTTGAGCGGCAGGTGGTGTCCGGTGGGTCCCCGCAATCAGGGGTGGCGGCTGTGGGGCTCGTCCTGGGGCCGGGCGCGCTTCTGCGCGCTTCGTGCTCTGACTCGCCGCAGCTGTCCGAGCGGAGGGGCCTCAGGGCCCGCAGCGAGTTCTGCGGCGCCGGCGCCAGGACGAGCCTCACAGCTTTAGTCGGCGCACAGCGCCGACCGCCACACCGCGGGGACCCACCGGACACCACCTGCCGCGACGCGACGTGCCTCGCAGGACGCGAGCGGGGCCTTCAGGCCAACGTGAGAAACATCCGCGCCGCCGTGAGCGCCAGAAAGAACGCGAACATCGCGCGCAGCAAGCGCTCATCCACAAGTTTTGTGAACCTGGCACCCCAGGAGATAGCGATGGCACTGGCCGGGAAGATCAGCCCGACGGCGGCGAGGTTGACGTAACCGATGCTGCCCGCAGGCAGCCGCGGGTCCGCCAGTCCGCTAGCCATGAAGGCGATCGCACCCGGCAGGCCGATCAGGGCGCCCAGGGCCGAGGCAGTTCCCACGGCGGTGGGCATCGGCGTGCGGAATGCGTGGAGCGTCGGCACCGTCAGGGTCGCGCCGCCGATGCCGACCAGCGTGGACAGCGAGCCGATGGCCGTGCCGATCAAGCTTGTGCCGACCCATGCCGGCAGGCCGTCGCGCAGCGTGATGCCGTTCTTGAGCGCCATGTTGACGCAGGCCAGCGTGGCGACCAACCCGAACGCGAGGCTCAATTGCCTGCCGTTGACGCTGCCGGCCAGAGCGCCAGCGAGAATGGAACCGAGCAGCACCGGCAAGGCCAGCCGTTTCAGGATCGGCCTGCTGACGTTGCCGCGCAGCCAGTGCGCGCGCGCACCCAACAGCGACATCGGCACCACTGCTGCCAGGGCGGTGCCTACCACCAGGTGCATCCTCACGGCGGGATCGACACCGAGGCCGGCGAACGTGTGATACAGCACCGGCACCACGATCAGGCCGCCGCCGGCGCCGATCATCCCGCCGAGAAAGCCGGCGGCCAGGCCCGCGCCGAGCAAGGCGCAGCCGAAGCCCAGGAGGCCCGTCACTCCTGCTTGATCGCTTCGACCTGCAGCAGCAATTTGACGCTGTCGGCGAAACGCGGGAGGCCCCACTCCATGCCCCAGGCGCTGCGATTGATCATGGCCTCGAAGTCACCGCCGCAGACTTCGCGCTTGAGCATCCCGTTGAACATGCAGTTGAAGCGCACCGCCTTCAATTTGACGGGGTTGGTCTTGCCGATCATGGTCAGCGTGCCGTTGATCTCGGCCACCTTGTCGCCATTGAAGACGAAGCTGTCCGCGACGAACTTGGCCGTCGGGAACTGCTCGACGTTGAAGAAGTCCTTGCCCTGCAGGGTCCGGTTGAACGGCGCGACCCCGGTGTTCACCGAACTCGTGTCGACGGTCAGGCTGACGCTGCCGGTCTTGGCCTGGGGATCGAATTGCACGACACCGTCCTTCTTGTCGAAGCGGCCGCGGTTGGTGGACAGGATGTGGTCGATCTCGAAAATCACGTGGGTGTGCAGGGGATCGAAGTTGTAGGTGGCCGCATGGCCCACCGCGCAAGCCGATGCCGCCAGGGCCAGGAACAGGAGTTTTTTCATGGTTTTCCGCCTCGGGGTTAGAGCGCCGCAATGCCTGACAGCGCGAGTTTGAATTTCACCTGGACTTCATTGGCGACCATCGAGGTGTCCGACCACTCGCCCTCGCCGATCTTGAATTCGAGCCGCTTTACGGTGAAGGCGCCGGTGGCGAGAGTCACCGCGCCGCTTCGGGTCAGCGTCACCGGGACCTGGACATCCCGCACGCTTCCCTTGATGGTCAGCTTGCCGGCCAGCTCGTACTTGCCCGGCCCCGCCGCCTTGATGGCCGTGGACTCCAGCGTCGCCTGCGGAAACTTGGCGATGTTGAACCAGTCCGCTTTCGCGGCCTCGCCGTCGGTCTCGGGCGCGCCGAAGCGCGCGCCGCCGGTATCGATGTTCAGCGTGACCTTGCCGGCCTCCGGCTTCTTGGGGTCGAAGGCGAACTGGCCGCTGAACCGGGTGAAGCGCCCTTCCACCGGCACGCCCATCTGGCGGAAAGTGAACACGATCTCGCTTTGCGCGGGCTCGAGTTTTTGCGCCGACGCCGCTGCCGTGCCCAGCAGGGCGCAGGCGATGAGGAGAGGGGTCTTCATTGCGCTTGGCTTTCGAATGCGCGCGGAACCATGCGCGACAGGATGCCGTCACGGTCCAGCAGTTGATGTTTGAGGACGGCGGCGATGTGCAGCGCGATGGCCGCGCCCAGCGCCAGCGCCAGGCCGACATGCAAGGACTTGAGGACCTCCGCCAGTGTCTTGTCCGCCGGCACCAGGTCGGGCAGCGGCAGCACGCCGAACACCACCACCGGGAAGCCGGTCGCAGAGCTGTAGGTCCAACCGGCCAGCGGCACGGCAAAGAACAGCGCGTACATCGTCCAGTGCGTGAGGTGCGCGGCCCGGCGCTGCCAGGGCGGCATCGGCAGGTCGGCCGGTGGGCGATGGGTCGCGCGCCAGGCGAGCCGAACCAGCGAGAGCGCCAGGATGGTGATTCCCAGCCACTTGTGCCAGTTGTAGAGCTTCAGCCGCGCCGGCGATATCTGCAGGCTGGTCATGTACACGCCCATCGCAATGGCACCCAGGATCAGCAGCGCCGCAAGCCAGTGGATCGCGATCGCGGCCGATGAATATTTGGTGCTCGGCTTCATGAGGTATTTCCAATGCGCCGATCGTAGGTTTCGCCGGCGATACTTGGAAATACTGTTTTTGTATGCCTTGCCATACGCAGAACATACCGCCGAACCAGCGGCTGGCGGCTGGCCTATTTGAGTTGGTCGCGGACCTTCTCGATGCCTGCCATGGCGCACTGCTCATCGAAAACTCCGCGCGGCGCGCCGCTGACACCCACCGCGCCCACCACCTCCGAGCCGGCGCGAATGGGCACGCCGCCTCCCAGCAGCAGGAAGCCCGGGATATGAACCAGGTAGCTGGCGCCGGGATTGGTTTGCGATCCTTCCATCAGGGCCTGGGTATTGTTCTTGGCCGAGGCCGACGTGAACGCCTTTTGCTGGCTCGAGAGGAGCGCATGGGCCCCCGCGTTGTCGGCCCGTTGGGAGACCCGGGTCGCGCCGCCCCTGTCGACCACGGTGACGGCAACCTGGTAGCCGCTGGCCGTGCAAGAGGCCATCGCCGACGTCGCGATCTGGTTCGCGAGTTCCAGCGATATGTTCTTCTCGGTCTTGATTCCCTGCGCCTGGGCCAGCGCCGAGGTCAACAGGACGAGCGCGATTGCCGCGATGGCGGGGTGTTTCATTTCTTTTCCTGGTTTTCCATATTGAAGTGCCGGGTCGCGGTGACCCAGCGCTTGAAGGCGGCCATATAACGAATCACGGCGTCGCGGGTCGGTTCGTCGGTGCAGCCGCCGGTCGAGTCGAACTTGCCCGAGGCGCTGCCGACGAACACCTCCGGCTTGCCGATGACGTGTGCCTCCATCGAAAGCATCACCTTGCGCAGGTCGTACTGAACCCGGGCTCCTCCCCACGGCCCGGTCGAACACGACAGGATTCCCACAGCCTTGCCCACGAAAGGCGGCCTGTCGCCCCGGCTGACCCAATCCAGCGCGTTCTTCAGCACGCCGGGGATGGAGAAGTTGTATTCAGGCGTGCCGATCAGCACCGCATCGGCCGACCGGATGGCGTCGCGGATGCGCGCAACGGGCGGCGGAAATCCCATCGCCTGGATGTCGGCGTCGAAGGGCGGGATGTCGTGCAGCGGCTCGTTGGCGAATGCCAGTCCCTGCGGCGCCTCGCGTTCGGCCAGCAGCAGCAGGGCCTTGGTCAGCGACGCCTGGCGCAGGCTTCCGCACAGGGTCAAGACCCGCAACGGGTCTGCGGATGACCTGGCCGCGTTCATCCGAACGCCGCCGTTCGCGCTGCCTTTTCGACAGGCGGCGCCGCCCAGGCGCGCAGCTTGTGGATCCGCCGGTTGGCCATGACGGACGCGAGAGACCAGCGGCTGCGATTCGCCCATTCGGTCGGCGACCTGGGCGCCAGCGAACGGTAGAACTGCTGCACGTCGTCATGCGCGCCGAGGTCCAGCACCGGCAGGCCGTCGGGGTCTTCGACGCTGAACTGCCCGAACGAGCTGCTGCACGCGTCCCAGGAGAGCTGCCCCTTCAGGTGGATGCCGTAGCCCGCGCGCCTCCCCTCATCGAGCAGGCGCGCGCGCGCCTTCAACCCGAGCTGCAGGTCGACCACGTAGGAATCCACCGCGAGCCACTCGTCCTGCACCAGCACTTCGGTGAACGCATGCTCGACGAACCTGCCGCCCACGCCCGAGATGCCTCGCAGGTACGCCGGCCGCAGCAGCACCATGCGCAGCCGGGCCGGGATGCCGGCGGAGCGCAGCAGTGCGATGAACAATGTGCTCTTGCTGAAGCCGTCGCCGGTGCGCGCCGCCAGCACCTCCGTCGAGAGCATTTTCACCGCGTCCATCGGGCAGGTGAAGGCCAGCTTGCGGACGAACTCGAAGCAGGCGATCGCCTTTTCGCGCTGGCCGCTCCTGAGTTGCGTCAGCCGTATGGCCAGCAGCCTGACCTTGGGATGATCCAGTTGCAGCAGCGGCGTGTCGCGCAGCCATCGTGCCGGCGGCCGGTCGCCCGGATGGCCTCGGTAATCCTTGCCGTAGCTTTCGTCCAAAGTGCTTGCGTCCGGGAACAACATGGCCCGCAGCGTAGCGGCGCGGCGCGGCGCGAGCCAATACTTTGTGAGTAGAGGTCCCGATACCCGAAAGGTATCGGCCCCGGCTGCGCGCCGTCAGTACTGCACGCGAGCGATGGAGCGCAATGCTTCCGGCGTCGTCGTCGGAAACCCGAAGAACTCGAGGTACGGCGGGATCATCTCGAACAGCATGTCGGTGCCGACCTGCACCCGGCAGCCGCGCGCGAGTGCCGCCGCGAGAAAGGCGGTGGTCTCGGACTTCATCACCACCTCGCCGACGAAGGTACCCGGCTGCAGCCGCGAGACGTCGACCGGCAGCGGGTCGCCCGCGTTCATGCCGAGCGGTGTGGCGTTCACCACCAGGTCGAACCCCGTCGGGTCGTTGCTGCCCGTCGTCACCGCGATATCGGGGTAGTGCGTGTCCAGCCGCTGCGCCAGCGACTGCGCGGAACCCGGATCGATATCGAACAAGGCGATCGCGGCGACCTCGGCGCCGGCGAGCGACGCCGCGATCGCGCAGCCCACGCCGCCGCAGCCCACCACCAGCGCGCTCGCCCCGCGCAACTGCAGCCCCTTGCGCCGCAGGCCGCGCACGAATCCCTCGCCGTCGAACATGTCCCCGGCCAGGCGTCCGTCGGAAGTGCGCTTCACCGCGTTGCACGCGCCGGCGACATGGACCGCGGGCGACACTTCGTCGAGCAGGCCGGCGGCGGCCACCTTGTGCGGCATGGTGACGAGAGCACCCCGGATGTTCTCCAGCGCGAACACGCTGCGCAGCACGTCGGCGAAGGCCTCGGCGCGGCAACCCATGGGCACCACCACGGCGTTGACGCCGATCGACTCGAAGTACGGGTTGTAGATCATCGGCGCCTTGAACGAGTGCGTCGGATAGCCCAGGTGGGCGATCAACTCCGTATTGCCGTCGATCAGCATCGGCGTTTCACTTTCGGGCCTTGTCGAGTTCGGCCATCACGGCCTTCACCGTGGCGTCGCCCACGCTGGCGGAATGCTTGGCGATCACCGGGCCCATCTTGTCGCGCAGCTTGGCCACCTCGGCCGGTGCCAGCTCGGTGACCTGCATGCCGTTCTTCTTCAGGTTCTCCAGGATGCCCGCCGCCGCCGCGCGCGACTGCTCGCGCTGGTAGATGGCCGACTCGTTCGCGGCGTCCTGCACGATCTTCCTTTCGTCGGCCGACAGCGTGTCCCAGAACTTCTTGCTGATCACCACCGACTGCGGGTTGTACTGGTGGTTGGTGATGGCCAGGTATTTCTGCACCTCGTAGAACTTGGCGCTGTTGATCGTGGCGTAGGGGTTCTCCTGCCCGTCCACGGCCTTCTGTTCCAGCGCCGCGTACAGCTCGGGGAAAGGCATCGGAGTCGGGTTGGCGCCCAGCGCGGTGACCCAGTCGACGTTGATCGGGTTGGGGATGACGCGCAGCTTCAGTCCCGCGATGTCCTCCACCTTGGTGATGGGGCGCTTGCTGTTCGTGATCTGCCGGAAACCGAGCTCGTAGTAGGCCAGACCGACCATGCCCTTTTCCTCCAGCTTAGCGTGCAGCGACTTGCCGAACGGCCCGTCCACGACGGCGTCCGCTTCCCTGGGGTTGCCGAACAGGAACGGGAAGTCGTAGATCGCGAAGTCCTTCACGACGCTGGCGAAGATGCCCGAGTTCATCGACGCCATCTCCAGCGTTCCGCCCTGGATGGCCGACACGTTGGCCTGGTCGCTGCCGAGCACGCCGCCGGGGTACAAGCCCACCTTCAGCTTGCCGCCGGATCGGGCCTCGACGAGCTCGGCAAACTTCTCCATGCCCATGACGACCGGATGGCCCTTGGCGTTCTGGTTGGCGAACTTGATGGTCTTGGTCTGCGCGTAAGCGCAACCGAACGCCGCGAACGCGACGGCGGCAACCAGGGTCTTGATGAACAGTCTCTTCATGGTTTGTCTCCAGTGCAGTGAGTCAGTAGAACCAGCGCGCCGGCACCATGACCAGCTGCGGAAATAGCACCATCAGGAACATCAGCGCGAACTCGGCGACCATGAACGGCCAAACGCCCTTGGTGACGGCGTCCATGCTGACCTTGCCCACGCCGGCCACCGTACTGAGTACGGTGCCGACCGGCGGCGTGATCAGGCCGATGGCGTTGTTGATCATGAACAGCACGCCGAAGTAGACCGGATCGATCCCCGCGGCTTTGACCAGCGGCATCAGCACCGGCGTCAGGATCAGGATGGTGGGCGTCATGTCCATCGCGGTGCCGACCACCATCGTCAGGACCATGATGGCGAACATCAGCGTCTTCGGATGCTCGAGCAGCGGCTGCAGCAGCGTCACGACCTCCTGCGGCAGGTTGGCCACTGTGATCATCCAGGCCGAGACCATCGCCGCGGCCACCAGGAACATGATGATGGCGGTGGTCTGCGCGGCCGACACGAACAGCCCGTACAGCTGGGACACTTTCAGCTCGCGATAGATCACGGTGGAAACGAACAGCGCATACACGGCCGCCACCACGGCGGCCTCGGTCGGCGTGAAGACACCGAACTTGAGGCCGAACACCACGATCAGCGGCAGCACCAGGGCGAAGGTTGCGTCCTTCAGCGAGACAAGCACCTCGGCGCGGCTGGCTTTCGGGGCGGGCTGGATCTTCTCCTTGCGCACCAGCCACCACCAGGTGATCCACAGCGCGCCACCGAGCATCAGGCCCGGGACGATGCCGGCCATGAACAGCTTGGAGATCGAGACGTTGGCCGCGACGCCGAACACGACGAACCCGATGCTGGGCGGGATGATCGGCGCGATGATCGCGGCGGAGGCCAGCAGGCCGGCGGAGCGCGCGGTGTCGTAGCCCGCGCGATTCATCATCGGCAGCAGCAATGCCGCCAGCGCGGCGGCATCGGCGACGGCCGAGCCGGAGAGCGCCGCCATGAGAACCGCCGCCATGATGCCGACGTAGCCGAGGCCGCCGCGCACGTGGCCGACCAGGGTCATCGCGAAGTTGACGATGCGGCGGGACAGCCCGCCCGCATTCATGATCTCGCCGGCCAGCATGAAGAAGGGAACGGCCAGCAGCGGAAAGCTGTTGGCGCCTTCCAGCGTGTTCTGCGCCAGGATCTGCGCGTCGAACATGTTCATGTGCCACATCAGCGCCGCGCCGCACAGCAGCAGCGAGAAGGCGATCGGAACGCCCAGCAGCATGGCGCCGAGCAGGGAACCCAGGAAGATGGTGATGGTCATGCCGGGCCCCTGGCTTCGGTCGCGGCATGCGGCTGGTCCTCGGAATCGGTCACGCCGATCAACTCGGTTTCATCGATCCGGCCGGTGACCAGCTTCCACAACTCCAGCACGATGATGAGGGCGGCAAGCGCGGCGAACACCACGCCGCTCACGTTGAACCAGGCCATCGACGCCTCCATCACCGCGCTGGTGGTGCCGTAGTTGATGACCGTCTGCTGCCAGCCGCCCTGCAGCATCAGCCAGCAGACATAGAGCATCAAAAGGTGGGCGACGGCGAAGCAGGCCTTCTTGCCCGCCACCGGCAGCCGCGCGACCAGCGTGTCGGTGCCCAGGTGCGCGTGGTTGCGCATGGCGACGACGGCGCCCAGGAACGTCATCCACACGAACAGCCAGCGCGAAAGCTCCTCCGACACCGTCAGGCCCGAGTTGAACGCGTAGCGCAGCACGACGTTGCCGAACACCATCACGACCATCAGGCCCAGACACAGCACCATCAGGAAGGTGAACAGCCGGCAGATCTGGTCGACCAGTTTCTGGATCATCGTGTCGTCTCCTGGTCCGCATTTTGTACGAACTGGTTAATTGTGCGGTCGGTGGAAACCCGCAGCGCGGCCTTCAGGCCTTGCGCACGAAGCGCACGATCATCTCGACCACGTTGTCGCGGCGGTGCGCGATGTAGGCGGCCGAGCGCATGTCGAGCTTGAAGATCAGCCCGAAGGTATGGCGGTTGGACACGTTGAAGAAGCTGAGCGCCGAGATCGACGCGTGGATATCCACCGCGTCCAGGCCCGTGCGGAACAGGCCGCGCTTGACCCCGCGCTGGTACAGGTTCTGGATCGCCGCGATCGCAGGCACGTTGAGGTCCTGGATGCGCCGGCTCTGCGCCAGGAACTCGCCCCGGTTGATGTTCTCCGACATCACCAGGCGGGTGTAGTTCTCGTGGTTGAGGTGGTGGTCGAACGTGAAGGCCACCAGCCGGCGCAGCGCCTGCTCCGGCTCGAGGTCCTGCAGGTGCAGTTCGGCCTCGATGTCGCGCACCCGCCGGTACGATTCCTCCAGCACGGCAAGGTACAAACCTTCCTTGCTGCCGAAGTAGTAGTAGATCATCCGCTTGCTGGTGCGGGTGGCGGCGGCGATCTCGTCGATCCGCGCGCCGGCCAGCCCCTTCTCGCCGAATTCGGCTTCGGCCACCTGCAGGATGTTGGCCTGGGTCCGCTCCGGGTCGTTGGTGCGGGTGGGCTCGCGCTTGCCGGCCGCCGGCTTCTTCGGGACGCTCCGTTTGGCGGCGCGCCGATGTACCAGTTGGTTCATTCCGGCAGTATAGGCCGGTCATCGCTGCGGCGGCTGCGTCATGTGCGCCAGTCCGCGCAGCCCGAGCAGGTACGACTGCGGGCCCAGGCCCTGGATGGTGCCCTTGACCGCCGGCGAGATGATCGAGTGCGTACGCCACGCTTCGCGCGCGGCGATGTTGGACATGTGCACTTCGAGCACCGGGAACGGCATCGCCTTGATCGCGTCGTGCAGCGGCACGCCGTGCTGCGTCAAGCCCGCGGGGTTTACCAGGGCGCCGCTGGCCGTGTCGATGTGCTCGTGCAGGAAGTCGACCAGCACGCCTTCGTGATTGGACTGCACGGTGGCGAGTTCGACGCCGAGCTCCGTCGCCAGCGCCGCCAGCATGGCGTCGATCTCGGCCAGCGTGGTCTTGCCGTAGATGTGCGGCTCGCGCCGGCCGAACAGGTTCAGGTTCGGCCCGTGCAGGACCAGGATTTTCATGGGGTCGCCGGTTCGCATCAGAACTTGGACACCCGTTCCAGCTCGGCCTTGAAGAGCGTCACGATGGCCGGGTCGTAGGCCGCGGAGAACTTGTCGTAGACCGGCCGCACCACGGCGCGCATCTTCGCCAATTCGGCAGGCGCGATGTTGTTGTAGACCATGCCCTTGGCGGTCAGCTCGGTCAGCGCCTTTGCGGAGACTTCACGGCTGACCGTGCGCTGCCAGTTCTGGGCTTCGATGGCGGCGTCTTGCAGGATCTTCTGTTCAGCCGGCGAAAGCCGGTCCCAGAAGCGCTTGCTGACCTGGACCGGATTGGTGGCGTAGACATGGTTGGTGCCGCTGACGTACTTCTGTACCTCGTAGAACTTGCTGGACGCGATGACCGCGAACGGATTCTCCTGGCCATCGACGGCTTTGCTCTCGAGCGCCCCGTAGAGTTCGGCGAACGCCATCGGCACCGGATTCGCCTGGAAGGTCTTGAAGGTTTCCAGGAACACCGGATTCGGGATCACGCGCAGCTTCAGGCCCTCGAGGTCGGACCCTTTGGTGATCGGCCGCTTGCTGTTGGTGACATTGCGAAAGCCCAGGTCGAAAAAGCCCAGCACGATCACGCCCTTTTCGGGCAGCTTCGCCGCGAGTGCCTTGCCGAGCGGGCCATCGACCATCGCGTCGGCCTGCCTGGCATTGGCGAACAGGAAAGGGAAATCCAGCAGCCCGAACTCCTTCACGATGCCGTTCAGGGACGTCGTGGAGGCCACCAGCATTTCCTGCACGCCGCCCTGCAGTGCCGATTGCTGCTGCAGTTCGTTGCCTAGCTGCGATGAAGGGAATTCCGTCACCTTGATCTTGCCGCCGCTCTTGGCAGAGACGATCTCGGCAAACTTCCTCACACCCAGGCTGGTCGGGTGATCCGGGTTGTTCAAGTGGCCGAACTTGATCGTGCGTTCCTGCACGTCCTGGGCGCTGGCCGGCAAGGCGGCGATGAGCATTGCGGCGGCCGCCGCGGTAAGCAATAGTGCCTTCACGAGTTTGTCTCCTTGGGTTGAGGCGATCCCGCCGGAGGGCAGGAGTTCAGGCATGATAGGAACGCGGTTGGAACATCGTTCCAACTTGGAATCTGATTTCACAATGCCAAATTCAGTGCGGATCGTGGGCCCCATCGAACGGGCCCTGCGTGTTCTCGAAACCCTGGCGGCGCAGCCCGAAGGCATGTCGCTCGCGTCATTGGCCGGCGAGCTGGACCTGCCCCGCAGCGCGTGCCACCGCCTGCTCGCCGAGTTGAGCCGCTGCGGCTATGTGCGGCAGCTGCGCGAGCAAGGCGACTACGCGCTCACCACCAAGTTGCCGGCCGTGGGCCTGGGATTCCTCGGCGCCTCCGGCATCGTGGACATCGCGCAGCCGGTGATCGACCGGCTCGCCGAAATTTCCGGCGAGCTGGTGCGGCTGGCACTGGTCGACGGCGACCGGCTCACGTTCGTGGCCAAGGCGCAGGGTGCGCGTTCGGGTTTGCGCTATGACTCGGACATGGGCATCGACGTCCAGCTGTCCTGCAGTGCCGGCGGCCACGCATGGCTGATGACGTTGACCCAGGAGCGTGCCTCGGAACTGGTCGCCAGGCAGGGCTTTGGCGATCCCAAGGAGTTCGGACCCAAGGCGCCCACGACTTTCAAGGCCCTGATGAAGATCCTCGACGACGACCGCAAGCGCGGGTTCAGCCTCATCAACGAGATGTATGCACCCGGCATGACGGCAATGGCGGCGCCGGTACAACGGCGCGACCAGCCCGCGATCGCGGTGATCACGATCGCCGGCCCCTTGATCAGGCTGACGCCGCAGCGGATGCTGGAGCTCGGCGCGCCGCTGTTGTCGGCCGCGCGGGAATTGGCAATGAGCAGCAGCGCGTCTTCGTTGTTCGCGCAGCGCGGACGGGTGGTCACGGCGCGCTAGCCGTAACAGTCTTCACGAACTCTTTGCATCGGCGGGTCGGCAGGGGCCTCCGGCGTTTCGTTGAAGGGACATGACCCAGTCCACTTCCAGTGCCTACCAACTGTGCTTCCGGTCGCTGTTCGATCCCGGGCGCGGGTACGCGTTCCCATGCGATGGCCTGGGCCGGGTGGATCTCGACCAGCTGAGCGACAGCGCGCGGAACAACTACCTGTATGCCCGCGCGATGGTCGGCCGCGAACTCTCCGTTCCCGCCGTCGAGGCGGTGGGCCTGCATTGAGGCGAAGGGTCAGGAGCGCGGAATCTTCCCCGTGATGCGGGCCGCGCGCAAAAAATCGAAATCGACGCCCTGGTCAGCCTGCGTCACCGTCTGCAGGAATAATTTGAGGTAGCCGCGCTCGGCTCGCGGTTCGGCCACCACGTTCTCTTTCATTCGCTTGGCGAGTTCCGCGTCGGGCACGAGCAGACTGATCTCGCGCTTGCTCACGCTGAGCCGGATGCGGTCGCCGTTGCGCACCTGCGCCAGCGGCCCGCCCACTGCCGCCTCCGGCGTCACATGCAGCACGATGGTTCCGAAGGCGGTGCCGCTCATGCGGCCATCCGAAATGCGCACCATGTCCTTCACTCCCGCGCGCGCCAATTTCATCGGGATCGGGATGTAGCCGGCCTCGGGCATCCCCGGCGCGCCCTTGGGGCCGATGTTCTTGAGCACCAGCACGTCGTCCGCCACAACATCCAGGTCATCGCTGTCGATCCGGTTGGCCAGGTCTTCGGCGTTCTCGAACACCACCGCCCGTCCTTCGTGTTCCATCAATCGGGGGTCGGCGGCCGATTGCTTGATGATCGCGCAGCCCGGCGCCAGGTTGCCGCGCAGCACGGCGATACCACCCTGCGGGAAGATCGGCCGGTCCATGCTCCGCACGACGTCCTGCGCGAAGCCGGGCCCGGCGCGCTCCAGTTCCTCGCCCAGCGTGCGCCCCGTCACCGTGAGTGCTTCCAGCTTCAACAGCGGCTTGAGCGCGCGCAACAGCGTCGCCACACCGCCGGCGTGATGGAAGTCCTCCATGTAGTGCTGGCCCGAGGGCTTCAGGTCCAGCAGCACCGGCGTCTCGCGGCCCATGCGGTCCAGCGCCTGCATGTCGATCTCCAGGCCGACGCGGCCCGCGATCGCCGCCAGGTGAACGATTCCGTTGGTGGAACCGCCGATCGCCAGCAGCACGCGCATCGCATTCTCGAAAGCAGCGGGCGTGAGGATCTTGTCGATGGTCAGACGGTCCTTGGCCATCTGCACGGCGCGCGATCCGCTCTCTTCCGCGACGCGGATGCGGTCGGCCGTGACCGCCGGCGGCGACGCGCCGCCCGGAACGGTCATGCCCAGCGCTTCGGCGATGCAGGCCATCGTGCTGGCCGTGCCCATCACGGAGCAGGTGCCGACGCTGGCCACCAACTGGTTGTTGACGTCGGCGGTTTCCTGCTCATCGATCTCGCCCGCGCGGAACTTGCCCCAATAGCGGCGGCAATCGGTGCAGGCGCCGACCCGCTCGCCGCGGTGCGAGCCGGTCAGCATCGAGCCGGTGATCAACTGGATCGCCGGCAGGCCGGCCGACGCCGCGCCCATCAGTTGCGCCGGCACCGTCTTGTCGCAGCCGCCGATCAGCACCACGGCGTCCATCGGCTGGGCGCGGATCATCTCCTCCGTGTCCATCGACATCAGGTTGCGCTGGAACATGCTGGTCGGCGCCGCGAAGCTCTCGTGGATCGAGACCGTCGGGAACGCCATCGGCAGGCCGCCCGCGAGCATCACGCCGCGCTTCACGGCCTCGACGAGCTGCGGCGCATTGCCGTGGCAGGGGTTGTAGTCGCTGCCGGTGTCGGCGATGCCGATCACCGGGCGGTCGAGCGCCGCATCGGTGTAGCCCGCGCCCTTGATGAACGCCTTGCGCAGGAAGAGCGAGAAGCCGGTGTCGCCGTAGTGCGTCAGGCCCTTCTTCATGCCCGCCGGCGCGTCGCGGCGGTCGTCGTTGTCGGTGGGATCGGCCATGAAATTCTCCGTCGGGGATCTGGCGGGCGGCGAGGCCCGTCGGTGAGCGCGGATGCGCGAGCCGATTGTCGGCCAGCGACAGCGTGCGCTGCCGGCCTGCCGGCATGCCCGGGAACGCTACGTGCGCCAGCCCGGCAGCGCGAGCCGCGCCGCGGTCTCGGGCTGCAGCGCGCGCCCTTCTTCGGCGAGCTCACGGCGCCGGCCCGACGCCATCGCGACCTCGAGGATCTGCGCCACCCTGCGCATCGCGCCGGCCGAGATCGGGTCGCGCAGCATCGTGCCGTGGCGATGCACCGCATCGGCATGGCCGACGAGCACCGCCGCATCCTCGAGCCGACCTTCGACGGCCGCGAGCAGCGCGAAGCCGTCCGCGGCGTCGTGGTCGTGCGGCCAGCCCAGCCCGCCGTCGAGCTGCGCGAAGGCGATCGCGAGATCCACGGTCTCGGCGTGACGAGGTGGTCGCCGGCCTCGACGCATCCGAACCGTTGCTCGCGATCGCGCGCGAGCGCCTGCCCGATGCCGATCTGCGGGCGGGCGAGATGGAGGCGTTGCCGTTCGAGAGCGGTCGGTTCGACGTCGTCTCGGCCTTCAACGCGTTCGAGCACGCCGCCGATCCCGCCCGCGCGCTGGCCGAGGCGCGGCGCGTCGCGAGACCCGGCGGCCAGATCCTGGTGATGACCTGGCGCGCGTGCGGCGGGCCTCGACGTGATCGACGTCTTCGACACCGACACGCGCTGGAGCGATCCCGATCTCGAGACCGCGCTGCGCGGGCTGCGTTCCTCGGGTGTCGCGGCGCTCGCGATCGACCATTCGGGCGCGGCCGCGGTCGATGCGGCGCATGCCGCGGTGCTCGCGGGTCTCCGCCGCGCCGACGGCGGC
>JAQGMS010000152.1 GCA_028292245.1 Ramlibacter sp.
GGCGCGGGTTGCGCAGCCGGGCTGGCCTGGTTCGCGTTGGCCGGCGCGCCCGGAGCCGGGCGCGCGGCTTCGCGCTGGCTCACGTTGCTCGACTGCTTGCCGACCGAGCCGCCACCGCCCAGCCGGCGCGCCGCGTCGGCATCAAGGCTGCCGAACGCCAGGATTGCCACAAATATCCAGGACCAGAATTTCATATTGTCTCCATGGCGCAAACGCGCCTCAGCACTTGATTCCAACATGCAGGGCCACCACCCCGCCCGTCAGGTTGTGATAGTCCACATGGCCGAACCCGCCTTTCTTCATCAGGGCCTTCAGTTCTTCCTGGCCGGGATGCATGCGAATCGATTCGGCCAGGTAGCGATAACTCGAGTCGTCGCCGGCCACCAGCCTCCCCAGTTGCGGAAGCACCTTGAAGGAGTACCAGTCATAAGCCTTCTCCAGCGGCTTGGCCACCTTGGAAAACTCCAGCACCAGCAGCTTGCCGCCGGGCTTGAGCACCCGGTTCATCTCCGCCAGCGCCGCCTCCTTGCGCGTCATGTTGCGCAGCCCGAATGCCACGCTCACGAGGTCGAAGCCGCCAGTGGCGAACGGCAGCTTCTCGGCGTCGCACACCAGCGTCGGCAGGGACACGCCGGCGTCGAGCAGGCGGTCCCGGCCGGTGCGCAGCATCGCCTCGTTGATGTCGGTGTGCACGACCCGGCCCGCAGCCCCGGCCTTCCTGGCAAAGGCCAGCGCCAGGTCACCGGTGCCGCCCGCGATGTCCAGCACGTGGTAGCCCGGCTTGACGTTGGCGGTCAGGACCGTGTAGGCCTTCCACGCGCGGTGCAGGCCCATCGACATCAGGTCGTTCATCAGGTCATAGCGCGGCGCCACCGAGTCGAACACGCCGCGCACCCGCCGCGCCTTGTCGCGCTCGTCGACCGATTCGAAACCGAAATGCGTACTGCCCATGGCCAGATGCTAGGGCAATCGCGCGGGGCGTGCGGCACAACCCCGCACCAGGACAGGGAATCTGTCCGAAAAGCGCATCAATGGTCGCACGCGTGTCCGGTCTTGTCGGGCATCGGCGCGTCGCGTTCGACGCCGGCTTCCCGCAGCCGCTTTTCGTACTCCGCCCAGAGCCTGTCCTGCTGAGCGCCCAGGAAGTACAGGTAATCCCAGGAAAAGATGCCGGTGTCATGGCCGTCGGAAAACGTCGGCTGCACGGCGTAGTTGCCGATCGGCTCCAGCGCGGTGAGATCGACCTCGCGCTTGCCGGTCTGCAGCACTTCCTGGCCGGGACCGTGGCCCTGCACTTCGGCCGAGGGCGAATAGATGCGCATGAGCTCGAACGGGATGCGGAACTCGGCCCCATCCGAAAACGAAACCTCCAGCACGCGCGATTGCCCATGCACAGTCATCGAACGCGGGGTGGGAGTTTCGGAAGTCAGGCCGGCCATGGCTGGCGAGTTTACGCCCCGGCCGCAGCGCGGAGGCAATGCGCCTAGAAGCGCACCGACAGGTTGACGTAGAACCGGTCGTCGCCGCGCTGGGGCGAGGAGGAATTCACTGTGAGGGGAACGCGGCTGCTATTGAGCAGCCGGCCGTAGTCGAGCGAAACGGCGTACGGCTCGTGGGCGAACCGCAGACCGACACCGGCACTTGCCAAATGATCCGAGGAGGGTTTGTCAAAGTCGCTTGGCTTGTTGTTGTGCAGCCAGCCGGCATCGACAAAGCCCAGCAGCCGCAGCCCCGTCATCAGCTCGGGCGTCGTGACTTCGACCGTGCCCAACAGGCCGGTGTCGCCCGTCATCGGCCTGTCGATGCTGGTTCCCCGCACCGAACCCAGGCCGCCCAGGCCGAACTGCTCGCCCGATATCAAGACGTCGGGGCTGTACTGGTATTGCGCACGCGCCGACCAGAGCCAGGTTTGCGCGAGCGGCGCGGTGTAGTGGACGCCGCCGCGCAGCGCCTTCCAGTGCACGGTGTCGATCCGTTTGGTCTCGTTCTGGTAGGAGTCGAGATCATTGCCCCGGCCGCTTGCCGTATTGAGGGCGAAGTCGACGTTGTAGCCCCAGACCGACGTGTCCGATTCGGTGCGAGCCGTATAGCCCACGGTGATCGGACGGCTGCGGCGGTCGACGCCGATCGTGGTCCCGCTGATCGTTGTCGCGTCGAACACCTTGTCTTCCAGGCCGATCGTGACGTAGCTGCGGTGGCCGCCCTCGGGCGCCAGGTAGATCGTGTAGTTCACGCCCACCGTGTGTCCGGCGCCGGTGCTGGTGAAGGTGCCGAAGTCGCCGACGACGTCGGAGCGGGTGTAGCTCGCGCCGATGACGCCGCCTTGGCGGTACAGCGGAATCTTGTACGACAGGCCCAATTGCTTCACGTCGCTGGTGCGCTGGATGGAGGTGGTGTAGGCGCCGACGAACTGGTGGTCCCGGTTGAACAGGTTGGTGTGCCCGCCGGACAGTGTGAGCCGGTCGCGGCCGGAGGACTCGGTGCCGCCGTTGGAGAGGCTGGCAGCGAAAGTCCAGGGCCGGCTTTCCTTCACCGTGATCGTGGCTTCGATCTTGTCGGGCTCGTCGGATTCGCGCAGGCCGAGCTGGACCTGCTTGTTCGGGTTCTCGTTGGCGATCGCGGTCTGGATCGCGAGCGTCTTGAAATTGGGGCTCTCGCCTTCGCGCAGCTCGGGCAGCGTGCGCAGGACGTTGCCCTCGTCGTAGATGTTCCGGCCTTCGATGTTGACCTTGGCGATGGTGAACTTGACGATGTTCAGCGTCACCATGTCGCCCACTTCCTGCGGCGGCAAGGCTACACGGTGCAGGCCGAAGCCCTTGTCGCGCAACGCCGTTTCCAGGGCGGCCGTGGCCTTCTGGAGCGTCTCTATCGTCGCGTCGGTGCGCAGGAACGGCGCCAGCACGCGCGAAGTCTCGCCGTCGCCCAACGGGTTTTCGCCGGTGACCTTGAACCCCTTGATCGCGAAGACGGGTGACGGCGCGGCCGTTGCCATGGGAGCGGCCCCGGGTGCCTGGCCGAAAGCCCCGGCCGCAGCCGCAGACAACGCCAATGCAAGCAGGTTCAGCCGGGCGCGACCGACAACGCGCGGCCGGGGCGCACTAGACCCTGTGACCATATTGTTCTCGCCCCTCTTGCTTTGTAGATCCGGATGAGCGGAATTGTCTCATCGGACCGCCTGCCTTGTCACCCCAGCGTGGCTACTTGCACATGTTGTTGGGCTTGATGCCGGACTCGGACAGCACGCTGACCAGCAGCGGGTTCCTGGAGTTGGGCAGCGGCAGCTTGTCGAAATCGATGAACTTGGGAATGTTGACCGGGCGCTTGGTATCGCCGTTGTTGCCCGCGAATCCCGCCTCGCCCTTGCCCAGGTGCAGCACCGCGCCGGCGGTCGCGATCTCGATGTGGCCATCGCGCACGAAGACGAAGAGCCCCTCTTCCGCGTCCGACACCGTGTCGCTGGAAAACAACTTGGGCGGAACGGTCACGCCATCCGGGCGCGGCCCGTCCATCGGCGGCTGGCTGTTGATCTGCAGCACGCCACTGGGCGAGATGAAGAGGCCCTGGCCGGCTTGCAGCACCTGCAGCGCCGTCTGCCCTGACTGGGTAACGGCGATCGAGCCCAGCCAGGTGAAGAGCGTGAGGCCCGAGTCGGAGCCGCCGGCTTCACCGGCACAAGCACCGGTGCAATTGATGTCCAGGCCGGTGCCGCGAATCCCGATGGTGGCCGTGGAAGTGGAAAAGCCCACGTTGCGGTTGTTGGCCTTGGCGATCAGGCCCGTGAGAGCGCGCACCGAGCCTTTGAGTACCGAAGCCAGGAAGCGCCCTTCGCCGGCGTTCTGCTCGTCGTAGACGAAGTTGTCGACGCGAAACCGCGTGGTGGCGCCCAGCGTGATGCGGGTGTCGTCGCGGAACGCCAGCACGGCGCGCGTGCCGTTGCTCGTTTCGACAAGGTCGCCGGGATAGATGCTGCCGCCATCGACCAGCCGCCGGCGCTGGCCGGAGCCATCGGTGGCGTTGATCTCGCCTTGCGAGGAAATCACCTTGGCGCTGGCCAGGACCGCGTTGGGGCGCGCCGCAGCCGCGACCAGCGCCGATTCGGCGCCGCAATCGCGGACGCAGACCCGGGCGTCGAAATCGGTGCCGCGGATGCCGATGGTTGCCGTATTGGTCTGCACGCGCGCGGCGTTCGGGGCATTCTTGGAAATCAGCCCGGTCACCGCGCGAAAGCCGCCGCGCACCAGCTGCATCAGCATGCCGTTGTCGGGCGCGTTTTCCTTGAACTGGTACTGCTGCAGCACGAGTTCGGAATTCGGGCGGACCGTCATGCGGGTGCCGTCTTCCAGCTTGATGATTGCCGACGCGCCGTCGGACGTGGTCAGCCGGTCGCCTTCGCGCAGCGGCAAGCCCTTGCCGAGCGTGCGGGGGGCCTGGCCCGGTGTCTGCGCAAAGCCCACGCCGCGGGAAAACTCGACTTCGCCGGCCGATTGCGCACCGGCACCGGCGGCAGCCAACAGCAGGATTGCTCCCACGAGGGTACTGGCCAGGGGCGACTTTCGGATTTGCTCGGGGACCATGGCTAACCTCCGGAGACCTTTCTTTCCTCTGAATACCTGTGCCTCAACGGTTATACACGGTTGTGCGATTGACAACCACGGCCAGTTGCCCCACTGCCCGAGGTTTACGCGTGCGGAATTCACGAACCCGTGCGATTTCCCGACAGGCTAGCCAAGCAGGTTGGCGAGGTCCTTCTCCAGAGCGGGCCTTGCACGCTCTATTGCGGCGACGGCCGCGGCCGGTGCCTCGCGTTGCGCGGGCGCCCATACCGACGCCGGGAAATGGCTGTCCCACGCGAAGCGCGCGACGATGTGCCAGTGCAAATGCGGCACCGCGTTCCCGAGCGCGGCCAGGTTGATCTTGGCCGGAGCCAGGTGCAGGCGAAGCAGTTCCTCGACCCGCACCACAGCGTCCATGCACAGTTGCCGATCCTCGCGCGAAAGATCCGAAAACTCGGCCACATGATCGGACCAGACCAGCCGGTAGAAGGCCGGCAGACCCGCTTCGTCTGCGCGGATGAGGCGGAACTTCCGGCCCGCAAATATCAGCTGGCCGCCAGGACCATCACACAGCGGACAGCCGGGCACTTTCATCAGACCAGCACGCGCTCGATGCCGCCGCTGTTGGCGGCGTCGACGTAATCGGGCATCCAGTTGTCGCCCAGGATCTGGTTGGCCATCTCGACCACGATGTAGTCGGCCTCCAGCAAGCCGTTCTGCAGGTCGTTGCCGTAGCGCGTGAGGCCTTGAAGGCAGCTGGGGCAGCTGGTCAGGATCTTGATGTTGCCCCCCGCGCCGACGGCGCCCGCGGCCCCGGGCGCGTCCTTCACGGCCTCTCGCAAGGCCGCCTCGTCCTTGCGCAGCTCTTCCTCCTTGCGAAAGCGCACCTGGGTCGAGATGTCGGGGCGGGTCACGCCCAGCGTGCCCGACTCGCCGCAGCAACGCTCGGACTTGCGCACGTTGTCGCCAACCAGCGCCTTGACGGTCTTCATCGGCTCCTGCAGTTTCATCGGGCTGTGGCAGGGGTCGTGGTACATGTAGGCGCCCTGGCCATCGAGCTTGATGTCCTTTTCGAGCAGGTACTCATGGATGTCGACGATGCGGCATCCCGGGAATATCTTGTCGAACTCGTAGCCCTGCAGCTGGTCGTAGCAGGTGCCGCAGCTGACGATCACGGTCTTGATGTCCAGGTAGTTCAAGGTGTTGGCCACGCGATGGAACAGCACCCGGTTGTCGGTGATGATCTTCTCGGCCTTGTCGAACTGGCCCGACCCGCGCTGCGGGTAGCCGCAGCACAGGTACCCCGGCGGCAGCACCGTCTGCACGCCGGCGTGCCAGAGCATCGCCTGCGTGGCCAGGCCCACCTGCGAGAACAGGCGCTCGGAACCGCAGCCCGGGAAATAGAACACCGCCTCGGTTTCCGAAGTCGTCGCCTTCGGGTTGCGGATGATCGGGACGTAGTCCTTGTCCTCGATGTCCAGCAACGCGCGCGCCGTTTTCTTCGGCAATCCGCCCGGCAGTTTCTTGTTGATGAAGTGGATCACCTGTTCCTTGATCGGCGCCATCTCGTGCGTCGACGGCGGCTTGGCGGTCTGCTTGCGCGCGAGCCCGCGCAGCAGGTCGTTGGCCAGCCGCTGGAGCTTGAAGCCAACGTCCACCATCGCGCTGCGCATGAACTTGATGGTTTGCGGGCTGGTGGCGTTGAGCATCAGCATCGCCGCAGCGTTGCCAGGCCGGAAACTCTTCTGGCCCATCTTGCGCAGCAGGTTGCGCATGTTCATCGACACGTCGCCGAAATCGATCTTCACCGGGCAAGGCGATTCGCACTTGTGGCAGACCGTGCAGTGGTCCGCCACGTCCTCGAATTCTTCCCAGTGCTTGATCGAGACGCCGCGGCGCGTCTGCTCCTCGTACAGGAACGCCTCCACCAGCAGCGACGTCGCGAGAATCTTGTTGCGCGGGCTGTACAGGAGGTTGGCGCGCGGCACATGCGTGGCGCACACCGGCTTGCACTTGCCGCAGCGCAGGCAATCCTTGATGCTGTCGGCGATCGCGCCGATGTCGGACTGCTGCATGATCAGCGACTCGTGCCCCATCAGGCCGAAGCTGGGTGTGTAGGCGTTGGTCAGGTCGGCATAGACAGATGTGGCCGAATCGGCCTGCGCATGGCGCAGCAATTTGCCCTTGTTGAAGCGGCCTTCCGGGTCGACCTGCTGCTTGTAGTCGGCAAAGGGCTTGAGCTCTTCGTCGGTCAGGAATTCGAGCTTGGTGATGCCGATGCCGTGCTCGCCCGAGATCACTCCGTTCAGCGCGCGCGCCAGCACCATGATGCGCTTCACCGCCGCGTGCGCGGCCTGCAGCATCTCGTAGTCGTCGCTGTTGACCGGGATGTTGGTGTGCACGTTGCCGTCCCCGGCATGCATGTGCAACGCGATCCAGACCCGGCCCTTGAGCACGCGCTTGTGGATGGCGGTGCATTCGGCCAGGATGGCGGCGAACGGCTCGCCGGCGAAGATGTTCTGCAGCGGCGCGCGAATCTGGGTCTTCCAGCTTGCACGCAAGCTGTGGTCCTGCAATTGCGGGAACAGGGTGTCGACCTTTTCCAGCCAGCCGCGCCAGAGCGCGCGAACGTCGCGCACCAGTTCGAGCGCCTGGGCCACGCGGTCTTCCAGCAACTCGGCCGAGGGGATCTCGCCGGCGTCGTCCTGCTTCCCCAGCGGCAGGTTGCCGCGCGCGAAGAACGCTTCCAGTTCATCCGCCAACTTGATCTTGTTGGCCAGCGACAGCTCGATGTTGATGTGCTCGATGCCGTCGCTGTATTCCGCCATCCGCGGCAGCGGGATCACCACGTCCTCGTTGATCTTGAAGGCGTTGGTGTGCTTGCTGATCGCCGCGGTGCGCTTGCGGTCCAGCCAGAACTTCTTGCGCGCCTCGGGACTGATGGCGATGAAGCCTTCGCCGCTGCGCGAGTTGGCGATTCGCACGACTTCGGAGGTGACCCGGGCGACGTCGTCGGCGTTGTCGCCGGCGATATCGCCCACGAGGACCATCTTGGGCAGAACCGCACGCTTGGACTTGGTGGAGTAGCCCACAGCCTTCAGGTAGCGATCGTCCAGGTGTTCCAGGCCCGCGAGCAGCACGCCGGAGCGCAACTGCTCCGCGAACATGAAATCCTTGATCTCGACGATGCTGGGCACCGCGTCCCGCGCGTTGCCGAAGAATTCCATGCACACCGTGCGGGTGTGCTTGGGCATGCGGTGCACCACCCAGCGCGCGCTCGTGATCAGCCCGTCGCAGCCTTCCTTCTGGATGCCGGGCAGGCCGGAGAGAAACTTGTCGGTGACGTCCTTGCCGAGCCCCTCCTTGCGGAAGGTGGCGCCCGGAATATTCAGCTGCTCTGTGCGCACCGGCGTCTTGCCATCGGCTTCGAAATAGCGCAGCTCGAAGCTGGCCATGTCGGCGTCGTGGATCTTGCCCAGGTTGTGGTCCAGCCGCGTGACCTCGAGCCATTGCGCCTGCGGCGTCACCATGCGCCAAGAGACCAGGTTGTCCAGCGCGGTGCCCCAGAGCACGGCCTTCTTTCCGCCCGCGTTCATGGCGATGTTGCCGCCGATGCAGGAGGCCTCGGCCGACGTGGGGTCCACCGCGAACACATAGCCCGCTCGCTCGGCCGCGTCTGCCACGCGCTGCGTCACCACGCCGGCTTCGGTCCACACCGTGGGCTTGGGCTGCTCATGGCCGGGGATAGCCACGAACTCGACTTCGGTCATCGCCTCGAGCTTCTCGGTGTTGATGACGGCGCTTTTCCAGGTCAGCGGCACGGCGCCGCCGGTGTAGCCGGTGCCGCCGCCGCGCGGAATGATGGTGAGCCCCAGCTCGATGCAGCCTTTGACCAGGCCGGCCATCTCCGCTTCGGTATCGGGCGTGAGGACGACGAACGGGTATTCCACCCGCCAGTCGGTCGCGTCGGTCAC